>JAGFJK010000144.1 GCA_024102795.1 Pirellulaceae bacterium
CCGCCTTGATCTGGTTCATGTCCACGTACACCATGCAGGTCAGCAGCGCCTGCTCATCCAGGATTTCCCGGCACCCGTAGCGTTGCTCCCAAAAATGGCCGGCTCGATTCATCTCACGGTTCGCCAGCCGCGCGATCGGCTCCTTGCAGCGAGCCATTAACCAGCTCAGATTGCTCAGCCCCAGCCGAGCGTACTCCAGCTTGCTGGGGTTTCCCAGCAACCGCTCGATCTCTTCGTCCGTGGGCTCCCGCACCCACCGTTGCTGGTCCGGATTCCACTCCGGCCAGGCCAGCTTCCAGCGGCAAGCCACTTCCTCGTCCGACCACCCGGCCGCGATATCGGGTCGCGTGCGAGCGACCAGGTGCAGGTGGTTCGACAGCACGCTGTGGTTGCCCACGTCGACCGCGAACACCCCGGCCTGGTATTCGAGCAGCTTCTCGATCCAGTCCCGGCGATAATCGTAGTCGTCGCCCGTGTACGAATCCTGGCCGCACAGGAACGCTCGCTGCACGCACCTCGACCAGCAGTGGTAGACCGCGATTTCCCCGTTGCGGACAACCTGGTTTCTGGCTTGAGCCGGCATCGGTACTCTCCGGTACGCCAAGAGTGTGCGTCTGTACACATTCCAGCGTACCACGCCTGCCGCTCGCCGGTCTTCTCACGGAGTGACCACAGGTTGTCACCGCTCGCGAAAATCTCACATTTTTCTTCGCCAGAGCCGGAGGAGGATTCCGAGCGGGGGCTCACTGCCTTGGCCTCTGGCTTTGCGCTGGTTGAGCCCGCCAGTTCGGCCCGCACGGCTCGTCAGAGCAGGGCCGCGAACTGGCGGAGGCTGGCAACCGCCTGTGTCAGGCCCTGGGCTTCAAGTGTCGCAAGTAACTCCTCGGCCGTCTTTGGCGGGTTGCGGAGGCTGTCCCGCTGCGCCTTGACGGCGGCGCAAACCGCACCGGGAGCCAGGTCGAGCAGAGACACGAAGAAATCGTCCGGATGCTGGGCCTCGATGTCGAAGCCGGCCAGAATTTCCCCGGGAAAGTCCGTGAGGTTATGGGTCACGATGGCTTCCGCACCGGCGCGTATGGCGGCGGCCAAGACATGGCGGTCATCGGGATCGGGCAGTGCCATGGAGTCGGCCAGCTCCTCATAGCCGGTCACAAGGCAGTCGCGGACCAGCCCGGCCTGTGCGAGCCGGACAATCAGGTCACGCAACGGGGCCGGGTACAAGACGTTCGCGTCGTAGACGGCAGTGACGGGGTGCTCCATCAGTAGCCCATCCCCAGCTCCTGGGCTTCAGCCGTCAGTTGGTCGAGCACCTTGGCCCTGGCCTCGTCGTCCTTGCGTTTGTAGGCCATGAGATCGTCGAACCGAATACGGCGGTACTTGTCGACGGTGCGGGACGGGATTTTGCTCTCTTCGAGCAGCTTGACGACGTAGGGGCGGGAGACGTTGAGCAGGTCGGCGGCCAAGTTTGTGAGCTGCCAAGCGGCGGCTGGACTCGCGGGCGAGCACGGCGTCGGCTGCTGTTGGAGCAACCGTCTGGAAATTCTCGGGAATTCGTGTGGACATGGCTTTTACCTCCTGTCTTGGGGACAAAAGTATTTTTTTCCCATGTAGTCGAAACACACGCAACGCTCGAAACACTCGAAACAACGGGGTGGGAAAGGGGGCAATCCGGATTTGTCCGGAACCGCACGGATTCAATGACTTGTCCTGCCTGCACGTTGCAGGTTGCGTAAGGAATACGTGGTTGTTTTCCTAACGGAATCGGATGCCGATCTCAGCTGGACACCAACCTGGTCGGTCGGAGAAAGCAGGAAAGAGTGCCCCACGCCGAGACAGGCCGTTGGGGCCTTGCCTTCTTCCAATGCTTTCCCCCGGCTCGGGGTTCACCGTCGCCTTCGGGGTGTTTCGTCACGGGAGTTCGTAGCCGGGGGGCCCCCGCGGCGAATTGCGACAAAGGCCGCGGTCCAGCGCTCACGCACAACCCCTGGTTCGTCAAACAGGGCCCCCTTCGCGAGCAGCATCGTTCCTCACCGGCTCCATCTGCCATGACTCCCCAGCCCGCTCGAACGCCACCTGGAAGCCGGTTCCAGGGCGGCCCGCGTCCGCGCCGAACCAATCCCGCACAATCTGGCCCAGCAGGTTCGCGCCCGACTCCTCCTGGCTGCGCACCAGATTGACATACTCCTTGGCGAACTTCACCCGCAGTGTCTGATCGTTGACCCGAACTTCCACCCAGCCCCTCGGCAGATCCGCGAACCGCCGGCGGTCGGGCAGCTTGAGAATCGGTCGGCCACCGGCGTGAATCACCTTGCACACAAAACGCTGGGACGAGTCGCTGGAATCACTCCGGCCGAGATACTCGGCCAGTCGCCAATCCACCAGTTCGCGGACCAGGCATTGAAACTCCTCGCGGCACTCCGCGGGCACGCTGAACTCCGAGTGCAACGTCGCGCTGTCGAACTTGAAGAAACAAAAACCTCCCGTCCCCTTGCCGCCACACAGGGCGGCGATGGGATTTTGTATGATCAAGGACCGCAGACGACCATCGTCGTCAAGCGACTCGCCGACGTCCACGCGCAGCGTCCGGCTTCGCCGAGCGATTCGTTGAAACTCGTTTGTCAGCTCTTCGATGCCGATTCCGCCTGGCAAGGCGTCCAGATTCAACATTGCCAGTAGAGTCAGCATCTTGAAGCTTCTCGTCATCGGCGTCGTTTCCAGGGTATCGATAAACTCGCCGGCCGCGCCAACCGCCTGCACCTCCCCTGAGCCAAGGTCTCCCATGGACCCAACAAAACCGAGCCATGATCCGTGCGACTTGCGCAGCGAACGGATCCGGTAGCCCGAATGGTACAATTCCACGGCCGTCGGACGCCCGCCGTGCCTCTGCCGGAAATCCTCGTAGAAGGAGACAATCGCGTCATCGGCGGCCCGCGTGCGGAGCAACGACTTGATGATGTCAATCGCTTCCAGCTCGTAGGTCACCTCGCAGCCGGCCGGCAGTGCTGCCTGGCCTTGTTCAAGACGGTGCAAGGCACTTAGCACGTCGGCGTCCGACTGCCGTGCGCCCATGAGCGGTTGCAAGAGCGAACGCACCTTGATCAGGAACGTGCGGTGATTGCCGATGTAATCAATCATCGTCAGTCTGGCCTTGCCCTCCGCTCGACGCAGGCCGCGACCGAATTGTTGTTGCCAGATCGTACTGGACTCAGTCGGCCGCAACATGAGCACCGTGTCGATCGTGGGCACGTCCAACCCCTCGTTGAACATGTCGACGGCGAACACCACTCCGATTCTGCCGGCTGCGAGCTCGTCGAGTGCCGTGGCGCGGGGAGCCGAGTTCGGACCGGAGTGTACCGCTACCGAGCGAACTCCCGCGTTGGTGAAGTAGTCGGCCATGAAGTCGGCATGCCGCTGCGAACAGCAGAAGGCGAGCGTCCGCTGGCCGGCGCGCAAGCGGTATTGCTGCAAGGCGTTCTCGGCGCGCCGCGTCGTGGCCACCGCCTCGGTCAACGCCAGCTCATCAAAGCGCGTGCTGCGCCAGGGCATGTTCAAGTAGTCCACTTCGTCCGGCACGCCATAATACTGAAAGGGACAAAGCAGACCGGCTTCGATGCCGGCCAGTATGTCCCGCCGATAGACCAGGTTTTCCTGGCACAGCGCCAGCAAGTCGCCGCCGTCGGTACGTTCGGGTGTTGCGGTCAGGCCGAGCAGGAATCGCGGCGTGAAGTGATCTATCAAGCGGCGGTAGGTGCGGGCCGAGGCATGATGAAACTCGTCCACCACGATATAGTCGAAACTGCCGGGCGCGAACTGATCGAGATGCCGCGTCTGTCCCAATGTCTGGATCGACGCGACCAGCACGTCGGAATCCGCCGCCTTCTCGCTTCCCGTGTATCGACCAAGAAGCGCCAAGGGACGAATCTGGCGGAACGTCTCCAGGGCCTGGCTGAGGATCTCCTCGCGATGAGCGACGAACAGGATCCTGCTGAAATCGTCGCCGGTCGAATCGAAGGCCGCCAGCCAGGTCTTGCCCAGCCCGGTGGCCAACACCACCAAACCGGCTTGATTTCCCGCCAGCCGTGTAGCCCGCAGAGCGGCCAGGGCTTCCTGCTGGATGGCATGCGGTTCGGGCGGCGGCTGACGTGCTTCCTCCACGACTTCCACCAGACGCGACGGTGTCACGTCGCCCCGACGAACTCGATAAGCTGCAATCCACTCCGGATCGGCTCGCCGTGTTTGGGGGTGGACGAACAGCGCGTCAAACGCCGCCGCGACGTCGGCAAACTGTCGGCCCGCGCCGGTGTGCAGCACGCGATAGTTCCACTCCACTCCGTCACCCAGCGCCGTGGAACTCAAGTTCGAGCTGCCGACGAACGCCGTGCCGGTACCGTCGCGGTAGTGGAATATGTAGGCCTTGGGATGGAAGGACGAGCCGGCAACCTCGAACACCCGCAGGTCCACGTGGCCGCCAAGGTCCAGCAGTTCGGTCAGAGCGTCAGGGTCGGTCGAGTTGAGGTAGTCGCCCGTGAGGATCCGGAGTCGTCCGCCTCGCTGCAACAGATCACGAATATGCTCTCGAAGCCTCTCCACGCCGCTGCGGAGAATGAACGCCACGGCGAAGTCCGCTCCAGCCGCACCATCCAGACAGTTCTGCAAGTGCGGCAGCAGCGGATCGTCGCCGCCACGGACCAGGTGCCCGCCAACTCCAGAATCCCGCCGCAGGTCGACGCCCGCACGCCTCGACGCCAGATGGTTCGCCTGTCCAGGGATCACGTGGCGCACCCCGCCTTGCGGTTCGGGCGTATCGCCCGCCAAGCGCGGGATCAAGTGCAGATGTACGTGCGGGATGGTCTGACCTGCGGCCGCTCCGATATTCACGCCGATGTTGAACCCGTCCGCGGAGTACTGGTCGAGAATCACCCGCCGGCCCCGCTGAATTGCGTCCAGCATGGCGTGCTGTTCCGCTTGAGACGCGTCGAACCAGCTCTCAACATGCCGGTTGGTGACGATCAGCAGGTGCCCCTTCGACACCGGGTATCTGTCCCATACTGCGAACACAAGGTCGTCGCGGAACACGACTGGCAGGTCAGCCGTTGCACAGAACGGGCAGTCGCTGGGCATGAACACACTCCAGTACCCGTGAGGAAAGCCTCGTCATCAGACAAGGATCTTGGCCATTATGTCACACTGGGACCAGTTTGGCTTGTTCCAAGACGATGCACGAGCGGCAATCGCGCTGGTGCGTGAATCCTCCAGCGTCGCGGCCATGCCCGCCTTGATCTGGTTCAAGTCCACGTACACCATGCAGGTCAGCAGCGCCTGCTCATCCAGGATTTCCCGGCACCCGTAGCGTTGCTCCGACTGTAGCCCGATTGCCCCCAATCGGGTTCTTTGGCGCCGGCTGTGTGCGTTACGCAAGAAGCGATTGGGGACAATCGCTCTACACTCGTGGGCTCCCGCACCCATTGTTGCTGGTCCGGATTCCACTCCGGCCAGGCCAGCTTCCAGCGGCAAGCCACCTCCTCGTCCGACCACCCGGCCGCGATATCGGGCCGCGTGCGAGCGACCAGGTGCAGGTGGTTCGACAGCACGCTGTGATTGCCCACGTCGATCGCGAACACTCCGGCCTGGTATTCCAGCAGCTTCTCGATCCAGTCGCGCCGATAATCGTAATCGTCGCCCGTGTACGAATCCTGGCCGCACAGGAACGCTCGCTGCACACACCGCGACCAGCAGTGGTAGACCGCGATATCGCCATTGCGGACAACCTGGTTTCTGGCTTGAGCCGGCATCGGTGCCCTCCTGTGCGCCATTAGTGTTCCTCTGTCCACCTTCCAGCGTGCCACGCCTGCCGCTCGCCTGTCTGCTCACGGAGTGACCACAGGTTGTCACCGCTCGCGAAAATCCCACATTTTTCTTCGCCGGCGCGTACGAGACGTACCTGATCGCCGAAGCCACGGCGCAGGCGACTCGCACGCAGGCTTTACGGCGGACTGTGGCCTTGGAAAACGGCGATTCAAGTCGAGAGCAAGTTTGTCACAAGGCGTTGGGCGACTCAACGCCGACAGGGATGCCGCTTCTCGAAGCGGCTTGTCCGTGCCGCCTGGCAAGTTCCCTGGGGGCTCGGCCGAGCCCGTGATCTGGGAAAGAACAGTGATCGGCAATAATTGTCAGCTAGGGCCTCCGGCTCAGTGCCCGCGGCGCATTTGAGGCTTAAGCGACGGCTCTGCATGGGTTTATGTCGTACCCTGGGCGATGGCGAAGCCGCCGCGACCCACCCATGGGAAGGCGCATGTCGGCGCCGGTCCAAACCCCCAGGGAATTCCGCGCGCTGGGTCCCATTTTGATTTACCAACTCGGTAAACTAAAATATCGAAGGAGTCGATGATGGAGATAACCTTTTCCTCACGGAGGATCGAGAAACGGTGCAACTCCGCGAAGGAGATACGCGCCAAGCTCGGTGATCGAAATGCCAAATTGCTTCAGCAGCGACGTTCCGAGATGAAAGCGGCGGACAACCTCGATGACTTGGGCAAGCTTCCCGGTGCCCGCTGCCATGAGCTCAAGCGTGACCGCCAGGGACAACTCGCTGTCGATCTGGTGCATCCCAAGCAGCTCGTTCTTGAGGCCGCTGACAAACCCAGACCGACAAAGCCCGATGGCGGGCTCGATTGGCAACAGGTGACGAAGGTAGAGGTACTTGAGATCGTCGACTACCACTGAGTGAACTTTCAACGGAGAAGACGAGGGTGTGCTCCCGGCCCACTACGGGCAGCAAGGCGTCTCCCGGCCGACAGGGAGAGGTTGGGTCGGCGACCGATAGCCGACACGAAAGGAGGACCACGTGGCGCGAAAGAAGGACTCCGCGACGCGATACCCATACGAACCTGACTACGCAGTACCGCCTGGCCAGACGTTGCAGGAGACCATCGACGCGCTCGGAATTGACCAGCGGGAACTCGCTGCCCGCGCTGAGCTTTCGGCGAAGCATGTGAACCAGATCATCAAGGGAATCGCGCCGATTACGCACGATACGGCGATTCGACTTGAACGAGTCACGGGTGTCCCAGCTCGGATGTGGAACAATTTGGAGTCGAACTACCGCGAGCAACTCGCGAGGATCGCTGCAAAGGATCGCCTCCAACAGGATCCTGTGTGGCTCAAGTCGATTCCGACCAGGGAATTGATGGCACGAGGCGCCATCGAACCGACGACTGACAAGGTTGAACTACTGGAGGCCGTGCTGTCGTTCTTCGGAGTCGCAACGGTCGAGGCATGGAAGGACGGTTGGTCCATGCCCCAGTTTGCATTCCGCAAATCGCTAGCCTTCGAGGGGAAAGCGGGCGCGATGGCGACCTGGTTGCGTTTGGGTGAGATCGAAGCGCAGAAGGCTGAATGTGCGCCATTCGACAAGGCAGCGTTCCGCGCCGCCCTTGACGAAATCCGGTCGCTGACGGTGAAGGGGCCCGAACAGTTTGTGCCACGTATGATCGAACTGTGCGCGGCTTCGGGCGTGGCGCTCGTGCTTGTCCCTGAGATCAAGGGAGCGCCCGTCAGCGGCGCGGCGAAGTGGCTTACGCCAACGAAGGCGATGATCTGCTTGAATCTGCGCGGCAAGAGCAACGATCGGTTCTGGTTCACATTGTTTCACGAGGCCGGACACATCCTCAACGACAGCAAGAAGGAAACCTTCATTGATGTCGACTATCAGGACGACCCCCGCGAACACCAGGCAAATCAGTTTGCCGCGTCGCTGCTGATTCCAACGAGTCACAACCAGGAACTGCACGGACTGACGTCCTACCCTGCGGTCGAAGCGTTCGCCCGGAGGATTGGAATTGCCCCTGGCATTGTCGTCGGACGCCTTCAGCGTGAAGGTGTTATCGGATACCACCAATTCAACGGGCTGAGGCAGCGGCTTCAATGGGCTGAAGACTAAAGATACATCGGTTTCGGCCATGCACTTCTGCCAGAACGGAGTACAGCATGTCGCAACATTAGGCGCCGACAGCGCCTGAGCCTCGGCGGTTTCCGCCTGGCGGTACGCGATCAGGGCCTGGACCTGGTCCGGCAGATCCGCCTCGGTCGCCGGAGCCCGCTTCGCGACTTCCTTCTCGGTCAGCCAGCCGAACAGCGCGCGGCGCGCGTTGTCCTTCGGCTTCGGGCGAGCCATGCGCAGAATGTCCCGCAGGCTCGGATCGTTACCGATCGACGCCGACAGCAGCTTGCCGACCGAAGCCTCGTTCAGCCACCGCTGGAACGCCCGCTGCAAGCTCGACGACAGACCCGTACCCGACTTGCCCGCGCGACCGAACTGGCCCGAATGGATGAGCTGGAACACGGTGCGCAGCACGCGACCGTTGTCCACGACCCGCTCTGACAAGCGGGCGGCCGTTCATTCCTCGTCTCTAAAAGTAGTGGTCGCGATTGACGCCATCAAAAGCGGCCCGATTCGAGGCAACACTTCTTGAATCGCTTGCCGCTGCCGCAGGGGCAGAGGTCGTTGCGTCCGAGTTTCTCCTCCAGCAGCTTGCCGCCGTGGACGATCCGCACGCCTCGCTTGACGTTCGTTTCCGATGGGAAGCCCTTCCGCCGCTTGCTCATCGTCTCGAAAAAAATGGCTGTTCGTCGTCGTCTTGTGTGGACATGGGGCACCTTCCTTTCCGGATGACGAGGGCCAATCGATCGCGCGGGTTGCTGCAGTGTCCTTGCCAGGAATCGAACCTGGTCTGCAAGCTTCGCGGGCTCGCGTGCGAATCCGGCACACTCCAAGGACGCGAATCGGAATCAGTACCTCACCAGGGAGTCGAACCCCGTCTTGCGGTTCCGAAGACCGCCGTGCTGTCCGGCACACTCGCGAGGCATCAGTATCCCGACCTGGATTTGAACCAGGGCCTGGACCTTCGGAGGGTCCAATGCAATCCGCTACACCATCGGGACAAAAGGGCCGAGGACTGGATTGGCCCCAGCACCAGCCGATTTCCAAGACCGGCAGCCTTTTCAGTCGAGCCACCTCGGCAGTCAGGCACGAGCGCAAGGATTCGAACCCTGTGCGACAGTGTTGGAGGCTGTCTGCTCTCCCAGGAGCACACTCGCGTGCGTAAAGCGCCCCGCCGCTGTTGCCAACGGCGACGGTCTCTTCCTTCTTCAGTTCGACGTGCTCGTCAACAATCGAACGCGGCACGACCCGGTTTTCAGCCGAATTCAGGCCACCAGTGCAACAAAGAAACCCGATGCCTCGCGACACCGGGTTTGCGTTGGGAGTCTCCCCAAGGCGTGGCTGGCGTCACAAGCGTAGCGGATGCGCGGGCGGACCATTTGCCGATTGATCGGCCATGCCGCTCATGCACGTTCGTTCGGATTTGCTGCGGGTCCCTAAACGCGTCATGGCCCTGGTCCTCACACCGTGGCGACAACCGCGTCGCTCATTCGTTCACGGACTGATTAGACGGCGGAGCCTGCTGGAAGGTTCGCGAGAAATTCGCTCGTCCGCCGCCTCTGTTAGATGCGCCGGCCCCCTGAACTATTGCCCGCCGAAGGAAGATTCGCTTCCAGGCACGCGGGCGCAAGCTGAAAGCCGCACGAGCTGGAAAACCGCACGAGCTCGAAGGCCGGCCGCGCGCCAGGCGAAGCGGCAGCTTGCATGACGGGCGGGCCCCGGCCACAATCGAAGAACCCAAGCGGAGGTTAGGGCAACGCAGAGGTCGGGCACGGTGCGCGGCAGGATGCCGCGACTGGCTTCGGAAGGATGCCGCCAGCAGGTCGCTAACGCGCCGCCGAAGGAATTCCAGTTACCGCTGAACCAGCACTGGCGGGTGCCCGGCGTGTTCTCGATGGGTTGCGTTGCGCGGCACGATCTTGGACAGGATTCCCATGACGCAGACAATTGGCGTGGTGACAGGCGGCGGCGATTGTCCGGGCCTGAATGCGGTCATTCGAGCGGTGGCGAAATCGGCGATTCGTCGCGGCTGGAAGGCGGTCGGCATTCAGGGCGGCTACGAAGGCCTGCTGGCCCCCCAGCGCACGATCCCGCTCGAAGGCGACCTGCTTGCCGGCCTGCTGGTGCGGGGCGGCACGATTCTAGGCACCGCCAACCAGGGACTCTTCTCGGCCAAGGTTGGCCACGGCGAGTCGCGGCGATTGCCGGTCGAACTGCTCGATCGGACGAAGCGCGGCTGCGAGCAGCTCGGCCTCGCCGGTCTGGTGTCGATCGGCGGCGACGGTTCGCTGTCCATCGCGCAGCAACTGCATGAGCACGGCATTCCGATTGTCGGCGTGCCGAAGACGATCGACAACGATCTGGCGGCGACACTGATGACATTCGGGTTCGACTCCGCCGTCGCCTGCGCCACGGACGCCGTCGACCGGCTGCACAGCACGGCCGAAAGCCACCAGCGCGTCATGGTACTCGAAGTGATGGGCCGCTATGCGGGCTGGATTGCGATCTACTCCGGCCTGGCCGGCGGCGCCGACGTGATCTTGATTCCCGAGGTACCGTTCCGTTACGAGAGCATTTGCGCGAAGCTGCACGAGCGCCGGCAGGCGGGCAAGCTGTTCTCGATCGTCGTGGTGGCCGAGGGTGCCCGCGAGGCGGGCGCCGACTTCGTCACCTCGACCCATCAGCCGCAGAACCGCGAGGCGCGACTGGGCGGCATCGGCGCGCAGGTCGCCGAGCAGATCCAGGAACGCACCGGCCAGGAAACGCGCGTCGTGGTCCTCGGACATTTGCAACGCGGGGGCGGCCCGACGAACATGGATCGCGCCCTCTGTACGATCTTCGGCACGAAGGCCGTCGAACTGATTGCCCAGCAGCGCTTCGGCGAAATGGTCGCCTTCACGGGCAGCCAGGTTGCCAGCGTGCCGATTCTCGACGCGGTCGGGAGGTTGCGCACCGTGCCGCTCGACGGCGGCTTCGTCATGTCGGCGCGCTCGCTCGGCATTTGTCTCGGCGATTAGCAGCCGCGTCGGCTGAGCCGCTGTCCGCGAGAGGGACCGCTCTGCTGGCGTCACTGCGCGCCCGCGCCGGCCGGGTTCATCTTGACGAAATCTTGATGGGCCCTTTCCAACTCTTGACACCCTTTTGACGCCCCTTTCGCAACAATTCATTCGTGGGACCCCATCGAGGAGAAACCAGACATGGACATCGTATGGCTTGTGGCGGGAGCCGTGTTCTTCCTCGGTTCCTGGGGCCTCGTGCAACTGTTCGGCAGCCTGAATGCGGAGGACTGACCGTGGACTGGACTACCGTTCTCGCTCTGATCGTCGCGGTCGTGCTCGTGATCTACCTGGCCGCCGCTCTGCTCGTACCGGAGAACTTCTCATGACCGCCGCTGGTCTTCTGCAAGTTGGCATTTATCTGGGTGTGCTGCTGGCTTGCGTAAAGCCGTTGGGCTCCTATATGGCCAAGGTGTACTCAGGTTCTGCACCGCTCCTGGAAGGCGTCGTCGGGCCGCTCGAGCGACTGCTGTACCGGCTCTGCGGCGTCGACAAGTCCGCCGAGATGACGTGGCGACAATATGCCTTGGCAGTGCTGGCGTTCAGCCTGGCAAGCTTCATTGCCGTCTACGCATGGCAGCGGACGCAGGGCTGGCTGCCGCTCAACCCGCAGGCGCTGCCCGCCGTTTCGCCGGACTCGGCTTTCAATACGGCGGTGAGCTTCACCACCAATACGAATTGGCAGGGATACGGCGGCGAAACCACGATGAGCTATCTCACGCAAATGCTCGCTCTGACCGTGCAGAACTTCGTCTCCGCGGCGGCAGGCATGGCCGTTCTGATGGCCCTGATCCGGGGCTTTACCCGGCACACGTCCCACACGATTGGCAACTTCTGGGTCGATCTGCTGCGGGGGACGCTTTACATCTTCCTGCCTTTGTCTCTGGTGCTGGCGCCGTTGCTGGTTTCCCAGGGAGTGGTGCAGACGTTTGCCGCTTCACACGAAGTCAGGCTGCTCCAGCCAACCGTCGATGCCGAGGGCAAGAAGGTCACCACGCAGGCCATTGCGGTCGGTCCAGCGGCGTCCCAGATTGCGATCAAGCAGCTTGGCACCAACGGCGGCGGCTTCTTTAACGTCAACTCGTCCCACCCACTCGAGAACCCGACGCCTCTCTCGAATTTTCTCGAACTGCTGGCCATCCTGCTGATTCCCGCGGCCCTCTGCCACACGTTCGGCGAGCTGGTCGGTGACCGCCGCCAGGGCTGGGCGCTTCTGGCGGCGATGCTGGTCATCTTCGCTCCACTGCTGGCGAGCACGACGATCTGCGAACAGTCGGGCAATCCCCTGCTCGCTCAACTTGGTGCCGATCAGGCGGCCTCCGATTCCCAGCCGGGCGGAAACATGGAGGGGAAGGAAAACCGATTCGGGATCGCGAACTCGACGCTCTGGGCGGTGGCGACGACGGCCGCCTCGAACGGCTCGGTGAACTCCATGCACGACTCTTACACGCCGCTGGGCGGGCTCGTGCCGATGTGGCTGATGCAGTTGGGAGAAGTAGTCTTTGGAGGTGTTGGCTCTGGCCTTTACGGCATGTTGCTGTTCGCCATCGTCGCGGTCTTTCTCTCCGGCCTGATGGTTGGGCGCACTCCGGAATATCTCGGCAAGAAGCTCGGTGCCTTCGAGATGAAAATGGCCTCGCTGGCGATCCTGTTCCCCTGCGCGATGGTGCTGGTCGGAACGGCGGTCGCGATTAGTTCCGACTCCGGCCGAGAGACAATCTTCAATACGGGTCCGCATGGTTTCAGCGAGGTGCTGTACGCCTTTTCATCGGCGGGAAACAACAACGGTAGTGCCTTTGCGGGGCTCGGAGCAAACACGCCCTTCTACAACGGGCTGCTGGGCCTGTCGATGCTTGTGGGGCGCTTCTGGGTGATGCTGCCAGTGTTGGCCATTGCCGGTTCCCTGGCTTCGAAGAAGAGCGTCCCAGTCGGGCCGGGAACGCTGCCGACGCATACGCCCCTGTTCGTGGTCTTGCTGGTCGCAGTCGTAATCGTGGTGGGCGCATTGAGCTTCTTCCCGGCCCTGGCCTTGGGGCCGATTGTCGAGCACCTGCTGATGGCGGCCGCGCTTTAGGAGAGTTCCTCATGACCAGGACAACAACCAGGCTGTTCGACCGCAAGATACTCCTCGACGCCATCGCGGCCTCATTCTGGAAGCTCGATCCGCGCGTTCAGCTTCGCAACCCCGTCATGTTCGCCGTCTACCTGGGCAGCATTCTCACCACGATTCTGTGGCTGCACTCGTTGACCGCCACAACCGGCGAGTCGTCCTCCTTCGTTCTCGGCGTGGCGATCTGGCTGTGGTTCACAGTGCTGTTCGCAAATTTCGCCGAAGCGATTGCCGAGGGGCACGGGAAAGCCCAGGCGGCTTCGCTCAAGAAAAGCCGGACCACGGTCGTCGCCCGAAAGCTCACGGGCTCCGCTCCCGGCAAGCACGTACAGTCCGAGGATGTACCTGCGACGGACCTCAAGATCGGCGACGTCGTGATCGTGAAAGCGGGCGAGACGATTCCGGCTGACGGTGAAGTCGTTGAGGGCGTCGCCTCCGTCGATGAGAGCGCCATCACCGGGGAAAGCGCCCCGGTCGTGCGGGAAAGCGGCGGCGACCGAAGTTCGGTCACCGGCGGCACGCGAGTCATCTCGGATTGGCTCGTCATTCAAGTCAGGACGCTGCCCGGGCAAAGCTTTCTGGATCGCATGATCGCCATGGTTGAAGGAGCGAAGCGTCAAAAGACTCCCAACGAAATTGCCCTCGCGATTCTGCTCGCCGCGCTTACGTTGATTTTCCTCTTGGTGGCTGCCACCCTCCTTCCCTACTCGATCTACAGCGTTCAGGCCTCTGGCCAGGGAATGGCGATCAGCCTCACCGTGCTCGTGGCGCTCTTTGTCTGCCTGGCACCTACGACCATCGGAGCCTTGCTGTCTGCCATCGGCATTGCCGGGATGAATCGTCTCAGTCAGGCAAACGTAATCGCCATGTCGGGGCGGGCCGTGGAAGCTGCGGGCGACGTCGACGTGCTGCTGCTCGACAAGACGGGAACCATCACACTCGGCAACCGGCAGGCGACGCGCTTCATTCCAGCATCCGGAACCACCGAGAGAGAGTTGGCGGAAGCGGCTCATCTGGCGTCGATGGCCGACGAAACCGCCGAGGGACGGAGCATCGCCGTCCTGGCCAAAAGGCAGTTCGGGCTGCGAGGGCGGGAACTGGAACGCATTCAGCCGCACTTCGTACCGTTTTCCGCTCGCACGCGCATGAGCGGCGTCACCCTTGAAGGCCACGAAATCCGCAAGGGTGCCGCCGAGGCGGTGGAGACGCACGTGCGAAGTCTCGGCGGGTTCCTGCCGGAAGACGTCCGGGCGGCCGTTCAAGAGATTGCCAGGTCCGGCGGCACGCCGCTCGTTGTCAGCCGTGACGATCTGGTGCTCGGCGTGATTGAACTTAAGGACATCGTCAAGGGCGGGATCAAGGAGCGGTTTGCCGAATTGCGCCAGATGGGCATCAAGACCGTGATGATCACGGGCGACAATCCGCTCACGGCCGCCGCCATCGCCGCCGAGGCCGGCGTGGACGATTTTCTGGCGGAAGCGACTCCCGAAGCCAAGCTGTCGCTGATCCGGGATTACCAGAGAGGCGGGCGGCTGGTGGCGATGACCGGTGACGGGACCAACGACGCCCCGGCTCTGGCGCAGGCCGACGTGGCGGTCGCCATGAACAGCGGCACCCAGGCAGCAAAGGAAGCGGGGAACATGGTCGATCTCGATTCCAACCCGACAAAGCTCATCGAAATCGTGAACATCGGCAAGCAGCTCTTGATGACCCGAGGTTCGCTGACGACGTTCAGCATCGCGAACGACGTCGCCAAGTACTTCGCCATCCTCCCGGCGGCGTTCGCGACCACCTATCCGGCGCTCAAGGCCTTCGACCTGATGCGTTTGTCGTCGCCCTCCAGCGCCATCCTGTCGGCGGTCATCTTCAATGCCCTGGTCATCATCGCCCTCGTGCCACTGGCTTTGAAAGGCGTGGCCTACCGGCCCGTGGGGGCGGCTCAACTGCTTCGCAACAACCTGCTGGTATATGGCGTGGGTGGACTCGGCGTGCCGTTCATCGGCATCAAGGTCATCGACCTGCTGCTGTCCGCCGTTGGCCTGGCATAAGGACAACGCTCATGATTCAACAACTTCGCACGGCAACGCTCGTATTGATCGCCCTGACCATTCTGACCGGCGGAATCTATCCCCTGTTGGTGACAGCGATCGCTCAGTTGGCGTTTCCACACCAGGCGAACGGCGGGCTGATTCGGCAGGGCGAGCGGGTTGCCGGATCCGAGCTGATTGGGCAGCCGTTTTCTGGCCCGCACTACTTTTGGGGACGACTCTCGGCAACCGTCCCGTTTCCGTACAACGCAGCCGCATCCAGCGGCTCGAACTTCGGCCCGTTGCACCCGGGTCTGAAGGAAGCTGCCGAAGCTCGCATTGCCGCACTCCGTGCCGCCGGCTCCCCGGCCGGCGCGATCCCGGTCGATCTCGTAACCGCATCCGCCAGCGGGCTCGATCCCCACATCTCTCCGGCGGCAGCCGAGTTCCAGGTGCAAAGAGTCGCCGTTTCGAGGAGAATGTCCGAGGACGCCGTGCGTGAACTCATCGGCCAGTCCACGGAAGGCCGACAACTGGGCGTTCTGGGGGAGCCTCGCGTGAACGTTCTTCAGTTGAATCTGGCGCTGGATCGATTGCAGGCGAAGTGAAACCGCTCATGCCAGGTTCGCGTCCGAATCCGGATGAACTTCTCGCCCAGGTGAAGGCCGAAGAAGCGGATGCCTTGCGTGGCTCGCTCAAGGTCTTCTTTGGGTACGCCGCCGGGGTGGGGAAGACCTACTCCATGCTGGAGAACGCCCAGCGAGCGAAAGCCGAGGGGCGAGAGGTCGTCGTCGGTTATGTCGAGCCCCATGGACGCTCGGAAACCGAGGCGTTGCTCGCCGGTCTCGAAGCCATCCCGGTACGGGAATACGATTATCGCGGTGTCCCGCTCCGGGAGTTCGACGTCGACGCTGCCCTGGCGCGCTGCCCAGACCTGATGCTGGTCGATGAACTGGCCCACACCAACGCAGCCGGCTGTCGCCATGCGAAACGCTGGCAGGATGTCGAGGAGCTTCTCGCTGCGGGGATTGATGTCTGGACGACGCTCAACGTTCAGCACATCGAGAGCCTCAACGATGTGATCGGACAGATTACCGGCGTTACGGTGCGAGAGACGGTGCCCGACCGGGTGTTCGATCTGGCCGATGACCTGGAGCTGGTGGACATTACGCCGGAGGAACTGCTCCAGCGACTCCAGGCGGGAAAGGTGTATGTTCCCGAACAAGCGCAACGAGCGATTCAGAGTTTCTTCCAGAAGTCCAACCTCACGGCTCTCAGGGAACTTTCGCTCCGGCAAGCGGCCCGCCGAATTCACACCGATGTCGAATCGGCCCGGCGGGCGAGGGCCGCCATTCAACCGTGGGCCACCGCGGATCGACTTCTGGTCTGCGTCGGACCGAGCCCTACCACGGCTCGTGTCATTCGAACGGCGCGGCGGATGGCGGCGGCGCTGGACGCACCCTGGCTGGCGGTCTCCGTTGATCTCACCGGCGCACCGTCGAGCAACCCCGCCAAGCAGCAGATCAGCCAGCACTTCCGCCTCGCCGAACGGCTGGGAGCGGAAACCGTCACTCTGGCGGGACGGACGGTGACCGACACGATTCTGGAATACGCCCGCTCTCGCAACGTCACCAAGATTCTGATCGGCAAGACAAATCAGCCTCGTTGGCGGCGACTGATTTTCGGCACCGTCGTGGACGACGTGCTGGAGAACAGCGGCGACATTGACGTGTATGTGATCCACGGCGATGAGGAAAGGACGGAACACGCTCCCACCCACGCAGCGACATCTTCCGCTTCCAAGCTTCCCTATCTGTATTCCTGCGGCCTGATCGGACTGACGGGCTGCATCGCCCATGGTCTCCGCTTCCTGCATCTGGCCGATGCCGAGGCGAATACGGTGATGCTTTTCCTGGCGACTGTCGCGTGGACGGCGTATCGTCATGGGCGCGGACCAGCGATACTCGCCAGCTTCCTGGCCGTGCTCGTCTTCGATTTCTTCTTTATTCCGCCCTTCCATACGTTCGCGGTGGCCGATGCCCAATACGTGGTCACGTTTGCCGTCATGCTGGCGATCGGCCTTGTCATCAGCACGCTGACTTCCCGGCTGAGAGCGCAGATCGAGAGCACTCGTCATCGGGAGCGGAGGACGTCAGCACTCTATGAGCTGGGTAAGCAACTCAGTTCGTTGTACGGGAATGTGTTTCTGGCCGGGGCGGCGGGAGGCAAAATTGCGGAGCTGCTGGGCGGGGAAGTGGCCATCTATTTGCGCCGGACGGCGGGCTCGCCGGAACTGGCCTTCGGGCATGACTCCTCCATTGCCAGACATTCGGTCAGCGTGCCCGTGGCGCAGTGGGTGATTGAGCACGATCACGTCGCGGGGGCCGGTACAAACACGCTTCCCAACGCCGTCGCCTTGTTCTTTCCCTTAACGGGCTCCCAAGGCACGCACGGGGCGATTGCCGTCCGGGTTGCGGACGCTGAGCGGTTGCTTGACCCGGAAGTTCGCCGCCTCCTGGAGGCTTGCGCCAGCCAATTGGCACTGGCCCTGGAACGGGACCAACTGGCCATCGAGGCTGCCGACGCCCGCATCAAGGCGGAGGCGGAACAGGTTCGCAGCAGTCTCCTGAGCAGTGTCTCGCACGATCTCAAGACACCGCTGGCAGCCATCGCCGGGGCCAGCAGCAGTTTGCTGGAAGCCGCCTCGCTGGACGAAGACACGCGGCGCCAGTTGCTCGAAACCGTGGCTGATGAAGCGGATCGACTCAATCGGCTTCTGGAGAACATCCTTCACATGTCGAAGCTGGAGGCGGGGGCAGCGACACCGAACCGGCAATGGCATGTGCTGGAGGAGCTTGTCGGCTCGGCACTTCATCGCACTCGCCGTGAGCTGGCCAACCACGAGGTGGCCGTTCATCTGCCGAACAATTTGCCTCTGCTGTTCGTGGATGGCCTGCTCATGGAGCAGGTCTTCGTCAATCTTCTCGAAAATGCGGCTCGCTATACGCCGGCCGGGACACAAGTCGCCATTCGGGCGGCGATCGATGGGAAACACCTGCGGATCGCCGTCTCGGACGACGGGCCGGGCTTGCCCTCCGGCGCCGAGCAGCGAATCTTCGACAAGTTCTTTCGAGCGACTTCGACCGCTGATGGCGGTCGCGGCAGCGGCCTGGGACTGGCCATCTGTCGAGCCATCATCCATGCACATGGCGGCACGATCACTGCCGCCAATCGGCCCGTTGGAGGTGCTGAGTTCGTGATGCGACTGCCCCTGGCGAAAGACGCGCCGCAGGTGGTGGTAGAATAGTGCCATGCAACCAGGCGGTCACCACATTCTGGTCATTGAAGACGAACAACCGATTCGCCGTTTCCTGATGGCGTCGTTGTCGAACGAGGGCTATCGCATCAGTGAGGCCGCTTCCGGCGAAGAAGGACTGCGGATGGCCTCGTCCCAGCCGCCCGACCTGGTGATTCTCGACCTCGGCCTCCCCGATCTCGATGGGCACGACGTGCTGAAGCGACTGCGCGAGTGGTACACTTCCCCCATCATCATCCTCTCGGCGCGGGATCAGGAGACCCAGAAGATCAAGGCTCTCGACGGTGGAGCGGACGATTATGTGACCAAGCCGTTCGGCATCGGAGAGCTTCTGGCCAGAATGCGGACGGCCATGAGGCACGCGCAGCGGAGCGGGCCCGAAGAAACGACCATCACCGTGGGCGATATTCGCGTCGATCGGTCGGCCCGGCTGGTACGCCGCAAAGGCGAAGAGGTTCATCTCACTCCGCTGGAGTACAAGCTTCTGGTGACGCTGGCCAGGCATGCCGGGAAAGTGCTGACCCACCGATTCCTGCTGCGCGAGGTGTGGGGACCGCAGAATTCTCAGGAGAACCACTATCTGCGGGTGTTTGTGGCCAGTCTGCGCCGGAAGCTTGAAGACGATCCGGCTCGGCCACGCTACATTCTCACGGAGCAGGGAGTCGGCTACCGATTCGCCGCCGATTGAATGCAAGACGAACGGGCGGGGGCCAGCGGATCTGAATTGCGTCTCGTTTGAACTGGAATGGCACGCGAGCTACGGCAAAGTAGTCATCACGCTCCGCGTGATGAACCCCTGCAGGCTCAACGTCTCCTGGCGCGGGGAGTCACCATCGGTCGCTGATCAGCAGCCGGACCCGCGCCACACGCCAGTCCGGCTGAACTCTGGCCGCGGCCGCGGGTTCAGGCCGCGGTCGGAAGGCTCATCACGCGGAGCGTGATGGCTACTTTGTCCTGCGGCACCCGGTGCACGCGAGCTACGGAAAAGTAGTCATCACGCTCCGCGTGATGAGCCCCTGCAGGCTCAACGTCTCCTCTCGCGGGGAGTCACCACCGGTCGTTGCTGAACGCCAGGATCTGCGCCAACCGTACCCATGTTGGAGCTAAATGGCCGCGCCAGCCTCACAAATCACTTCTGGCCCCCTCCCCGGCTTCCGGGGGGGGTTGGGGAGGGGCCTGCGGGACTATGAGGCAAAGCAAGGCGCTTAATTCGCACATGGCCAATCGCGGGACGCGGCTTTCGGACGAGTCGAACATCAATTGAGGATCTGAATTCATGAGTGCGACAGGTGTTGGGTGATTCCATCGTGTGCCAGGTGCGTCAAACCAGGGTGCACAAGAGCCCCTCCCCAGCCCTCCCCGGAAGCCGGGGAGGGGGCCAGAGGGATTTCCAGGAGGGCGCTCGGCGCGGTGGCCGTCCCAAGTTTCCCTCGGTTGTCACATCAAATCACCACGGCAAAACAACTTATAAGCTGCACGATCTCGAAGCCGGGGAGGGAGCCAGAGGGATATCAAGGGGGAGCGCTCGCCGAAGCGGAGGCCGTCCAAGTTTCTCTCGTTTGTAACGCCAAGTTCCCTCGGCAAGACAACTCAATAGCTGCACGCTCTCGAAATCGAGGACGGAGCCAGACGGGCATGGAACAGACCCCGCCCGAAGGCTCTCCCGGCTACCCAGCCAAATTCTTAGCAAGCCACGCGGAGCGTGATGGCTACTTTGTCCGAAATTTTATACGCGAAGCGCTTCGCCAACTCGCTCCGGCGGCAGGGGGCGTGGCTTTCCGCCGAGCAAGCTCGGCCGCACGCCCCCTCCGCCTGCGCTCGTGGCTCCGCTCACTCTTCTGTTTTGCTGCCGGCTCCGCCGAGCGGAACTGCGGCCACGCGGAAGCCCAGGTAGACGCCCCGGTACGCGGGCCCGAACGCGAGGCGATCCGCCGCACGGCAGCGGCGGGCGTCGTACGCCCAGCTACCGCCCCGGAAAACCCGGACGCCGGCCTCGCCTGTGGCGTTGCGATCATACACTTTGCGATACCATTCGTCGCACCACTCACCGACGTTGCCCAGAATATCCTCGAAGCCCCAGGGGTTCGCATGCGATGCCGATGGCGGAGTTGTTCGTCCTTCGTTATTCTCGGCATTGCACTTCGCCGGATCGAATTCGTCGCCCCACCAGTAGTTCTGATCCCAAGCGGTACCCGCCTTCGCAGCGTACTCCCACTCGTACTCCCGAGGCAAACGGCAGCCAAGAACATCCCAGCGTGCCCACAGCGCGAAAGCCCAAGCATCGTACCAACTCACGAAGATCACTGGCGAATCCGCTGCTGGACTTATCGACGCATACAACTCCCGGTAAGAAGACTCTACCTCCCCATGACCTGGTACAAACAACCGGTACCAACTATTTAAGGTCGGGCAGCGGCTCAACCGAAAGGCGTCAACTTCCTGTAGGGCTTCCAGGGGAGTCTCATCCTTCGGATACTGACTCTGTTCGAAACGTTCTACGTCCTTATCTCGAAACAACTGCGTATACCATTGCAGCCAGTATTCTCGTTCCTGCTTACCACGCCTGCCGGGTGTAAAGCTCCAACTAGCGATATGTTGTCGGGCAAGTTCCTCGGGATCTCCATCCCGTTCCAGATACGCCTTCCACCGGAACCGCAAGTCCTCGTCCATCCCCTGCTTCTCCGGTGGCGCGCCCATTCGAAACTCGCCGGCGGGAACGTCGATGAAGCTGTCGCACAATTGCTTGGCGGCCTCTTGGGCTGCTGAGCCCCGACTGCCGGAAAGACACTCGCTCTGGAACTCACCCTGGAATCGTCGCCGAATGGCTAGGGCCGAGGCATTTCCTTGTGCGACCAGCTCCCCTAGCGCCGCGCAGGCCCGATAGATAAACTCGCTCGATCGGCGCGTTCCCTCAACGGTACCATCGCCTTGCCGGTATATCGGCTCGATTGCCAGCAGCCACGATTCCGGGTCGCGCGCCGCATCGGGCATTTCGGACACGAAACGCCATACCCAATAGTACTCCTCGGTCTCGGGCCGATCGGGCACATACAGCCAGTCCCAAAGCTGTGTTGTGTCCTCGAAACGGCAATACTGAGCCAGCCACAGCGCGGTGAAGAACTCCTGCAGAGTCCGGTTCCGCCAAAACACTTCCTGCATCCCTTCGACCGCCGTGTCGAACAGGCCCTGCGAGACGAATTCGTTCAGCGCGGCCAGGGAATCCAGATCGTGTTCCAATCGCTGATCCGCACCAGCCGACAAGCCAGAGGGTTCCAGGCGACGCAGCAATCGCTCGCGGAATCGTGGAAACTGCTTGCGGGGCACACCGTCGAAGTTGGGCGCTGTGGTTGGTTCGTCGGCCTCAGCGTCCAAACGGGTGACTTGAGTCGACGTCATCTCGAAGGCCATCGCCGCCAGTACCTTCTGGGCCCGGTCCTTGGAACGGGCCTTGAGTTTGGCAGGCGTCGATTCCGCCGGATCCAGATTGATCCGCCTGGCCTCGTCCGAACCTTGCATTCCAGCCACCAGCAGGTGCTGGATTGACAGCCAGTAGACGTCGCCCGCCGTGCGGATCTTACGCAGGTCCGAGTCGGGCAGCGCCCGCAAGTAGGACAACACACGAGGCGTGGAAAGAATCTCGCAGGCTTCCCGTGGAATCAAATCCAGTCGGTCTCGTCCGCGATCGTCGGTTCCCAGAAACCGGCGTTGTTCGTCCGCTGTGAACTCCTCGACCTTCGCGAATCGCCAGCGGTATCCCAACTCGGTCGCGAACAACTGCGACCAGTGCCGCTCCAGGGCGTGCGGCCGGCCGCTGATCACGATCCGGCAACCACGCCAGGCGGGATTGCCGAGCAACTGACCGATCAGTTGGGCAGCCGAACCATCGGGCGGCTCTTGATCCAGCGCGTCCAGCAACAGCACGAGCCGTCCCTGGTCGCGCAGCGAGTGCAGCACTTGCCCGGCCACTCCCGGCGAGGCCGACTCGCACGGAACGCCTTCCGCCTGCAACATCCACCGCGCCAGCTCTGGCAGCAACTCCTCCAGCCGAACTGGCAGGCGGCTGAAGGGCAGACAGAATGCGGCGGTGGCGCCACCCGGCTCATTCAGCTCCGCTTCCAACCACTCCATCGTGGTCGTCTTGCCCACGCCGGCGTCCGTGGTGATGACCAGCCGCGACAGATCGCAATAGGAACCATCGGAATTGCCGAGCCTGTTGTGGGCCAGTTCGACGCGGTCCACGGAGCCCCACTGGCCTTGGTCTTGTTCCGGTCGCAAGGATCCCGACCGCCGCCCAACGCGAAAGTACTCCGGATGCAGGAACCGTTCGGGCCGATCCGTCTGCAGCAGCAGGCTCAGTTCCTGCGTTTCGATGTAGGGCGGGCGACTGTTTGCGGACTCATCCGCCCACCGTGAGTTCCACCGCAGATTGATGTGCTCCTGGTACGCGGATACCAACCGCGCGACGTGCGTCTCCAAGGGAACGCCTGACTGAGCAGTGGTGCTCGACTCGCCCCGCACTTCGCCGTCGGGCGATACCGCGCCCCGCCGTTCCAGAACTAGATGAACAATCCGTCTCAGGTCCTTGGTCACAAGCTCGACGAAGCTTGTGGGACTCCCTTGCAGTCCGTTGTAGCCAAACAGTATTCCCTGGGACTTGACCCGACGGCGGAAAGCCAGAACCTTGCCGTATTGTTCGAGATGCTTCTCGTCACGGATATCCTTCGGGGCGTCGTCGAAGTAGAACGTGATCCAAGGGGACCCCGACCTTTCGTTCCTGCGCCGTGCGTCCTCGTATTCCTTTTCTGTTCCCGATTGGTACTGTCCCGTGGGCGTGCCGAAATGGGCCGACATGATGCCCACGTAGATGTCGCAATCCGGCGTCTGCTGGTCGACCACTTCCTGCGGCGACGAACCGGTTCCCGACGCGCAGTTTTCCCAACGAAATGGTTCGAGCCGAAATCCCAGCGCCTGCCCGTCCAGCTCATTCAGCGTATTCAGAATCTTCTCCATCGCGTGGCGCTCCTGCGCCACATCGCCTGGCGACGAGACGAACACGCGAATCAGATGCACTTTTTCGCAGCCCATCAAGTTCACCTCGGGCTTCGAGGGAGAGAAAAACGAGCCGCGGCGAGCGTTCGCATTCCGCTACCAGCACGCCGCGGCCCCGGGTTCGGATTTTGCCCGCCGGTTGACGGGACGGGAAAGTGGCCTGTTCCGCTCGGCTGGGTATCCACCTCTCGCGCTCGGAGCTGCGGCCACGCGGAAGCCCAGGTTGTCGTTCCGGTTCGCGGGCTCGTTCGCGTTGCGATTCGCCGCACGGCAGTTGCGGGCGTCGTTCGCCCAGCTACCGCCCCGGATCACCCGGTCGCTGGCCTGCGGCCACTCACCGGTAGCTGTTGTAGCACCGCCCGGCGGAAACGGCAAGATTTCGCCCCGGCCGCGTCGGTGAAGGCCACCAGCGACGTGGCCCGCTCCTGCAACTGCCGCTCGTCGATCAACCCGTCCAGCCAGGATTGCTCCAGGCGAGTCATCTTGCGGCGGAAACGCAGCTTGCTCCGCCGGCTCAGCACCACGTGGTCCGGCAGCACGCGGCAACCCAGGAAGTCCACGCCGTGCTCGCGGCGGTTGATGTAGGGATGCGGCTTGAGCTGCAAGCCCAGCTTCTCGCCGAGAAAATCCCGGCAGCAGTCCAGCAGCACCTGCATGGCCCGCGGCGACTCGCCCCACAACAGCATGTCGTCCATGTAACGCACGTAGCCTTTCACTCGCAGTGTTTCTTTGACGTACCGGTCGAACCAGCCCAGGTAGAAGTTGGCCAGGTGCTGCGATGTGAGACTGCCGATCGGCAGGCCCCGGCCCATCTCGCCCTGGTGTCCGGCCAGGATGCGGGCGAACAAATGCAGCAGCCGCTGGTCCTTGAACAGCCGCTCCAGCCGTTCGAGCAGTACCGCATGCGGCACGCTCTCGAAGTATTTTCGCACGTCCATCTTCAGGAAGTACGGATAGCGGCGAGCGAAGCATTGTGCCCGCAGGATCGCGGCCTCGCGACCTTTGCCGGTTCGGCAGGCGTAGGTATCGTGAATCAACCAGCGTTCCAGCACCGGCTCGCAGACGTTCATGACGGCGTGATGCAGCACGCGTTCCTCGAAGCATGGCGCGGTGATCAGCCGTAGCTTCGGGTCGTGGATCACGAAGCGATGCGCACGGCCCACGGGAATGCAGCCGGCTCGCAGTTGGGCCACCATCCGGTTGAGGTTTTCGTCCAGCTTGTTCGTGAAGGCCCTGGCATCTGGCCGAGTGCGTTTGCCGCGCAGCGCCTTGTAGCAGGCCAGGTGCAGGTTTTTCCACTCGGCGATGTCGTCAAACAGATTTCCCGTCCGTTTCATCCTGGCGTTCCCTCGGCTGTCGCAGTTCCCGCAATCGATCCAGAAACCGCTGACCATACTTCTCGACACGCGCCGGGCCGACATTGGGCAGCGCCAGCAGGTCCGACTTGCTGCTCGTGTTCTTCCGCACCATTTCGGCCAGGTGCAGGTCGTTGAACACCTGGTAGGCGGGTATGTTCTCGGCCTGTGACAGTTCCTTGCGCAGCTCGCGCAGGCTGGCGAAGACCGCGAAGTCTTCCGCGTTCAACACCTCGCGGTAATCCACTCGCGACCGCTGCTCGGCCGGGCGGCCTGGCTGTCCCGCGGCGGCCGGCACGTCCACATATTCCACGCAGAAGGACCAGAACGTCGCGCCGTCCGACTCGATGCAACGTCGGTCCACGTGCAGCACACGGTGGCCGCGGAGGAAGGCGTTCAGCTCCCGCTCGGCGTCCTCGCTGTGACGAAGCGGAATCAGGATGAATTTGAACGGCATGTCAGCATACTATCCATGTGTTCAGTATCGTAACGACATTTTTACGCGCTGGCGCTCCGCCAACTCGCTCCGGCGGAAGGGGGCGTGGCTTTCCGCCGAGCAAGCTCGGCCGCACGCCCCCTCCGCCTCCGCTCGTGGCTCCGCTCACTCTTCTTCTTTGCTGCCGGCTCCGCCGGGCGGAACTGCGGCCACGCGGAAGCCCAGGTTGTCGTACCGGTACGCGGGCCCGCACGCGAGGCGAAGCGCCGCACGGCAGAAGCGGGCGACGTCCGCCCAGCTACCGCCCCGGAACACCCGGTCGCCGGCCGCGTCCTGAGGTCCCACGGGATCGCGCTGGGTCGTCCCATCATAGTCCCGCATTCCGTCCTGGCACCACTCCCACACGTTACCCAGCATGTCAATCAGACCCCATGGATTGGCGCGGATTTCGCTCGCCGGCAATGTGTGTTGCAAACCGCTCTCACTGTTGTGGCACTTGCTCTTGTCGAACTTGTCGCCCCACCAGAAACGAGTCCTCGTTTCCGCGCGGGCCGCATATTCCCACTCTGCCTCCGTCGGCAGCCGATAACCATCGCCCAGCCACGTGCAGAACAACTCCGCCATGTACCAGCTCACCCAGATCGCTGGCTGGTCATCTTCCTGGCTGTATTCGTCACGCCGGTACCGATGCGACGGATCGAACAACTCGAACTGGCGATTCGTCACCGCGAATCGCTGCAAACGAAAGGGACTGACCTGAACCTCATGGCGTGGCCGCTCGTCTTCCCACGCTTCCGTGTCCGACTCCGGCGATCCCATTTGAAAAGGCTTGCCGTTGTCCCTTGGGTTCGGCGGGCAGCGGACAAAGGACGCCTCCGCCACCAGGTCCCGCGCCGCGGTGTGCTCGGCACAGCGGGTGTCCGCCAGCAGCCCCGCAAACTCGTCCAGAAAGCGCTCGCGGATGGCCACCGCCCAAGCCTCGTCCCTGCCGCTCACCAGTTGCCAGGCAGCGTGCAGGCAGCGGCTATCCCGATAGGACCGGTCGAACAAGCTCGCAATGATCTCAATCCAGCGGTCGTCAACCGCCGGCGGCTCCTTGCCTTTCCAGGCCTGCCGATAGTCACGACCGTCCCACTTCCAATCCCGGTGCACGAGCCAGCGGCACAAGCGATCCAGGTGGTCCGGCAGCTGGACCCCGTCGCGGTCGATCGCGTCGTAGACCACGAACGGATTGCCGTGCTGGATCAGGGCCTGGGCGAAGTGGCCGTCCACATCGGACCGCTCGGCATCCAGTTCCGACAGCGCGAAGCGGAAGACCCACTCCCAACGCGCGTCACGAGCGTACCGCCGAGCGACATCGATCCACAGCGATTGGTCCGACTGGGCGAGGTGCTTCGCAGCGTAGTACTCGCTGAACGATCGGTGCCGCCAGGCCAACCCCGCCTTGCCGTAACGGTCCAGCACCGAGTGCCGGGTAATGATGTCCACTTGCTGCAGCGCCCGCAACATGTCCACGTCGTAGGTTCGTCGCAGCTCGGCGAACGGCCGCCCTTCGAGCACGGCGGTGAAGTTGCCTTCCTCCCGCGCCACGGTCGCCCAGCCGATGCGCATCAGGTGATCGTCCACGTCGTCCGCGTCGTAGAACTTGCCGCCGAAATCCGTCGGCTCCGCGCTTCGCAGTCCCTGCCGCACCAGATACGCCACCGCCTCGCGGTAGACGGCGTGCCGGTTGTGAAGATTGCCGAGCGTCACCTCGGACCGCGGATCGCGCTCGGCCCGCGCCAACTGCCGCAACATCTTCAGCAGCAGCGGAATCTCCAGCAGCGCCGACCAATGCTGCTTGCGTTCCCGCGCGTCGGCCGGATCGTCCTTGCGGGGCAACAGCACGTCGGCAACGTCCCCCAGAAAATCGCGGCGCTGGGCTTCCAGATGAAAGCCCTCCGCTCGCAGCGAACTCCAACTGGCACCCGCGAACACGGCGGAGGTCAGAACTTCGGGCCGCAAGGTCATCAGCACCGGACAGATGGAAACCCCCGCGCACTGCAGGAACAGGCACAGACCGTCCTGGTCCAGGCGCCGAGTGGTCTGGTCCAAGGCGTCCAACAGCAGCACGACCTGGCCTTGCCGCACGAGGTGTTCCAGCCAGGCAAGCTGCTCGGCGCGAGCGGTACCGCTGGGCAAATGGTCGTGCAACAACCGCTCGGCGATCGTCTCCAGCAGGGGCCTTTCGCTTTGCTTCCAATCGTACCCCGACAGCCGATCCATCCGCAGCGGCAGGCGCCCGCGATCCGCCGTTGCGATTCGCTGCTCGCAATAGTACAGCAGCGCCGTCTTGCCCATGCCGCTGTCGCCGATGATCCGCACGCGGTTGGCTTCCGGAGGCAGGTTGCCGAGTACCAACGACTGAATCTCGTCCTCCGACAGCCATTCCTTCTCCTCGCGACCGGGGAACATCCCGAGACGTTCACGCTCCATCTTCTGCCGCGACAGGGACGGGACCACGAACGGAGCGCACTGTTCGTCCAGCCACGCCTGGGCAGCCGCGGCGATGCTCCGCCGGGCGTGGGCGGTCAGTTCGGCCAGTCGGTCGGGAGAAAGCGGCGGCGAACGTACTTCCGCCGCTTCGAAAGGGCTGTGGGTGGGGCCGTGTCGAGATGCAGATTCTTGACCGCCAAGAACTTCTTTGACGAGCTGTTCCAGCAAGACTCGATTGTCCGCTGACAAATGCGTGCCCGACAGTTCGTTTTTCATCCTGCCGCAGATCGCGCCGACCGTGTACGCTCGGTTACCGGCCGCGTAATGCACTCCCACGGCCCGCAGATCGCTGGCCAGGCATGGTGACCCTGACGAGCCGCCTGCGGTGTTGATCTTATAGCGCAATTGGCTGTGGTTGACCGTTTCCACTTCGCCGAACAACAACTTCAATGGCCCGCCGCCGGGGTGTTGCAGAACCAGCAGGGGCCAGTTGACCTTGACCGCCTGGTTGGAGAGACGGATGGGTTGGCGCCCTGCTGAGTTGCCCTGGGAAGGGCGGACTCGCATCAGGGCGAAATCGGGAACCGGCGAGTCGAGGACCTGCCAGTTATCGGCCAGCCGGTACTCTTCCCCAGCGGCAATCGAACCGTCCGGCAGCCGCTCGTAGTCGAAACGAAAGACGACCCGCTCACGGGCCCCCGGGTCGCTCCAAAACGCGTCCGCCACATGATGGCAAGTCATCACGACGTTTGGTTCGACCAGAAATCCCGTGCCGAATCCTTGGATGCTCTGTATCTCCGGCTGAGGCTCAACGCGGCAGATCGCGCGACGGATCACGCCCAGACGCTCAATCCACAGGCCGGCCTCCTGAAATTCCACCCCGCCCAGGACGATGCTCTCCAACTCCTGAAGCTCGACCCCCAAAACGGCCGCGTGGTCGGCCAGAGGCTTCATCTCCCCTGCGAGGTCCCGCAGGCGCGGTCCCAGCGACGGGTTATATCTGCCGGCGAGCGTTGTGAGCAGACGAGTCAGTTGGTTCTGCTGGGCGGCGTACTTCACAACCGCTTCGACGCAGGCGTCCAGGCCCTGAATGTTATACGTGATTCGATTCCAACTCTTGCCGATCTCCGCCTCGTCCACCGCGAGCTTCACGTCGCCGGGAGTCTCGTCAAATCCGCTGACGATGGCGCGCCGGATATCGGCCAGGACTTCGCCTTGGACTCTCATTTCGTGGGCCCTTGCCGGAAATCAGACTTTTCCGCTCCGAGTGGAATCCCCGGATCGATTCTCGCGCGGAGCGTCCCTTACCTCGCCGATTATGGCACACCGAAGTGGGGGTCACCATCGGGTTCGCGACATCGGAGGCAGCCAGTGGTCGCGTTCGACGGTTGGTCGTTTTGCGGCTGGGCTTGCCCGACGGAACTAGAAACCGTAACCTAAACCTTACAAAGGACTTGTATGCGACAAGGTGAATGATCCTCCCGATAGTTTGAACACCATGGCAAGAACGAGCACCGACTTCACGAATCCGCCGGTCATCGAGCTGGTACTAGGGGTTCAGTTCGAGCCAGTGGGTTTGACAAACGCGCACTTCGGTTGGTTCTGGCGGTCGCACCTCGGTGCGGGTTGGGAATCGCCGAGGGAAGTTGACCGCGCGCCGGAGCAGATCGAGAATTTCGGGGAGGACTTCGGCCTGCGGATCCCCCGGCTTGGAATCCGCCTGCAAACTTCGCCGGTCGTCAACCGACTTCAACTGACGCATCGGTCAGGCGACAGGATGATTCAGATGCAGGACACAAGGTTCTTCTACAACTGGATCCGAAAGAATGAAGAGTATCCGCGATATGACTCGGTGAAGAACGGTTTCCAGATGGCATTCGAGGGCTTCCAAAACTGGATCCAGGAAGAAGGGCTTGGCGAGCTGCGGGCAAACCAATGGGAAGTCATCTACGTCAATCATTTCGCCAGAGGCACCGTGTGGGAAGATTCATCCGATTGGCACAGAGTCCTTCCAGGCCTGCTTTCTCCGGTGGTCAATTATGGCGGAACACGATTCGAGAATATGAATGGCGAGTGGCGCAGTGAAATACCTGAGCAGAAAGGGCGGCTGCATCTGCTACTTCGGCATCAACCAGGTCGAAGAAGCAAAGAACCTCGAAGTGATGCGATTGTTCTTCAATTAACTGCTCGAGGTCCAGTTGACGACAGCGTCAGGCTCTTGGACGGCTTCAATATTGGCCATGAGGCAATTGTTAGAAGCTTTCTCGACATCACGTCCAACGAAGCACAAGAATACTGGGGGTATCCAGGTGGCACAACTTGAAGAAACTCGCGTTACGATGTCTGGCATCGAAGGTGGCTTTGAGGCAGTGGATGTCGCTGACACGCTGCAGTCGGAACGCTCGCGACAGCGACTTACGTGGGCAGATGTGACGGATCGACTTCTCGACATTCGGAATCTCGGCGACGATTGGGATGGGGCCGACGCGGAGGCTCCCGCCGAGCAGGTCGTGGATGGTTCATTTGGCTTGATGCGCCAATTGCGAAACGAAGGTTTCCCGCCGCCAACAAGCGTTCGCGCAACGCCTGACGGCGGAGTGAGCGTTGAGTGGCGTTCAGATCGGCAGTGCCTGGAATTGGAACTTTATGATGACCGCGGAGGCTGGATCCTATCTAAGCCAGGCGCTCAGACAGAAGTGCACCAATTCACGTACTGACCCTTGTAATGCTGGCGGTTTGACATGCCGGGGGAGACACTAGGTCCCGATGAATATGTTTTTCGCAGGGCCCACAAAAGCCATTTGAACTTTGCAGAAGGCATGATCTCATTCAACCGAGGGCTTGTCACGCCTAATCCTAACGACACAGACGGCCTTTCTGTCTTCAGCGAATCGTCTGGTGTTTCTGCTGATGCCGTGAGAAATGCAGCCCGGAAGCCAGGGGAGTCATATGTCGTCCGAATACCGGTCAGGCTTCTGAACAGATTTGGCCTGACGGTAATTGAGAAGGCTGACCCTTCCGGTCCTGACGGGCATTGCGTCATACCCGAGCTAAACTATCAGGATTACAAGGATACCAGGCAGTACGAGCATTGGCGCACCGTTCAGACGGAGTTGTTACAGTTCCTGGACGGAGGCGATCTTGTAGCCCAACCCTAAACACGAAGTGTCCTCTGGCGACATTTTGTCAGTTGACAAAAAGCGACTTCACATCTACGCGCCACTGGTCGACGACGTCATCCGCCTGTAACTGCTCGTTCTCGCCAAGGACCACGATGTTGTCGGCCGAACGATACGCATGCACTCGGCGAGACGCGGGGTCCACCAGCAACACGAGCCTTGTGCCGGCGGAGAGCCAGTCGAATGTCTTGTCCTCGACAGCCGAAAACGTATCGGTGGGCGAAATGACTTCCACTGCCAGGTCAGGGGCCAGAGGCACAAAGCGCGTGTCGTCGTCAATCCGATCGGCACGAGCCCTGGACACGAACGCTACGTCGGGTGCACGCACGGTGTCTGGATCACGCTGCAGGATAAAACCGGTCTCGGCGGCGTAGACCACGCCCAGCCGCAGGGCATCCACGTGATTGGCCAGTAGCTGGGCCAGCTTCATCGCCACTCGCCCATGCCGACCACCCGCTGGCGACACCACACGGAGTTCTCCTCGCACCAGTTCGTAGCAGGCGTTATCTCGCGGCAAGGCCGCCAGTTGGGCCACCGTTGTGACCGCGTCCGTTGTGTGGGCCGACTCCGACTTCATTGAATCGCTCGCCTGCGCAGAGCGCAATTTGCCAACCTGTGACCACGCCGAAAGTTCAAAAACGGGTCGGAGTTGCGGCCCGGAAAAGCAAATGCCGCAAGCGGTTGGGACTTGCGGCACGGGTCGTGAGCGAGAGTATCCCCGAGAGGATTCGAACCTCTAACCTTCGGCTCCGGAGGCCGACGCTCTATCCAATTGAGCTACGGGGACTCGATAAAAACTGGCTTTTCACGCCGTAAACCATATACCCACAACGGTTTGCGGCCAAGGGCCACGGACGGCCAAGCCGACCGTGAACGTTATTCTACACGTTTTCTGGCGCTTTTCCACTGTCGCTTGCCAAAGCCACCCGTCAGGGGAACAATACGGGTGACAATACGCGAAATCAGCGGGAAATCCGCGGCTCGACGCGCGGGTGGAGGCCTGGGACATAAGCCGCTATCACATCTCACCCGAAGCCTAAGCGCGGGATCTTCGTCGTCTCGGCGGGCCCCTCGCTTACCCGTCGGGTTACATTCTATCGAAGACTATCGAATCCGTAACTCTAAAACTTACGCATCGGGTGAAGTTGGAAGCGGGGCGGTCTAAGCAGGAATCTGGTCCATGAGCAGCCCGGCAGCTTTGACATCAGCCGCGACGCGGTCAACCACTGGCGGTTCGCGGTCCCGCGGGCTCTGGCTGCGCCTGGTGGTGCTTGGACTGCTGGCCGCGGTGTGCGGAGTTCCCACACTGCTGTTTCTGATCGTCGTGTTCGGGCACCTCAAGGGCGAGGAGTTCGCCGCCGAGTCGTTCAGCCGCCGCGAGTTCGAATACTACGAGATCCCGCTCGTCCGCATCCAGGTCACTCCCATCTATCGCAGTCCGACCACGGGCAGCCTCGAATCCCTGCTCGCTCGCCGCGGTTACCTGCAGACCGCTGACGCCGCCGCGACCAACGCGGTTACCAGGAACCAGACCGCTGACGGCGGTAGCGGCAACCAGAGCAACGACAACAGCGACGAGACAAGAGACAGCGACGAGACAAAAGACAGCGACAAGACTAAGGACAACGACAAGACCAAGGACAACCTGAACGACGCCAGCGACGACCAGCGCTGGGACCTGGTGCTCGCTCGACACGGGCAGACGGTCAGCGCACGCGGCGACGCTCAGATTCTTTGCCAGTATCTGGACGCCAGGTTGTCCAGCGGCGTCTCGCAGTGGCAGCAGTGGACCGAAGACCATCAGGAACTGGCCGACGTGGTCTGGCCGCTGGTGGCCCGGTTAGCCCGGCAGCGGATGTATGTGCTGGTGCCCGAAGTCTTCGACCGGGCCGAACGCGGCGGCGATCCGGAGCAGGTGGGACGTGAAATCCGCCAGTCGCTGGCCGACGCGTTCCACCAACTGGCGGTCGCTCAGCAGCAGCAGGGCCGGCACCAGGTCGCGCTGGAGCTGATCGCCGACGGGCTCACCTACGTTCCCGACGACACGCAACTGCTGGCCGCTCGGCGCCAGTCCGAAGCCGCTCGCGGCGCGGCCGCCGTGACGCCATGAACTGCATCTACCTGGATCACAACGCCACCACGCCCCTGGATCCGCGCGTGGCCGAGGCGATGCTGGCCGTGTGGCGCGACTATCCCGCGAATCCGGCCAGCCAGCATGGACCGGGGCGGCGAGCGGCCCGGCTGCTGGAGGATCAGCGGGAGCGGGTTGCCGAGCTGCTGGGCGCGGGGCCAGCGACGCGGGTCGTTTTCACCAGCGGTGCCACCGAAGCGAACAACCTGGCGCTGCGCGGGCTGGCCGGGTCGAGTCCCGGCCGCGTGATCGTGTCGGCGATTGAGCATCCCAGCGGGCTGGAACCGGCGGTCCACTTGCAGCGGGCCGGCTGGCAGGTGGCCTACGCGCCGGTCCGCTCGACGGGCGTCGTCGATGTGGAGCGGTTGAGCAAACTGCTGGAAAACGGTTCGCAACTGGTCAGCCTGATCTGGGTCAATCACGAGACGGGCGTGATTCAGCCGCTGGATGAAGTGGCCCGATTGTGCCGCGAGCGGCGGATACCGCTGCACACCGACGCGGTGCAGGCGGTGGGGAAGCTGCCGGTGGATTTCGACCGGCTGGGAGTGGCCGCGCTGTCGCTGAGCGCTCACAAGCTGCACGGACCGGTGGGTGTCGGCGCGTTGCTGGTGCGTGCCGGCGTGCCGATTCAGCCGATTCTTCAAGGCGGCTTTCAGCAGTTCGGGCTGCGGCCGGGAACCGAGTCGTTGGCGCTGGCGGTGGGACTGCGGACCGCGCTGGAACTGGCCGTGCGGGAGCTGGACGAACGAGCTCGGCACCTGACGCTGCTGCGCGATCGGTTCGAATCGACGTTGCTGGCGGCCGACCCGACGATCCGCATCCACGGGCGCGAGGTACCACGAGCGCCGCACACGTCGAACATCTCGTTGCCGGGGCTGGATCGGCAGGCGGTTTGGATGGCCCTGGACCTGGCCGGCATCGCCTGCTCGACGGGTTCGGCCTGTGCGAGCGGGTCGAGTGAGTTGTCGCCCGTGTTGCGGGCGATGGGAGTTGCCGAGCCGGAATTGCGGAGCGCGTTGCGGTTCAGCTTCGGGCGGCTGACGACGATTGCGGAAGTGGATCAGGCTTGCGAACGTATCCTGTTGGTAGCCAGGGAGTTGCGCGAACGAATTCGAGGCTGAAAAACGCCGTTGCCGTCTCCCCCGGTGCCGGAAAAACCGCTATAATTCAGCTTCGTTTCGGAAGGGTGCGGTCATTGGCCCTGGCCTCAGGCCGGGAACGGAGTCTGCGTGGTTAGCGGTGTTTTTTCTATTCCGCTGGAGCTGAGTCGCAACGGCGGGAATCAGCAGGACCGCAAGAACGGTTCGACGTGGATGCTGCGCGAGTTCGTCAGCGGAGACGAGAACGCGCTGGTCCGCGTCGTGGCGGAAGCTTTGCGGCAGGGCCGGCCGCTGTACAATCCGATCGTCTTCTACGGACCGGCGGGAACCGGCAAGAGTCTGCTGGCGCAAGGCCTGGCGGGCAACTGGAAGAAAGCCAATCCGCGATCGCGGATGATCGCCATGAGCGGCGCCGATCTGGTTCGGCACTTTGCCAACGCCGTGGAAACCGACGCGGTGTCGGAGTTCCGCGGCCGGTTGCAGCAGGCGACGCTGCTGGTGGTGGACGGCATCGAACAGTTGTCGGGCAACGAGGCCGCGCAGCGCGAACTGGTTCTGGCCCTGGATCAGCTTACCGAACGCCAGCAACGCGTGCTGGCAACGGCCTCGCAGCTTCCGACCGAGATTGGCGGACTGCTGCCGGGTCTGGCCAGCCGCTTGTCGGCCGGGCTGACCGTTCCGTTGTCGGCTCCCGGCCCGTTGGCTCGGCAACGCATCGTGCAACGGCTGGCGGCAGTCCGGCGTCTGCAGTTATCGCCGCAAGTGGTGCAGTTGCTGGCCTGCGGCAGCCCGGCGGTACCTCATTTCCTGAATACGGTCCCGCAACTGGACCAGGCTCTGTCGCGGCTGAGTGACACGGCGGCGCTGGCCGGCGTGCCGATCGACGAACAACTGGCGGAGAACTATCTGCGGGAAGAATCGCCGTCGCGACACGCGACGCTCAAGTCGATCGCCACGCAGGTCGCTCAGCACTTTCAAGTCAAGACGGCCGAACTGCGCGGTGCCACGCGGCGGCAGCAGATCGTGCGGGCTCGCGGGATCGCCATGTATCTGGCTCGCACGCTGACCGACAACAGTCTGCAGCAGGTGGGCAAATACTTCGGCGACCGCGACCACAGCACCGTGCTGCATGCGTGCCGCAAGACGGAGTCGTTGCTGGATTCCGATCCCGCGATCCGCGAGACGGTGAATATCCTGGCGGAACAGATCTGTAGCCCATGAACGCGCGGCGGGTGTGAACAACATGTCATTTTCCTGTAACTTTCGGTCACTGATTCGGCCCGGCATCGACAGCCGCCAGGAAGCGGCCGGATGTTTCACCAATGGCCGACAGTCCGCCGACACAAAACGAACGGCCAACCGACAGCTTTTCCACGGCGTTTGATCGCGCCGCTCGCAGTCCGAATTCCTTGACGCCCAAGACTTATCCGAACCGGCCTCGCGCAGTGGCCCGCCTCATTTCAGTGGTCCCTCTTCTTAATACTGTTAGTCCAGAACATTAGAGACATGAGAAAGCCCTGGCCATGAAACTCTCCTGCGAACGCGAGAAGCTGCTGAGTGCCTTCGCCACCGCCGCCACGGTCGCCCCCAGCCGCAGTCCCAAGGCGGTGCTCTGCAACATCAAGCTGGAGGCGGACGGCGAGCGGGCCGTGTTGACGGCCACGGACATGGAAGTCGGCATCCGCATCGAGGTGGGCGAGGTGGACGTGCAGCAGGCCGGGGCCGTGCTGCTGCCGGTGCAGCGTTTCGGCTCACTGCTGCGCGAGAGCAGCGACGAGCGGTTGATGATTCAAGTGGACGAGCGGGGGATGCAGGTCAAGGGGGAGCGGAGCCAGTTCAAGATGCCGGTGGCCAACCCGGCGGAATTCCCCAGCATTGCCACGTTCGAGGTCCCAACGTACTTCGCCTTGCCCGCTCGACTGCTGAAGGAACTGATCCGCCGCACGCTGTTCGCCACGGATACCGAGAGCAGCCGATATGCCTTGGGCGGCGTGCTGCTGGAAATGGAAAGCGATAAGATCACCGCCGTGGGCACCGACGGCCGGCGGCTGGCCAAGATGGAATGCGTGGGCAGTGCCGTGGGTGGAGAACCGTCGGCCGACGGCAACAACATCATCGTCCCCACGCGGTCGATGCAGTTGATCGAACGGGCGATGACGGACGGCGAGGCGGAAGTGCGGTTGGCCTCGCGTGGCAACGACATCATGGTCCGCAGTCCGCGAGCGACCATCTATTCGCGGCTGGTCGAGGGCCGGTTTCCCAAGTGGCGGGATGTGTTTCCCAAGCGGCGCGAGTCGATCAGTATCCCGATCACCGTCGGCCCGATGTACTCGGCCCTGCGGCAGGCGTCGATCGTCACCGACCAGGACAGTCGCGGGATCGACTTCAAGTTCGGCGACGGATCGCTGATCCTGTCCGGTTCGACGGCCGAGGTGGGCGAATCGCGGGTGGAATTGCCGGTGCCGTACGATGGCGAACCGGTCACCGTGGCGATGGATCATCGTTACGTCGAGGATTTCCTGCGCGTACTGGACGCCGAGCAGGCGTTCAGCCTGGAGATCAAGGATGCCGAGTCGGCGGCCGTGTTCAGCACGGAAGACGGTTACGCCTATGTGGTGATGCCGCTGGCGCGGGACCGCTGAGCCGGGCGAAACGGCGAGCGTTGAAGAGTCGAGGCGGCGAGTGGTCATGCGGGCGAGTTGGAATGTGGCCGTCAGCGGGCGGAGGTGGATTGGGATGAGCCGAAACGAGGATCCGGAGGTTGACCGCCTGGAACACGATCTGCGGCAGCGGCGCCCGAAGACTCGCGGGCCGCGGAAGATGGCCGAGGTGCTTAGCGGGCTGTTGGCTCGCCGCGGCTATGCCCAGCAACTCAGCCGCAACCAGTTCACTGACGCCTGGCGGGAAGCGGTGGGTGGCGGCCTGGCCGCGGGTACGTGTGCCGGTGCCGTGAAGCGCGGCGTGCTGGAAGTGATCGTGCGGGATTCGGCCACGCTGCAGGAATTGACTTTTCAGAAGAAACGGCTGCTCCAGCAACTGGCCAGGCTGGTGCCGGAGCCGCCGATTCGCGATTTGCGTTTTCGTGTCGGGGAGATCCCCCGCGAGGAAAGCTAGTACCAGTATGAACGACGAACGACAAGAGCAGCCCGAAGATCAACCAGCACCCGATGCGGAGCTGCCCGCCGGCCAGCGCAAGGGCGACGCCCAGTACGGCGCGGCCAACCTGGAGCATCTGTCGGACCTGGAGCACGTGCGGGAACGGCCGAGCATGTACATCGGCGATACCGGGACCCGCGGTTTGCACCACCTGGTGTACGAGGTGGTGGACAACTCGATCGACGAGGCGATGGCCGGCTATGCGCGGAACGTGACGGTCACGGTCAACAACGATGGTTCGGTGACCGTGGAAGACGACGGCCGCGGGATTCCGGTGGAGACCCACGCGCAACTGTCGGAGGAGATGGACCGCGAAGTGTCGACGCTGGAAGGCGTGATGACGGTGCTCAAGTTCGGCGGCAAGTTCAAGAAGGGGGCCTACCAGACTTCGGGCGGTCTGCACGGCGTGGGCGTGACGGTCGTCAACTTTCTTTCGCAGTGGTGCGAAGTGCAAGTCTGCCGCGAAGGCCACGTCTACCAGCAGGAGTACGAGCGGGGCTTGCCGCTGGGGCCGGTCACGCGGGTAGGCACGACCAAGAAGGTCGGCACGAAGACTACCTTCAAGCCCGACAGCCGCGTGTTCCAGGTCACCAAGTTCTCGTATGACCTGCTGTACAAACGGTTGCAGGAGCTGGCGTTTCTCAACAGCGGCGTGCGGATCCGCTTTCGCGACGAGCGGGTGGGCGAGGGCGAGGAGTTCTATTACGAGCGGGGGATCGTCGAGTTTGTGGAGCATCTGAACCGGACCAGCGAGCCGGAACACGCTCAGGTGGTGTATTTCGCCGGCGAGTCGGAGGGCGTCGGCTACGAGGTGGCGTTGCAGTATACGTCGGAGTACACCGAGAACCTGCATTCGTACGTGAATAACATCCATACGACCGAGGGCGGCACGCATGTCTCCGGCTTCCGGTCCGCGCTCACTCGAACGCTGAACAACTATGGCAAGAAGGAGAATCTGTTCAAGGATATCGTGCCGACCGGCGACGATTTCCGCGAAGGCCTGACGTGCGTGATTGCGATGCGGATCCCGGAGCCGAAGTTCGAGGGCCAGACCAAGACCAAGCTCGGCAACGGCGAGGTGGAGGGGATCGTCAATTCGGCGGTCGGCGAAGCGCTCGGCAAGTTCCTGGAGGAGAACCCGCGGATCGCCAAGGCGATTGTCCGCAAGGGCGTGGTGGCCGCCGAGGCGCGGGTGGCCGCGCGGAAGGCCAAGGAACTGATCCGCAACCGCAAGGACGCCTTGAGCAGCGGCGGGCTGCCAGGCAAGCTGCGGGACTGCATCAGCCGGGACGTGGAGAAGTGCGAGCTGTACCTGGTGGAAGGCGATTCGGCCGGCGGCAGTGCCGAAGGGGGCCGGCTGCGCGAGTACCAGGCGATTCTGCCGCTGCGGGGCAAGATCATCAATGCCTACAAGTCGCGCGAGGACAAGGTGCTGGCCAACGAGGAAGTGCGGAGCATGATCTTCGCCATTGGCAGCGGGATCGGCGTCGACCAGGACATGAGCAAGCGGCGTTACGGGAAGGTGATCATCATGACCGACGCCGACGTGGACGGATCGCACATCCGCACGCTGTTGTTGTGCTTCTTCTACCGCCAGATGTACGAACTGGTGGCCTGCGGGCACATCTATGTCGCTCAGCCGCCCCTGTTCCGGGTCCGCAGCAAGAGCCAGACGTATTACGTGCAGACCGAGGAAGCGATGAAGGCGCAGTTGCTGGCCCGCGGCCTGGAGGATGCTGAGTTCGATCCGAACGACGGCCGAGTGGTTCGCGGCGAGGAAATGGCCCGGCTCTGCAATACGCTCAGCGCGATGGAAGACGCGTTGCTGGCCCTGGAACGGCGGGGCGTCGGACTGCGGACGCACGTCGAGCGGATGGATGTGAACACCGGCCGCCTGCCCGTGTTCCACGTGTTCCTGGGCGGCGAGGAGTTCTGGTTGAGTTCCCGGCAGGACCTGGACCAGTTCCTCAAGTCGCGCGAGCAGCAGTTGGGCGGCGAGCTGCGGGTGGACGAAAATGGCGGCGAGGAAGCTCACGGCAAGGAAGCATCGTCCGCGGAGTCGAACGGCAACGGGCAGGCCTCGCAGCACCTGCACATCACCGAGTTGCACGAGGTGCGTACGATCAACGCCGGACTGGGCGAGCTGGCCGAACTGGGGTTCGACATCCAGGCCTTGCTGCCGCAGGAGCGGACCGGCGAGGAGACGCCGCGTTACGTGTTGCGGCGAGGGGATAACGAGATCCCGCTGGTCGACCTGCGTGGACTGCTACCCGCCGTGCGCGCGGCCGGCGAGAAGGGCCTGCAAGTGACCCGCTTCAAGGGTCTGGGCGAAATGAACGCCGAGGAGCTGCGGGAAACAACGCTCGACCCGGCCAATCGCACGCTGGTGCAAGTCAGCATGCGTGACGCGGGAGCGGCCGACGACATGTTCCGCGTGCTGATGGGAGACAAGGTCGAACCGCGTCGCGAGTTTATCGAGAAGCACGCGCTGGAAGTACGGAACCTGGACGTGTAGCTGGATCGCCAGGCGAGCGGGGGACGTCAGTCCCCTGTTTCTATGGATCGCCAGGCGAGCGGGGGACGTCAGTCCCCTGTTTCTATGGACCGGTGGACTGTCGATACGCGGCGCGGAGAAACAGCGGGCTCACGCCCGCCGCTCGCCTTTCCGCTCGCCTTGACTTCGAAACAGTGTGCGATTCCGTCCAGGTCGCGGCCGCTGCGCAGGTTCTCCAGCCGCGTGTGGATGATGCTCAGGGCCTGCGGGTCGCTTTCAATGGCGATCACGGGGCGGCCCAGCTTGATGCCGGCGGCCAGCGTGGTGCCGCTGCCGGCGTAGAAGTCCATGACCAGGTCGCCCGGCCGAGTGCAGATCTCCATCAGCATCCTCAGCAGGGCTTCGGGCTTTTTGGAGTCCTTGAAATCGCAGCCCGCGCCGCCCTCGCGGTAAATCGTCGGCACCACCTCGGTGTAGTCGATGTCGTTCGACGGCAGGATCGGCCGCCCGGCGGCGCCCAGGGACTGGAAGTACACGCCGCTGCGCCGGCGGCGGTTGCCGGTCTGGAACCAGCGGTACCCCAGCCCTTGCAGTTCCAGGCCCCAGACGCGGATCAGCAAGTCGTCGCCCAACGGCCGCAGGTGCGTCTCGTACCACTCGCCCGACCAATTGGCGGTGGCCAGCTTGCCGGCGATCACATAGCGGCGCAGGCCGGGCGAGCCGTTGCTGGTTGTGCCCAGCTCGTACTGCGGCGGCCGGAAGATATCGACCCGCTTGCCCTGGATCTCGCGGGTTTCGGGCCGCTGGTCGAGCAGCGTGACCGTATGCTTGAACTGCTCCAGGCGCGGCGGCCTGCGGGCCGACTCGAACCGCGCCGCCTTGTCGCGGCGGTAGATCAGCAGGTACTCGTACACGTCGTGGAACGTGGCGTTGATCATCAGTTGCCGCTGGACGTGCCGGATTTTCACCGGGAACAGGCCCACGAAGCGTTCGGCGCCGAACACCGTGTCGATCAGCGGTTTCAGGTTGAACAGCTCGGTCTGGTTGATCGACACCGCCAGGAACCCGGCTGGCGACAGCAGGCGGAAAGCGGACTCGATCGCCGGGCGGAGCGTGTCCGACCAGCGAGCGTTGGAATCGCGGAATTGGCGCCGAGCGCCCCGCTGGCGGCGCGTGTTGTAGGGAGGATCCAGATAGATCAACCGCGCTTGCCCTGCCCAGCGCTGCTCCAGTTCCGGCAGCACGGTTCGGCAGTCGGCGTGGTACAACGTGTGCTGCATGCGAGCTGCTTGAAATTCGGCCATCACTCGTCGCCTTGAGCTGGCCAAACCGGACCAGCACAATGGGAACCACCTCAACTCAACCGGAGCCAGCCCGATGATACCAGATGCGTCGCGTCGCGTGCGGATTGTGATTCCCGGTGACGATCCGCCAATGATCGCCGGTTCGCCGCAACTGGAGCGGCTGCGTCAGGTGGCGGACGTGGTGCTGTTCGATACGCGTCCGGAGGGCGACGAGCAGAAGGTGGCGCGGGCGGCCGAGGCGGAGATACTGCTCAACTCGCGCGGTCTGGTCCGCTGGCCGGGCAGCGTGTTGCGGCGGCTGCCGCGGCTGAAGATGATCGCCTGCTGTGCCGTGGGATTCGACTGCATCGACATGCCGGCCGCGCGGGAGCTGGGGATCGTCGTTTGCAACGTGCCGGGGCGGACGGCGGGAATCATCGCCGAACATGCCTTGGCCCTGCTGCTGGCGACCGCTCGGCGAGTGGCCTGGACAACGGCCGAAATGAAACAGGGACGCTGGCCGTCGGAGTATCTGGTATCGCTGGCCGGCAAGCGGCTGGGAGTGATCGGCACGGGAAACATCGGCTGCGCGCTGATCCGGCTGGCCCGCGCGATCGGCATGGAAGTGGTCGCGTGGTCGTTCCATCCGGAGCAAGAGAAGGCCGAGGCGCTGGGGTTTCGCTATGTGGAACTGGCGGAGTTGTTGCAAACCAGCGATGCCGTGAGCCTGCATCTGAAATTGACCGACGAGAGCCGCCATCTGATCGACGCTCGGGCGCTGGAGCGGATGAAGCCGGGCGCGCTGCTGATCAACACGGCTCGCGGCGCCGTCGTGGACCAGGACGCGCTGGTCGCGGCACTGCAGTCCGGCAAGCTGGGTGGAGCGGGATTGGATGTGTTCCGGACCGAGCCGCTGCCGGCCGACGATCCGCTGCTGACGTGTCCTCAGGTGGTGCTTACGCCGCACGCCGCCGATCAGATGCCCGAAGGTATGGAAGCACTCTGCCAGGGCGCCGTCGAGAATGTGCTGGCATTTCTTGCCGGCCGGCCGGAGAATGTGGTCGGTTGATGCTGGTCTTGTCGCATATGGCCCGACGCTTCGGCGAGGGCTACCCTTTGATATCCCTCTGGCTCCCTCCCCGGAAGGAGATCGTGCAGCTTATATGTTGATTTGGGTATGAAACTTGGGATGATGAACCAATGGTCAGCTCGCCTTCGCAAAGCCCCCCTCACAATACACTTCTGGCCCCCTCCCCGCTTCGGGGAGGGCTGGGGAGGGGCCTGCGGGATTATGAAGCAAAGCAAGGCGCTCAATTCGCACATGGCCACTCGCGGGACGCGGATTTCGGACGAGTCGAACATCAATTGAGAATCTGAATTCTTGAATGCGACGGGTGCTGGGCGATTCCATCGGGTGCCAGGTGCGTCAAAACAAGATGCACAAGAGCCCCTCCCCAGCCCTCCCCGGAAGCCGGGGAGGGAGCCAGAGGGATATTGAGGTGACGCGCTCGCCGACGCGGATACCGTCCCCGTTTTCCCTCGGTCATATCGCCAAATCCCCTCAGCAAAACAACATAGAAGCTGCACGATCTCCTTCCGCGGCGGAGTTCTTCGAAATTGGAGTGGCTCTCGTGAAATACCTTATTGTGTGGTTACTCGTGTTGTCGTCCGCGGTGCCCGCCGTGGCGCAACAGACCGGCTATTACGCGATCCGCGTCGAGGATCGGCTGATCGGCTATGCCACGGTTCAGCCGCAGGACGTGGAACAGGACGGTCGCAAGCTGCGCAAACTGGTCTCCCGAACGTCGCTGAAGCTGGCGCTGCTGGGGGCCGAGCGGAACGTGGTGCTCGATTCCGAAACGCTGCTGGAACCGGACAAGCAACGGCCGATCAGCTACCGGCTCACTCAGCGGACGAACCAGACCGTGGGGCACGTGGAATCGGAGTTCGACGCGGATCGCGCTCGCACCTGGATCTGGGCCGAGGGTCAGGCGCGCGGCGAACCGCGGGAAACGGCCTTGCCGGACGGATGGCTGCTGCTGGGCGGCAACAACTTCGCTCACTGGCAGTTGCTGCTCGACGCCGTTCGAGTCAGAACCGCTGACCGAACCGCTCAAGCGACCATCAAGCTGAACGTGTTCCTGCCGGAAGCCGCGCAGCTTGAGACGTTGGAACTGGCAGCAGGCGAACCGGAAACGCTGGACGACGCTGGAACCAGTCGCCGCTGCGTGGTCTGGCGAGTGGAGCAGGCCGGGATCAGCCTGTTGGCCGACGCCGCCACGAACCAGTTCCTGGCGATGCGCATTGCCGCCCAGGGGACCACCGTGCAGTTGGCCGACGAAAGCGTGGTGCAGCAGGCGCAAGCGGCTCGGGCCGAGGAGCTGCTGAGCCGGCACTTTGTGCAATCGAATGTCGCGTTCAGCGATTTTCTGCGCGTGACGCACCTGGTGGCCGACATCGACGTGCAGGTGATCGGCAGCGGAGTGGCGAACGACGCGGCCGTGTTGCAGTCGCCTGGGCAGAAGTTCCAGGGTACGAAGCGGGCCGAGCGGATCGTGGGCCAGGTGACGGTCCGCAGCGTGCGTTACGATCCGGCCAGTTCGCCGCCGTTTCCGACGGGCGACGTGCCGACGGAGCTGGCGGAGTGGCTCAAGCCGTCGCCGTTCATCGAGTCGGACGACCCGGCGATCGTGGCGCGGGCCGCCGAGCTGACCGCGGGGGCCGGCACGCGCTGGGAGGCCGTGCGGCGGATTGGCCGCTGGGTGCATGACGAGATTGCCTACAAGATTGCCGACACCCCGTCCGCTCGCCTGGCGCTGGAGAAGAAGCAGGGCGACTGCGGACCGCATGCCACGTTGATGGTGGCCATGTTGCGGGCGGTGAAGATTCCCGCGCGGCTGGTGGGCGGACTGGTCTACGCGCCGAACCTGGGTGGCAGCTTCGGGCAGCACGCCTGGGTCGAGGTGCAGATGGGGCCGGCCGGCTGGGTCGCGCTGGATCCGACGACGGGTGAATTGGAGCAGTTGAGCGCCACGCACATCAAGTTGTTCGAGGGGCTGGGCGGCGTGGTGCCGACGTCGGTGCGAGTGGTTTCGTTCGAGCCGCCGGCCGCGGGAGTGGCCGCCGCCACACCCCTGACCGCTCGGCCGCTGCCCTGGAAACTGGACCAGCAGCACACGTATCGTTACCGGCAGGGCGAACAGGAACTGGGCGACGAGAAAGTGACGATTCGCCGCGCGGAGCGGGACGGCAAGCCAGTGTACGAGATGCGGAGCGAGATGGAGTTGGCCGTCAACGCGACCGCTTCGTTGAAGAGCACCACGACGCTGGTCACCGCGCTCGACGTGCGGCCGCTGCGGTTCGAACGCGATCTGTCGGTGGGCGGCCAGGCATTCAAGATTGTGGGCGACTTCGGCGACGGCGTGGTGCGGGTCGCGATCAGCGGCGCTCAGGATGTGAATCAGGAAATCAAGTTGCCGGCGGACACATTCTGTTTCGACAACAACTTGCTGGGCAGCTTCGCGCTGTTATGCTCGCAGTTGACACTGGAAACAGGCAAGCAAGTCGCCGTGCGCACGTTTCACCCCTCGACGCTGCAGTTGATCACGCTGACGTTCCAGCCGGGAGAGCTGGAACGGGTGACCGTCGGCGACCGCGAGCTGGAATGTTTTCGCTGCCAGGTGGAGCCGATCAAGAACACGTTCTGGATCACGCCCGACGGCCGCCTGGTGCGAGTGGGCCAGGGCGAGCTGACGATTACGCTGACCAGTGTGCCGCCACCGTAGTCCCGTTTCGGTCATCCGCCGGTTGCGACTTTCGTGCAGCACGTTGCCGAGCCGGCCTGTGACGACGCCGGCTCCCGCCGCACTGGCGCCCGCCGCCAGGCTCAGCGCGATCTCGCCGGGCATGAGACCACCGTCGACGAATCCCAGCAGGCAGGGAACCGCCGCTCCCGCGGTGCCGACCGCCGCCATCCAGGCGTGGTCGATCCAGTCTGCCAGGCAAGTTCTGGTTTGATTCATACGACGTGTTCCCCGCCCGCGAAGCGACCCGGCCAACGATCAGGATAGCCGATAAACAGGTAGGCGGAAAACAATTCACCACGGGGCGCGGAGCGGGTGGTAGAATTGGCCGCAGGCAAGATCCGACGGGTCTTGGACCCGTCCTGCGTAAGTGGTCCGTCATCAGCTCTGTCCGTCATCACCCCCAGGGAGCATCGCGGCGTGAAGTGTCCGAGTTGCGGAGGCGAAAGTGAACTGGCTGCCGCGGTGTGCGGCTATTGCGGATCGGCGCTGCCCAGGCCGGCCGCGGAAGATAAGCTGGCAACGTTCCGGCGGTTGAAGGCTTCGCCTGAGTTTGCCAGGAGTGGGCTGGCCGAGCGGCATGAGCAGCTTCCGAAGTACGAACCGGCGCATAAGCTGTTGCTGGGCGGGTTCTTCGTCGTCTTCATCGGCGGCAGTCTGGTGGCCTTCGTGGTGACGCTGGCCATGGCGCTCGGCTTCGGCTTCGCGGGCTCGCGCTTCGGGCGCGGCGGGGCGCTGTTTTCGCTTGTGCCGCTGCTGATGGCTTTGGCGCCGCTGGGCTTCGTGCTGCTGGGCGTGTTTGGCTACCGGGCGCTGCGGCAGAAAATGCACCGGATCGAATCGGCGCCTGTCGAGGCGCTGCCGGTGATCGTCGTCGACAAGCGAACCCACGTCAGCGGCGGCGGCGACACGTCCACCACGAGCTCGTACTTCGCCACCTGCGAGACCGAGGACGGCGACCGGCGCGAATGCCAGTTGTGGGATGCCAGTCTCTATAGCAAACTGGTGCTCGGCGACGCCGGCATCCTGTTCCTGCGGGCTGGCTACGGCCTGGATTTCGACCGCGTCACGCCGCCTTCCGCTCGGCCCAGATAGTTGGCAACGATCGCGCGGCTGGAGGCCTGGGCCGAGTTCACCTGGTCCGGCCCGGGACTACTTCCCTTCGGCGGCCCACTTCTTCATCAGGGCGATATTCCGTTCCACGGCCGGGTTGCCGCGGCCCAGATAGACCGCCATGTCGCTGTCGTACATCGACTCGGACTCCGGCCCGCGGTCGCCCGTTTCGACCATCCAGCGGTCGAGTCGTTTGCGCAGCGTTTCGAGCGCGGACCGATGCGCGGGATCGCCAGCCAGGTTCTTCACTTGCCAGCGGTCGGTCGTCCATTCATACAGCTCCTCGGCCGGGCGAGTGGGGCGGAACAGCAGTTCCTCGGCCAGCGGGTCCAGCTTGCCGGTGTCGTGCAGCGAGCGGAGCGTTTGCAGGATCGATTTGCCATCCTTGTAGGCGTTGGGCTGCAGGTGCGGCCGCTGCGGGTGAAAGTTCCGGATGTACAGGTACCTGGCGGTGCGGACGCTGCGGAGGCGTTCCACGGTTTCATCACAGCGGTCGCGGGCCGCGAACACGGCGTCTCGCGGCAGATAGTCCTCGGCGAACAGGTCGCGGGCCTGCATCGACGGGGGCAGCGGCAGGCCGGCCGCGCCCAGCGAGATGGCCGCCAGGTCGATGTGCTCCACCAGGTCCTCGCGGAGCACGTCGCTGGGGATGCCAGGCCCGCGCACGACCAGCGGCACATGCGTGCCCTCGTCATACAGGAACTGTTTGCCTCGCGCGTGGCTGATGCCGTGGTCGGTCATGAAGATGACGAGCGTCTGTTCCAGAATGCCTTCGCGCTCCAGCCGCGCCAGTACTCGGCCCACGTGCTGGTCGGTGAAGCGGACCGAATCCAGGTAGGCGGCCCAGTCGCGCAGCAACACCGGATCGCGAGGATAGTAGGGAGGCAACGTGACCTGCTCCGGATCGGTGGCGCCGCCCAGTTCGGCCTGGGCCCGCTCCAGCAGCCGGGTGGCGCTGGCGTCGGTGCCGCCGCGCAGCTTGCCGCCAGCCAGTTGCACCTGCATGAAGAACGGCTGCCCGGGCTGGCGGCCGGCCCAGTCGTGCGAATCGTACATCGCGGCGTCCCACTGGAAGTTGTAGTCCGTTTTGCCGAGCTGCGCGGCCGGCCGGGCGTTGCCTCCCGCGCGTCCCGCGCCGGGCAGCCCGCTGCCGATGCAGGTGTAGTAGCCGGCCTGCCGCAGGAGTGCGGGTATCGGCGTCACTCCCTGGGGCAAGTGGATCTTCTCGGTCCCCCGCCCGCTGCGATGATGGTGCGCTCCGATCGACGTCTGGTACATCCCCGTGATCAAGGCCGAACGGCAAGGGGAGCAGACCGGGGCGGTGACGAAGGCGCGGCTGAACTGCGTTCCCTCGCGGGCCAGCCGGTCGACGTGGGGCGTTTCGATCAGCTTCTCGCCGTAACAGGAGAAGTTCGCCGACATGTCGTCCACGATGAACCACAGGATGTTGGGTCGGTCCGTCTCGCGCTCCGCGGCCGGTTCCTCCGCGGCCATCACCGCGGGCGACAGCGCGGCCGGCAACATCAGCCAGAGGATGGCGTGCAAAACGACAGGTAAGCACCTTGGCATGGCTGGCTCCCGATTCTCGCGGCGTTCCTGGAAGTTCACCCGCATCGGCGGCATGTCCGGCATAACCGGCCGGATGCTCGCCCCGCAGCGAACTTTGTAGCACAGATCGGCGGCCGCCGTGAGATAATCAGGCGGATTTTGCCGGTTGCGAAAATTGCGGTTCTCAATCCGTATGCCAGACTTGTGAAGGCCGTCACTTCGACAGCGCCGCTGATCCTGATCCAGGGAAAACCGTCCGATGAACGCCGAAAAGATCCGGCTCGAGGAAGCTCGCCAAGGTACCGCTGCGTGGAAGAAGTGGGGCCCCTACTTGTCCGAGCGGCAATGGGGAACGGTTCGCGAGGATTATAGCGAGAATGGCGACGCCTGGAACTTCTTCACGCACGACCATGCCCGCTCGCGCGCCTATCGCTGGGGCGAAGACGGCTTGGCCGGCGTCTCCGACGACCAGCAGCAACTCTGCTTCGCCCTGGCCCTCTGGAACGGCCGCGACCCGATCCTCAAGGAGCGGCTGTTCGGTCTGACCAACAGCGAGGGGAACCATGGCGAGGACGTCAAGGAATACTACTTCTACCTCGACAGCACGCCCACGCATTCGTACATGAAGTACCTGTACAAGTACCCGCAGGCGGCCTTTCCCTACGCCGATCTCGTGGAGACGAACCGCCGGCGCAACCGCCACGAGATGGAGTACGAACTGCTCGACACGGGCGTCTTCAACGACGACCGATACTTTGACGTCTTCGTGGAGTACGCCAAGGAAGGTCCGGAAGAGATCCTGGTGCGCATCACGGCGATAAACCGGGGTCCCGACGCCGCCGAACTGCACCTGCTGCCCACGTTCTGGTTCCGGAACAACTGGTCGGCGTGGATCGCCAGGTCGAACCGGGCCCCGCGGAAACCGATGCTCCGGCGGATCGACTCCGCGACGGGGACCAGCGCCGTCCTGGCGGAGCACTCGGGCTTCGGACAGTACACTCTGTGGTGCGAAGGCGAGGTGCCGCTGCTGTTCACCGAGAACGAAACGAACCACGAGCGGCTGTTTCCGGGCCAGCAGAACGAGAGTCCCTTCGTCAAGGACGGCATCAACGATTGTGTGGTCGGGGGCGATCCGAGCAAGGTGAATCCAGCGCGGCAGGGCACCAAGGTCGCGGCCCACTACCGGGTCCAGGTCGGCGCCGGTCAAAGCACCGTGGTTCGCCTGCGGCTTTCCCCGGCTGGCCTGGACCGGGGCGGCGAACCGTTTGGCGAGTCGTTTGCGCGGGTCTTCACGGACAGGCTGCATGAGGCCGACGAGTTCTATCAGTCCGTCACGCCGCCAACGGTGAGTGCCGACGAAGCCGCCGTGATGCGCCAGGCGCTGGCCGGCATGCTCTGGAGCAAGCAGTTCTTCTTCTTCGACGGCGACAACTGGCTGGACGAACATAACTCGAACCCGTTGCACTCAGGCAATCGCACCTCGCGGAACTCCGAGTGGTTCCACATGTTGAATAAGGACATCATTTCGATGCCCGACAAGTGGGAGTATCCCTGGTACGCGGCCTGGGACCTGGCCTTCCACGCGATCCCGCTGGCGATCGTCGATCCCGATTTCGCCAAGCAGCAGTTGGAATTGATGCTCAAGGGCGTCTACCTGCATCCCAGCGGACAGATTCCGGCCTACGAATGGAACTTCAGCGATGTGAATCCGCCCGTTCATGCCTGGGCGACGCTGTTCCTGCATCGCACCGACCAGGCCCTGGGCGCCGAGACGGACGTCGAGTTTCTCAAGGGCGCGTTTCACAAGCTGCTGCTGAACTTCACCTGGTGGGCGAACCGCAAGGACCGCTTCGGCAAGAATGTGTTTGAGGGCGGATTCCTTGGACTGGACAACATTGGCGTGTTCGACCGCAGCGCCCCGCTGCCAACCGGCGGCCACCTGGAGCAGGCGGACGGTACCGCCTGGATGGCCCTGTTCAGCCAGAACATGACGGAGCTGGCGATCGAGCTGGCCGTCCACGATCCGATTTACGAGGACATGGTGCTCAAGTTCGTCGAACAGTTCTGCTACATTGCCGCCGCCATGAATCGGCCCGCGCAGGACGGCATGTGGGACGAGGAGGACGGCTTCTATTACGACCTGTTGCGGTTTCCCGACGGCGGTGTCACGCGGCTCAAGGTGCGTTCGCTGGTGGGACTGCTGCCCTTGTGCGCCACGACGGTCATCGAAGAGTGGCAACGCGATCGCATCCCGGAGGCCATGGTGGGCCTGATCGACCGGTTGCGACGGATGCCGGAACTTACCCAGTCGATGCACCCCACGGGTCCGGGACGGTATGGCGTGAACAACCGCGGGATTCTCGCCCTGCTCACGCCAGAGCGGCTGCGGCGAGTGCTCGCCAGGATGCTCGACGAGAACGAGTTTCTGGGCCCCTACGGCATCCGCTCGATTTCGAAATTCCACGAGCGGCACCCCTACGTGTTCCACGTGCATGGGGAGGAGTATCGAGTGGACTACCTGCCGGCCGAGTCGAACACGGGCATGTTCGGCGGCAATTCCAACTGGCGAGGACCGATCTGGCTGCCAGTGAACGCGATGATCATCCGGGCCCTGCTGCAGTTCTACATGTACTATGGCGACAACTTCCTGATCGAGTGCCCGACGGGCTCCGGCCGGCTGATGAACCTGTTCGAAGTGAGCAAGGAGATCGGCAACCGGCTGACGCGGATCTTCCTCCGGAACGAACAGGGCAGGCGCCCCGTCTACGGAGGCACGGAGAAGTTCCAGTCCGATCCGCACTGGCGGGATCACATTCTGTTCTACGAATACTTCCACGGCGACAACGGCGCGGGCCTGGGCGCCAGCCATCAGACCGGCTGGACCGGATTGGTGGCCAAGGCCATCCAGCTCTACGGTTTCCTGGACGCCGAGCGGGCCTTGGGAGCCGGCAAATTGGCGGCCTTCTACCAGGCCAGTAAAGAGCGCATCCATGCATAAGCCACGTTATCCGTCGCTGTACCAGCTCAACACCCGCGTCTGGTTGACGGAACTGTCCCGATCCCTGGGCCGGCCAGCCACTCTGGACGACATCCCGGATGCCGAGCTGAATCGGCTGGCGGAGCTGGGGTTCGATTGGGTCTGGCTGCTCAGCGTCTGGCAGACCGGCCCGGCCGCGCAACAAGTTTCGCGCGGTCATGCCGAGTGGCGGCGCGAGTTCGAGCAGACCCTGCCGGACCTGTGCGAGGAGGACATCGCCGGCTCGGGCTTCGCGATCACCGGTTACACCGTGCACGAGAACCTGGGAGGCGACGCGGCGCTGGCCCGCCTGCGCGAACGACTCCGGCAGCGCGGCCTGATGCTGATGCTCGACTTTGTCCCCAACCACATGGGTCTGGGGCATCCCTGGCTGGAAGACCACCCGGACTACTTCATCCAGGGCACCCAGGACGACCTGCGCGGCGCACCGCAGAACTACACGTGCGTCCCTTGCCGGGGACGCGATCTGATTCTGGCCTACGGCCGTGATCCATATTTTTCCGGCTGGCCCGACACGCTCCAGCTCAACTACGCCAACTCCGCCACGCAGGACGCGATTCTCGGCGAGCTGCTCAGGATTGCCGGGCAGTGCGACGGGGTGCGCTGCGACATGGCCATGCTGATTCTGCCCGACGTGTTTGAACGCACCTGGGGGCAGCGCGCCCCGCTGTTCTGGCCGGTGGCTACCCAGCGCGTTCGGGAACGGGTTCCCGGCTTTGTGTTCATGGCCGAGGTCTACTGGGATCTGGAATGGACGTTGCAGCAGCAGGGCTTTGACTACGCCTACGACAAGCGGCTGTACGATCGACTGCGCGAGGGACATGCTCGGCCCGTGCGAGAGCATTTCCACGCGGGCATGGATTACCAGGACAAACTGGCTCGCTTTCTGGAGAACCACGACGAACCGCGGGCCGCCGCCGTTTTTTCCAGCGAAGTTCATCAGGCCGCGGCCGTCATCTCGTTCCTGTCCCCCGGACTGCGGTTCTTTCACCAAGGCCAGCTCGAGGGGCACCGAAAACGCATCTCGCCGCACCTGGTCCGCGGGCCGGACGAACCGGTCGACCCAGCGCTGCGGCAGTTCTACGAGCGTCTGCTGACAATCTTGCGCCTGCCCGCCGTCCGCGACGGGCAGTGGCAGTTGCTGGAATGCACGCCAGCCTGGGAGGGGAACTGGACCAACGACTGCTGCCTGGTCTTCGGCTGGCAAGGCCCGCGGAGTGAAGCGCTCGTGGTCGCCGTGAACTACGCACCCAACCAGAGCCAATGCCATGTCCGCTTGCCCTTCGCCAATCTCGCGGGCAAAATCTGGGAGTTGCAGGACCAGCTCCGCCCCACCAGCTACGCCTGGCATGGCGAAGACCTGCAAGGCAAGGGACTGTACCTCGATCTGGCTCCCTGGCAGGCCTCCGTTTTCGTCCTGAACAGCGAACGAGGGTAGCTTCGGGCAATTCACCCCCGTCTTCTTTTCCTGGGAGACGAGGCAGCGGTGGGGATGGAAGGTGCTCTCGGTGAAGGAGCTGCTGCTGCGAGGCCTGGAGGAGCTGCTTGGCCGAGGCGATGGACCGCTCCAGTTTCGCCTCATCCTGCAGCCGCTGGTGGCGTCGTTCATTGCGATTTGCGCCGCGCGGAGGGATCTGCGGGAACGCAAACGGCCCTTTGTCTGGGCATTCGTTCGGGAGCCCTCGCAACGGCGACAGATGTTCTTGGAAGCCTGGCGGGAGATCGGCAGGCTCTTCCTCGTCGGCGTGGCACTCGACATAATCTATCAGCTCATCGTCTTGCGGGGGTTGCGGCCCCTGGAGACGCTGATCGTGGCAACCACGCTGGCCGTGCTCCCGTACCTGCTGGTCCGCGGGCTCGCCAACCGGATCATGGCCTGGTGGAGCCGACGGAGCGAACCTTAGCCAGCAATTGAAGTTGCCAAGGGAGGCAGCATGAAAGTCGTCATTATAGGTGGTGTGGCCGGCGGAGCGTCCTGTGCGGCACGCCTGCGCCGGCTGGATGAACGGGCCGAGATCGTGATGGTGGAGCGCGGCCCGTACGTGTCGTACGCCAACTGCGGGCTCCCCTACCACGTGGGGCGGGTCATCGAGAAGGAATCCAGCCTGCTGGTCGCCAGCGAGAAACTGTTTCGGGAGCAGTTCGCCATCGACGTCCGCACCAACTGCGAGGCCGTCGAGATCCTGCCGCGGGAGAAGCAGGTGAAGCTGCGCGGCGTGGAGACCGGCCAAGTCGTGATGCAACCCTACGACAAGCTGGTGCTGTCGCCTGGCGGTGTCTCCGTGCGACCGCCGTTTCCGGGCATCGACCTGCCGGGCATCTTCCACGTCCGCACGGTGCCGGATGCGCGGCAGATCAACGAGTGGATCGAGCGGGGGAGCCTGTTTCTGGCCGGCATGGACAAGTATTCGGGTTTCCAGACCGTCAAACCCAAGGTTCGGGCGGTGGTGATCGGTGGCGGCTTCATCGGCCTGGAAATGGTCGAGAATCTGGCGCTGCGCGGCTTCGACGTCACGCTGGTCGAGATGATCGACCAGGTGCTGCCGCCGGTGGACGTGGAGCACGCTCGCGTGCTGGAAGCCCACATGCGGCAGCACGGGGTCCACGTGGCCTTGAACGACGGCGTGGCCGGCTTCAAGCCGATCGACCACGGGGCGATCGAAGTCCAAACCAGGTCCGGGCAAACGTATCCGGCGGACGTGGTGATCCTGGCGCTGGGAGTGCGCCCCGATACGACGCTGGCCAAGGCCGCGGGTCTGGAGATCGGCGAGCGGGGCGGGATCCGCGTGGACGACCAGATGCGCACCAGCGACCCGGACATCTTCGCGGTGGGCGACGCCATCGAGGTGAAGGACTGGGTGACGGGCCAGTGGAGCTTGATCCCGCTGGCTGGCCCGGCGAACCGGCAGGGCCGCATCGCGGCGGACGTGATCGCGGGCCGCGATTCGCGTTACCGCGGCACCCAGGGCACCTCGATCATCAAGGTCTTCGACGTGACCATCGCCTGGACGGGTGCCAGCGAGAAACTGTTGCGGCGAATCGGCGACACGGACTACGAGAAGATCTATCTCTACCCGAATTCGCACGCCGGCTACTATCCCGGCGCCAAACCGATCGCGCTGAAGATCCTGTTCCGCAAGTCGGATGGCCGCGTCCTCGGCGCGCTCGGACTGGGGGAGGATAACGTCGACAAGCGGATCAGCACGATCGCGGGCATGATGCAGATGCATGCCACGGTCTACGATCTGGAGGAAGCCGAGCTGTGTTACGCTCCGCAGTTCGGCAGTGCGAAGGATCCGGTCAACTTCGCCGGCATGGTGGCCGCCGACATCCTGCGGGACGATATGCCGCTGATCCACTGGGACGCGACCGCGAGCGGATTCCTGCTGGACGTCCGCCAGCCCGCGGAACTGGCGGTCGAGCACGTTCCCGAAGCGGTCCATATCCCCCTCGGGCAGCTCCGCCAGCGCCTGGATGAACTGCCGCGGGACCGCGAGATTCACGTGATCTGCCGATCGGGCCAGCGGGCCTACGTCGCGACCAGGATCCTGGTCCAGAATGGCTTCCGGGCCAGGACGATCTCCGGGGGCATGCTGTCGTTGGCTCACAATTACCTGCTGGGAAAACAGAAATGAACGCGACCGTAACTCCGCTGACCAGTCGCCCGGCGTGGCAGGCACTGGAAACGCATGCCCGGACCATGCGCGACGTTCACCTCCGGACGCTGTTCGCCGGCGACCCGGCGCGCGGCCAGCGGTTGACCGCCAAGGGCGCCGGCCTGCTGCTGGACTATTCCAAGAACCGCGTCAATGACGAGACGCTGCGGCTGCTCGCGCGGCTGGCGGACGAGTCGGGACTGAGGGACCGGATCGACGCCATGTTCCGCGGCGACCGGATCAACATCACCGAGGACCGGGCGGTGCTGCATGTGGCGCTGCGTGCCCCGCGGGACGCCGCGATTGTCCTGGATGGCAGGAACGTCGTGCCCGACGTGCACGCGGTCCTGGACAAGATGGCGGGCTTCGCCCAGCGGATCCGCGGCGGCGACTGGAAGGGCCACACCGGCCAGCGCATCCGCAACGTGATCAACATCGGCATTGGCGGTTCGGACCTGGGACCGGTGATGGCGTACGAAGCGCTCCGTCACTACAGCGAGCGCGGACTGACGTTTCGCTTCGTCTCGAACGTCGACGGCATCGACCTGGTCGAAGCGACGCGCGATCTTGATCCGGCCGAAACCCTGTTCATCGTGTCGTCGAAGACTTTTACGACGCTGGAGACGATGACCAACGCGCAGAGCGCCCGGGACTGGTTGCTGGCCGGTCTCGGCGGCGATCCCCGGGCGGTGGCCAGGCACTTCGTCGCCGTTTCGACCAACGATCAGAAGGTGTCCGAGTTCGGGATCGACACGGCGAACATGTTCGGGTTCTGGGACTGGGTCGGCGGCCGGTACTCGATGGATTCGGCGATCGGCCTGTCCACGATGCTTGCCATCGGCCCGGACAATTTCCGCGCGCTGCTGGAAGGCTTCCACCAGATGGACGAGCATTTCCGCACGGCGCCGTTCGAGCGGAATCTGCCCGTCCTGCTGGGGCTGCTGACGGTCTGGTACACCAGCTTCTTCGATGCCCACACGGCGGCCGTGCTGCCGTACGAGAACTATCTGAAGCGATTCCCGGCCTACCTCCAGCAGTTGACGATGGAGAGCAACGGCAAGAGCGTCACGCTGGATGGCGGCCAGGTCGCGTATGATACGAGCCCGATCTACTGGGGCGAACCCGGCACGAACGGCCAGCATTCCTTCTACCAGTTGATCCACCAGGGAACGCGGCTGATTCCTTGCGACTTCATCGCCTTCGCCCATCCGCTCACGCCGCTGGGCCGGCATCACGACATCCTGCTGGCCAACGCTTTCGCCCAGTCCGAGGCGCTGGCCTTCGGCAAGACGCTGGAGCAGGTCCAGGCCGAGGGCGTGCCGGCGGCCCTGGCGCCGCACCGCGTGTTTGCCGGCAATCGTCCATCGAACACGATCCTGGCCGACCGGCTCACGCCGCAAACGCTGGGGGCGCTGGTCGCGCTGTACGAGCACAGCGTGTTCACTCAGGGAGCTATCTGGAACATCAACTGCTTCGACCAGTGGGGCGTGGAACTGGGCAAGGCGCTGGCGCAGCGGATCCTGCCCGAGCTGGAGGCGCCGGACGACTCGGCGCTGCGGCACGACAGTTCGACGAACAATCTGATCCGCTGGTACCGCCGGAGTCAGCAACGGGGCGGGACTCTTCCCTGACAGTGTCCGGCGAGCCGCGTGCGCTCGGCACGCTACCTACTTGGGTCGGCCGGACGGCTGGAACCGCAGCAAACTTTGGCCTTCCTCCGGAAATGAAGCCAGGGCCCGCGTCAGCTTGTCATGGGCCGCTCGCGCCTCGCTGCCCTGCGCGGGCAGTTCCAGCGGAGTTTGTTCCAGCACATCCTGCTCGACATCGTAGAACCGGCCGTCGCCGTACAGTTTCCAGCGCTGGTCGCGAGCGAAGCGCACGGCCGGAGTGCGCTCCGGCCGCGGGCAGTAGTAACAATACAGCCAGCGCCGCGGTTGGCCCGGCTGGCCCTTGAGCTGCGGCAGAAAGCTGCGCCCGTCGAGTCCCGCCGGAACCTGGACGCCGGCGGCTTCGAGGCACGTTGGCAGGAAGTCGGTGGAGTCGACCAGGTCGTTCGAAACGCGAACGGAGGGGATCGTGCCGGGCCAGCAGGCCACCAGCGGCTCGCGCGTCCCCGCGTCCGTCGTGCGACCCTTGCCGCCTTGAATGGTCCGCTCGCCGAACTGCGAGCGCAGCGACGAATGCGTGCCGTTATCCCCGGAAAACAGCACCAGCGTCCGCTCCGACAGGCCCAACTCCGCCAGCTTGTCGACCACTCGCCCCACCAGCTTGTCCATGTAGGTCACCATCGCCTCGAAGTTCCGCTGCCTGTCCTTCTGCTGGCGCGACTCGCTGTCCGGCGTCGGTTCGAACGGATCGTGCACCAGGATCATCGGATAGTAGACCAGGAACGGCCGCTGCCGATTCTCCTCCAGGAACCGCAGCACGTAGTCGCAGACCACGTCGGGCCCGTAGGTCGCGTTGTCCAACTGACGGTTCGTCCCGTCGACGCACAGCAGCGGGTTCCAGTACCTCGAACCCAGCCGGTCGACCTGCCACAGACAGTGGCGATCGAAACCCGCGTCGGCCGGCCAGGTGCCCTGCTGGCGGAAACGTGGCGGATAGTTTTCGGCCCCCAGCAACTGCCACTTGCCGGCCACCAGCGTGGTGTATCCGGCATCCTGGAAATGATGGCCAATCGTTCGCTGGTCCCCGTTCAGCAGCGAAAATGCCGAGTAGTTCCGCACGTTGGACAGGCCGGTCATCAGTTGGATGCGCGTGGGTGTGCAGAGTGGCTGGGAATAGTAGTGATTGAATCGCATGCCGCGGGCGGCCAACTGGTCGATCCGCGGCGTGGAGTACTGCCGGCTACCGTAGCAGCCAAAGCACTCGTAACCCACGTCGTCGGCCATGATCAGCACGACGTTGGTGCGCTCGTTCAATTCAGCCGGTGGGGCTTCCGCAAACGCTGCTGGCACCACGAGTGCCGCCCAGATCAGGCAAGCCAGGCTGCCCGTGATCCGCGGCGGGATTGCCCGAGGTGACGGGCAAATCGCCAGTTGCAGGAAGCGAAAGAAAACCATCGGGGAATCTTTCATGCAGCTTGCCTTTCGCGGAGCACTGTCCAAGCAGCCGCTCACTCAATCCGCTCGACCGCGTTGCGGACGCCCAGCAACGTGGCGTTGGCCACTAGCGCGGCGGACAGGATCAGCCAGGGCAGGACGCCGTTGGCCGCGGCCAGGAATCCATCGAGCGGCGAGGCCAGTACGGTCACGCGATCCGACGGTGATGTCTCGTTCGCCACGACCTGGGGCGGCTGATCGATATGCGGCCAGCTCCGGTACAACTGCTCGGCCTCCGGGCGAACCTGGTGGAACGCCGCCGCGAAGCACAACACGGCCCCGATCCAACAGCCCAGGCCCAGGAAACTACGCAAAATATGCATGGGAGCGGTCTCCTGTTCCAATGTTGTTCGGCAACATCCAATTACGAGGCCTTCACCACAACCGGGTGACTCCGTATTGATCGAAAACCGGATCGTTGCTCACAAGAGTGACCTGTTCAACAATCGACTGGGCTACCAGAAGCCGGTCAAATGGATCACGGTGATGAAACGGAAGCGCTGCTTGCGCTCCAGCGTACTCGACTGTGATTGGCAGAACCGACAAGCGAAGCTGGGAAATCACCATCGACATCCAGTCTTCGTATGGCATCGATAGCGACAGCTTCCTCATTCCTAACTTGATGGCGATTTCCCAAATGGTGGCGGCACTCATAACTAGTTCGTTGGCGGGGGTCTGAAGCTCCACAACCGCCTGCGCGCTAAGGCGGGACGGATCATCAACCGCCCAGATCACGGCATGTGAATCGAGCAGCAGCCTCACTGCATGTATTCCTTAAAGTCTTCCAGTGGACCATCGAAGTCGGCGGCCATGTACAACACCGTGCCACGCATCGTACCCAACTGGCGCCGGGCCGCCGGCTGGACTGTGGAGACAAGTCGAGCCACGGGCAGATTGTTTTCCGTGATGATTACTTCCTCGCCAGGGTTGAGTTTGTGGATCAACTCCACCAGCCTGACCTGTGCTTCGTTGATGGGAACGGTCGTCATCTGAATCCTCCAGACCGACATGGGAAATTCAAGCCTGTTGGTGCCGCCTGCCAGGAATTGCATTCTCAACGCGCCGACCGACACCCGTTGCCCGCCCTCTTTGCAGCCTAGGGCATCTCGGCCCGGATTGCAAACTGGGCGGATGTCGTCCTTGCGCCGTGGTCTTCACGCCACACGCCGGCCGCGACGGGTAAGATCGCGCGGATTTCCAGGATTCTTCCGTTGCAGTTCGGCAACATCCAATTACAGTGGAATGCAGCATAGCCGGAGTGTCGTTCACTTCCGGCCCGGATCTGGGGTGCGGTACTGGCGAGTCGTTCCCGCAGGGGGTTCGTCCAATTTGCGGGGCTCAAACTCGCGGGGGAGGTTCAACCAATGAAACGTCGATTCCTGATTTTTCTGCCGGCGGTGCTGCTGCTGGCCGTGGCGGATGCCGGCCGTGCGGACGAGCGTGCTCCGGGACAGGTGCCGGACGCCGCCCTGGCCGCCATGGGACTGTCCGGCATGCGGCCGGTTTCCGCGGCCGAGGGGCAGGCGATTCGCGGCAAGGGCTTCGGCCAGGGCTGGTCCGGCTACAACACGAACCAGGCGGTGACCGGCTTCAACTTCCAGTCCGATGCCGTCATCAAGCAGGGCGGCAAGAAGAACGAGAACTACGCCGAGTTCGTGGCCAACGACACCGCCTCGGCCAAGATCTACCAGGGCGGCAAGGGCAACGTGAACGAGGCTCTGGTGAATTCCAATTTCGCCAGCACCGCCCAGATCAAACAGTCCGGCAAGTACAACCTGAATCGCGCGGGCGTGGCGTTCAACAGCTTCTCGGACGTGGTCGTGCGGCAGGGCGGCGTGAAGAGCGACAACATGACGTTGATCCAGGCGAACAGCAACAGTTTCGTCAAAGTCATGCAGGGCGGCTACGGTTCGTACAACCGGGCCTGGGCGTCGAACAACAAGGGCAGCATCATCCACATCATTCAGCATTGATCAGTGGTTGGGTGGCAACGCGACGGTTCCGGCCGGCTGGCCCGCAGGTGGCGGAGTTCCGAGCTGCCTAGGCAGTTTTCTTCCAGACGATAAGGACTTGAGAATCATGAAGCGGTGGATTCCTCTTGGCGTGGTGGTCGCGTTAGTGTTCCTGGGAACGGTTGTTTCGCGCGCTGACGGAGCGGAACCGAAGCGGGGCGAGAACGCCAGGGCGAGCGTCTCGAGCGACCTGCTGGCGCAGATGGGATTGTCCGGCATGCGGCCGGTTTCGGACCAGGAGGGGATGCGGGTCCGCGGCAAGGGGTTGACCTTCTACTCGGCGAACCTGGCCAGCGTTTACAACGTGAACTTCGCGGGAGTGTATATCTTCCAGCGAACCCGCGTTTACTCGTCGTCCGGCATGTCGTCCTCGACCAAAGTCACGCTGCCGTAGCCGCGCGGGGCGGGCATGATTGCCCGCCCCAAGCGTGCTCTATCGGGGCCGCGTCAAATCACGCCGGATGACCTGCAGTTCCGGGCGCACCAGGCCGGTTTCCCAAGGCTGCGGCAGCAGCGGCGCGTCGGGCCGCAGGTCGGAACCCGGCTTGGCGATGACCAGCAGCACGCGGTCGGGCCACTGCCGGGCGAATTCGGAGACCGCCAGCCGCAAGTTGCCTCGCAGCGGGTCGGCCAGAAGGACCCGGTCGCCGGCCAACCCGCGCAGCACGACGAAGTGTTCGTGGCCCTGCGTCTGGATGCGGACGATCACGGGAACCTTCAGCTCGGTCAGCCGGCCAAGCTCCTGGCGGCCCAGCGACGCCGCGTAGCCCCGGCGGACCGCCACGTTCCTCAGGTCGGTCATCGAGAGGCCGTTCTCCACGCGGTCGCGCAACTGGACCGGAGTCAACGTCGCCAGGATCGCCTCCAGGAACCAGGCTTCGTCCACGTCGTCGCCCCAGTAGTATCGCGCCACGGTGGCCAGCGCGGCGGCGCCGCACGAGTAGTCGGTCTGTTGCATCACGACATGGCGTTCGCGGAGCGCCTTCCAGTGTTCGACGCGCGCCGCGAACTGGCGGTTGTTGTCGCGGACGGGCGGACCCCAGGGGTTCGACCTGGCTTCGGCGGATGGCGCCGCCGAAGCGGATGGCGGCGTCCCGGTGGATGGTGGGGGCGCGGTGGATGGTGGAGGCGCGGCCTGGCCAGAGATCGGGACCAGCAGCCAGCAGCCGATCAGGATCGCCCGGCGGACGCCGATCATGGTCGTGCTCCGCCGCCTGCCTTGGACGATCCGAAGCGCGTCACGATCACTCCCAGCTCCACGTTGGTCGCATCGGGCGTGACACCGAAGATCACGAACGGCTCCACGATCTTCTTCTTGGCTGGCGTCACGCTGGTCAGGGCCAGCCGCACTCGGACCGGTTCCAGCAACGAACCAGGCAGTCCGCGGCCGTCGATCTCGGTTTCGGTAATCACCGAACCCAGCACGGCGCCGCTGAGCGTGACGCGGTCGTTAATCGCCAACCCCACGCCCAACTGGTAGGTGATCTCGTCGCCCGGATCCACCCAGACGCCGGAGACTTTCCGCTGGAACTGCAGGCGGTATCCCGCTCCATAGAACACAATCACCGGGTCGTAGCTGTGGATCAGCCGCAGGTCGGCCAGCCCGCTCCAGAATCCGGAACCCAGGCTGGCGTCGTTGAGCGACGGCCCGAACGCATCGTTGCCGCTGGGCGCGACCATGCCCAGCGTGAGCACGATGTCGGGCGCGCCGCCCGAACCGGGCTCCACCAGCACGTTCACTCCCGCGCTGACGTCGCCGATCCCGCCGACGTTCCGCGAGGTGTCGAATTCCGGACTGGCCAACTCGGTCTGCCCCCAGCCCACAGGCGCGTTGACAAAGGCCTGGATCGACGGCGTGATGCCGAATCGAACGGCGAAAGGTACCACCAGCGTGCGCCTCCGGATACGCGTGTTGTCCAGCAGATTGTTGGACAGCACGGTCGGCAGCAGCGTATCGTCCACCGCGTAGGTCAGACCCAGATCGAACTGCCATTGTCCGGGCGACAGCAGCACGGTCCCCTCGCGGAGGAACTGCAGGCTGAAGTCCTCCGGCGCCGGGCCCAGCGTGGGCGGCGCTTCCGGCGGCGCGTCGGGGCCACGGTCAGCGGCGTCCGATGATTCGGGTTGTGTAAGCTGGGAAAGCCGCGGCGACCATTCGGAATCCAGAAGAACTGACGACTGTAACGGTAGATCCCAAGGGGCAATCGGAGGTGGCGGCGGGGAAAACGTCAGCGGGCCCGCGACGGGAGGCAGACGAAAGATTACCGGTTGTGCGGATCGAAGGGATTGTGCGGCCAGCGGCCGCGCAACTGCGCAGAAGAGGATGGGAATAACGAGCAGCCACGCGGTCCGCGTGGCTGGCGGGTGTCGCATCCGCAGCATCCGTCGCTCTCCGTCCCGGTGTGTTTCCAGGCACCCACTGGGCCTACGTAAACCCACGGCGGGATGTCCCGTCTCCCATTCCATTTTATGACTTGAATCAACCGATACCTTACCTGTGGATCGACCGGGAACTTAGGAATCAGAAGTAATCTTGTTTTGTGTCGTGCAATCGGAGCGAACGTTGTAATCGCTACCACGCGACCGAATCAGCCGGCTCGGATGCTCGGCACTCGGACGCTTCGCTGGTACTGCTGGCCGGACGAGTGTTGGCCAGCCGCCGGTCGCGTTGTAGCGGTTCCACCTGGAAGTCCCGCCGTTCCGATTGCCGGCTTACGAACCAGGTTGAGAGTGGCAACGGTGCTGAGCGTTTTGAGCGTCGTTCCACCGGCCGATTGTTTGCTCGCTCACCACACTTAGTTCCGTCGATTCTGTTTCCTGGAAACAGTGAGTTGCCCTTCCACACGCCGCCAGCGGAGACTTCGCTTCGCGGGTCGGGCCGCGGTGGGAGAGGCCAGAGGAAACAGGCACGGAGGACCTGCTCATGGATGCGCGTCGTAGGACAGTTTATTGCATGGCGAGCCTGCTGCTCGTGTTCGCCGCGGCGGCGCCGACCAGCGCAGCGCCTCCGGGCCTGAGCCAGGGGTATCCTCCCATCGGCCTGTACGGCGGATCGGACGTGCACACGGGCGACCTCAGCGATTGGCGGCTGGCTTCCGCTCAGTCGGAGTCGGCAGCGGCGGACGCAGTGGGCGCGGCCGCGTGCGACTCGTGCCTGTGCGGCGACTGCTGCTGCAAACCGTGGCACGTGGTCACCGGTGTGGAAGCCACGTTTCTGCATCCCCAAGTGCAGGACACGCCCCTGTATCACTTGACACCGATCGGGCTGGAGATCACCAGCCGGCTGGCGAGCCTGGACGACTACTACGCCGCTCCGCGCGTCTGGCTGGGTTGGCAGCACCAGTCGGGTCACGGGGTGCGAGCCCGCTACTGGGACTTCGAGGCGAGCGCCTGGAACTACGATGCGTTCCTGGTGCCGCTGGCGCCGGAATTCTTCGATATCGGCAGCTACAACGCCACGAACAAGCTGGAAGCGTACACGATCGACCTGGAGTATACGCGGCGGTTCTGCTTCCAGCGCTGGCAGATGCTGGGCAGCATCGGCGCGCGGCATGCCAAGCTGGACCGGGCCGAAATGCTCAATTCGCTGACCACCGATCTGATCTCCGGGCCGACGCCGCTGGGAGTCACCAGCCAGATCATTTCCGAACGGCAAATGAGCGGCACGGGTCTGACGCTGGGGCTGGAAGCGATCCGACCGCTGAACCACTGGAATCTGAACCTGTTCTGCAGCGGCCGCGGCTCGGCTCTCTGGGGCGACAACCGGTCCACCAACCTGTCGACGATGTACATCGCGCCGGCCGGTCTGGGACCCGGTGCGATCTCGACCGCCAACGTCCTGCTGTTGGACGATCAGGATACGATGTATATCCTGGAGTTCCAGGTGGGCGTCGAATGGCGTTGCCCGCTGAAGTGCATTTGCGCCGAGATGTTCATTCGGGCGGCGTTTGAATACCAATACTGGGACGTCGAAGAGGTGTCGGGCGATTACCTGACGCAGGTGGTGCTGGATGTCGATCCCATCAATTTTGGCGAGACGCGGGATCTGCGAGCCCAGTTCACGGGGCTGGCCTTCGCCATCGGCATCGCCTGGTAAGCAAACCGGTTCGCCCGGAACGAAGGTGTTCTGATGAACGCTGACCGGGACGATGCGGACCGCCACCAGCTTTGGCTGTACGTGTTGAGTAACGAGGCCGTGGCCGAGCAACTGGAGGAAGTTGCCCGGCTGCTGGAAGACCAGGCGGCCAATCCGTTCCGCATCCAGGCCTACCGCAAGGCCGCCACGACCCTGCGCGGACTGCCGCGACCGGTGCCTGAGTTGCTGGACGAAAGTGGAGTGGCCGGGCTGCTGCAATTGCCGGGTATCGGACGGTCTTTGGCCCGCTCGATCGAGCAAATGGTGTGCGGAGGCAAGCTGCCGCTGCTGGAACGGCTGCGCGGTGAGCATGCTCCGGAACGCCTGTTCGCGACGGTGGCCGATATCGGTCCCGTGCTGGCCCACCGGATTCATGACGAGCTGGAAATTGAAACGCTGGCCGAATTGGAAGCGGCCGCCTGGGACGGACGTTTGCGGCAAGTCCCCGGCATGGGTACCAAACGCATCCAGGCCGTGCGCGAATCACTGGCCGGTCGCTTTCGCCGCCGGTCTGCCAGGCGCTTTCACAGCCAGCCCGCCGAAGGCGCGCCCGTCCGCCGCCAGCAACCTGCCGTGGCCGAGCTGCTGGACGTGGATCAGCAGTACCGGCGCCTGGCGGAGGAGGACCGGCTGCCAAGGATCTCTCCCCGCCGTTTCAATCCGCTGGGCCAGGCCTGGCTGCCGATCCTGCACACGCAGCGGCACGACCGCCACTACACGGCCCTGTATTCCAACACGGCCCGGGCGCACGAGCTGGGAACCACTCGCGACTGGGTCGTGATCTACCGCGACGACGAAGGCGACGATGGCCAGTGGACGGTGATCACGGCGCAGTTCGGGCCGCTGCACGGCCGCCGCATCGTGCGGGGCCGCGAAGCCGAATGCGCGGAATACTATTCCCGTTAGGCGGTTTTCGTAACCGATGGGCGACAAGGGTTCAATCGATCACTTCTGGGTAACTGCCCGGCTTCGAGATCGTGCAACTCTTGAGTCGTTCTGCCGAGGGAATTTGGCGTTTCAAACGAGGGAAACTTGGACGGCCTTCGTCTCGGCGAGCGCTCCCCCTTGATAACCCTCTGGCTCCCCCCCCGGCTTCCGGGGAGGGTTGGGGAGGGGCCCGCGGGGTTCGAGCGGACAACCATGTGTTCAACTCGCGCAGTGGACTGTAGCGCACGCGGATTCGTAGTGATTCATATTCGGAATCCAGGTTCGTATGGATGCGTCCAGGTGCTAGTTGAGTGAATGCGGCGGGTGCGAGATGAGTTTGGCAGTGCACCAAAGAGCCCCTGAAGACTCAACGTATCCTGTCGCAGGGAGCCATCATCAGCCGTGGATGAGCACCAAGACCTTTAACACTCGCAAGTTCGGCTGGACACTGGCTGCGGCGGAGGGTTCCGACGGCGGTCGGAAGGCTCATCGCGCCCAGAGTCACGGGCTGGAAGCCCATGCTACGTAAGAGCTGCACGATCTCGAAGCGGGGAGGGAGCCAGAAGGCTTGGTTCTTTTGCTCGTCTCCCATCAGAGTCTCAAATGCCCGTGAACGGTGACTGACAACTGACAACTGACAACTGACAACCAAGAAAACATTTGACCCGCGGTTCCGCGGCCGTTAGACTTCCGCTTGCTTTGTCATTTCTTCCAGCTTCTCATTTCCCAGGGACGGGAAGCGTTCCAGTCACCAGTGTGGAGCCGTCCTTGGCCAGACGTCGGGGCGAGTTGCGCGCTAAGTCGGACGAGGCGTATGAGTTCACGGTGGACCGGCCCGAGGGCGCGGTCCGACTGTGGACGCAGATCGTCCAGGGCTTGCGGCAGGCCGGCTATGCGGAGGCCGGACCGGCGTATCTGAAGCTCAGTCAATTGATCCGTGCGGCGCGCGGCGAGCAGTTGCTGCGCGGCGCGGCGGACGACACGGGCTGGAGCGAACTGCGCGAGCTGGCACGCGATGCCGAACAGATGCTCGGACCCGTGGTCGAGGCGGCTCGACTGCTGGCCTCGCTGCCGGCCCCCGTCGTCCAGTCTCCGCCGAAACCCAACGGCCGCCGCGGCCGCAAGTCTGGATCGGTCCCGAAATAGCCTTATTGCAAGAGGGAGTCAACCATGCCGGTGGACATTGGACGCGAAATGGCGCTGCCGATGGAGCAGATCATCGGCGGTCCGATGCAGGCGATCGTCAAGGCGCAGGCCCTGGCCGCGTCGACGACCGCGGAGTTCATTCAGTCGGTGGGGCTGCAGGATAGCGGTGGCGGGAACCTGCGCGCCCGGACGGTCGACTTCTCCTTCGAACGCAAGAAACCGGACGCCACCACCGACACCATCAAGACGGAGCGGGTCACGCTCTCGGTCCCCTTGTTGACGATCGTGCCGACGCCGTATATCCGGGTTCAGGAGGCGACGATCGACTTCGAGGCGAATGTGTCCAGCAGCACGCTGACGCAGACCGACACCAACCTGGGTATCGAGGCCTCGGCATCCGGCGGCTTCTGGGGCGTCAAGTTGTCGGTCAAGGCCACGTACAGCCGCCAGACGTCGGTCAAGGACCAGGTGAACCGTTCGGCCACGCTGAAAGTGAACGTCAAGGCGGTGCAGGACGAGTTGCCGGCCGGGTTGGCGAAGGTCCTGGAGATTCTGGAGACGGCGGTCAATGACAGCAACATCCAGGAAGTGACGCCCTGAGGCGTCGGCCGTTGGGCGTGAAGCGGAGGTGGATGTGTCCGAACCCGTAGGCATCGAACAACTGATGATCTCGCTGGCTTCGGCCCTGGTGTCCGCTCGCCAGTTCCTGGATGACGAAGCGGCGCGGATGCGGGAGCTGTATGCCTCGCACGAGGACCTGGCCCGTTTGCCTCAGCCGCGGTTCACGCTGGATGAAGTGACCTTCGATCTGTCGGTGGTGGTGGACGATGTCCAGGCGGAGGGCGGGGAGCCGCCGCGGATTCATGCCACCAGGGACGTGGCGCTTGGCGAACGCGAACTGTCGTCGTTGAAGCGGGGAGCGGAGTCGTCCGCGGCCGAGCAACTGGACGCGCTGCTGGCCGACTACCAGGCGGTGAAGGACCATCTGCGGTCGGCTCACGACGAGAGCCTCGCCATCGGACCGCTGGGCGCGGCCGTGAAGCTGAACGCCGCGCAGTTGCAGGTGCTGAAACTGGGCGCCAGCCGAACGGCGGTGAGCAGGCTGGACCAGTTGCTGGACGACTACCAGGCGTCGCGCAGCGCGCTGCTGGTGGCCCGTTCGCGGCAGCGCCGCGGTCCCGTGCCTCAACTGCGCGTGCGGATCGATCCCGAATCGATTGCCAAGGCGCCGGACATTGCCCGGCAGCGGATTCAGGTGACGTTTCGCGGGGAGGAGATCGATGCGCCGGTGGTGCGCGAGCAGGACCTGGCGGATTGAGGCTGGCGGATTGAGAACGGAGAGATACGCTGATGGCGTCGCCCGAATTGCAGCCGCAGTTGGTGGAACAGTTGCTCGGTTCCGTGCTGCAGACGATCGTCCGCGCTCAGGGTCTGATGAGCAGCCAGGTGGCCGAGCTGGTGGAGAAGGTGGGCTTTGAGGAAACGTCCGACGGCAAGCTCGAAGCCCGCACCTTCTCGTTTTCGTTTCTCCGCAGCGAAGTGGACGGAGTGACGGGCCAGGTGGTGCAGCGCCAGGTCACGGCCACGATGCCCGTGCTGGGCTTGATCAACCTGCCGTCGCTGACGATTGCCGAGGCGGACATTTCGCTGGACATCCGCCTGGTCGCCCAAGCGCCGGCCGCCACGCAAGGCGGCCGCATCGCCGCGGGCCGCGCAGCCGAGCGCGGCGCTTTTTCGGCTCTGCCCAATCCGCTGCGGCTGTTCGGTGTGCTGGCGCCCAAACGGGTCGTCCGCGGCAAGGACGAACCCGTGGTGGTGGAATCGTCCGGCACCATGCGCGTGACGCTCAAGCTCCGCTCGCAGGAAACGCCGCTCGGCCTGGACAAACTGCTCTCGGTGCTCGACACGTCCCATCACGAAGCTTGAGTTGCCGAGCGTCTGACTCGCGCTAGGCCCGCAGCACGCCGGCGGCCAGCATCTGCTGCCAGGCGGACTGCAGCGAGCCGTCGACGTCGATCCCGCGGCAGGCTTCGTCGATGACGGTGACTTCGAAACCCAGCCGCCGAGCGTCCAGGGCCGTGTAAGCCACGCAGAAGTCGGTGGCCAGCCCAGCCAGAAAAATGCGGCTCAGTCCCCGCTCGCGCAAGTACCCCGCCAGGCCGGTTGGAGTTCGCCGGTCGTTCTCGAAAAAGGCCGAATACGAGTCGACTTCGCGATGATAGCCTTTGCGCAGGATCAGTTGGCAGTTGGCGATCTGCAACTCGGCGTGGAACTCGGCACCCCACGTCTGCCGCACGCAGTGATCGGGCCAAAGGATCTGCGGTCCGTACGACAGCTCGACGCTCTCCAGCGGCTTCTTGCCGGGGTGCGACGACGCGAACGACAGATGATCCTCGCAGTGCCAGTCCTGCGTCAGGATCACGTGGGCGAACCGCCGGGAGAGGCGGTTGATGACCGGCACCACCTGGTCTCCGTCGGGAACCGCCAGGGCGCCGCCCGGGCAGAAGTCGTTCTGGATGTCGACCACCAGCAGCACACGGTTCTCTGGAGGCGCCATGGTCCGCGACGCCATCCCGGCCAGATGGATTTGCGGGATCAGCCGTTCTCCAGACGCCGCTTCCCGGATCGCTGACGACCCCTGGCCGGTTTCCTCGCGAGCCCACGTCTCTTCCATCGCGACTCGCAGCGCCGCCAACAGCTCCTGGTACGTGGCGAAACGCTCGGCCGGACTCTTGCGCAGCAGACGCCACACGATCTGGCCGACAGGTTCGGGAATGTCAGCGGGAAGCGGCGGCGGTTCGGATTCGCAAACCTGGCGGCAAATCTGATAGAACGAATCGCCGCGGAACGGCGCTCCGCCGGTCAGCATGTCGTACAAGGTGGCGCCCAGCGAGAACATGTCGCCGCGGTGGTCCACGCGGCTCGCGTCCTCGAACTGTTCCGGCGACATGTAGCTCGGCGTGCCCAGGGTCACGCCGGTGGCCGTGTGGGCGGACACGGGCTGCTCGGCCGACAGGACCTTGGCCAGCCCCAGATCCGCCAGCTTTGCCTGGCCGCTGGACGTGATCAGAATGTTCGCCGGTTTGACGTCGCGGTGGATCAGGCCGCACTGGCTCTGGGCCTGGTCAAGCGCCTCTGCGACCGTGGCGGTGATCTGCAGGGCGCGCGCCACCGGCAGACGGCGTTCCCGACGGATCAGAGCGGCCAGCGAGTCGCCGTCGACGTACTCCATCACCAGGTAGCAGTGACCGCCCACCGTACCGCAGTCAAACACGCGGACGATCGCCGGGTGACTCAGCCGCGCCGCCAGGCGGGCCTCGCGCAGGAATCTCTGGCCAGTTTCCGCTTGATTCAAGCGGTGTGCATGGAGAAACTTGATCGCCACATCCAGGTCAAGGTCTTCGTGATACCCCTTGTAGACGACGCCCATGCCGCCTTGGCCAAGGCGAGCCAGTATCCGGCAACGCCCGGCCCAGGAGAGCTCTAGGTACGGATCCGCGGACATCGCGCCAACGACGAGTGGAAGGGACACGGGATGCGCATGGTCACCCGCTGATCTTAGCCCCTGGCAACCTGGTTTGGAACCCGCGCGGCGGGCCCGTGGCATGGCGAGCGTCCCGGATGGGGGACTGCATCTTCCCCGCGGGGAAGATCGGGGCTACGCTGGCCTCAACCTCGGCTGCCCGCGAGTCGCCGCTCCCGCGGTTGGCATGCCGAGCACCGCGACATACCAAGGTGGCAGTCCGCAGACCTGGAGGCGAATAGGTGCCGATCGATCGACCGCCCTGGTACGCGCAGCCCCTGCTGGGACTGGCCGCCACCCTGTTTGCCGCTCCGTTGCTGCTGCTGGTGCTGGCGTCGCTCAAGCCGCCCGAACAACTGGTGGAGGATCCGTACGCGCTTTGGCCGCGGCAATGGCAAGGGTCGAACTACCCGCGGGCCGTCAGCTCGATGCCCGTGACCCGCTATCTCCGTAATTCGCTGATTCTCGCGGCCGGTTCGGTGGCGGGTAGCCTGCTGTCGTGTTCGCTGGCCGCCTACGGCTTCGCCCGGCTGCGCTGGGCGGGGCGCAACCTGCTGTTCGGAGTGCTGATCGCCACTCTGCTGCTGCCCTGGCACGTGACGATGATCCCGCGGTTCCTGTTACTCCGCGAACTGCACCTGTACAACACGCTGGCGGCGCTGATCCTGCCCACGTTCCTGGGCGACGCGTTCTTCATCTTTCTGCTGCGGCAGTTCTTCCGCACGATTCCGGAGGAGCTTAGCGAGGCCGCGCGGCTGGACGGGTTGAGCGAATGGGGGATCTACTGGCGGATCATCCTGCCGCTCAGCCGCCCGGCGCTGGCCACGGTGGCCCTGTTCCAGTTCATCGCCTCTTGGAACGATTTCAGCGGTCCGCTGCTTTACCTGAGCGACCCGCGCCACTTCCCGCTGGCCTACGGCCTGGAACAGTTCATCAGCTCATACGCCGACCAGACGCATCTGCTGCTGGCCGCGGCCGTGCTGTTCACGCTGCCGATTGTCGTGCTGTTCCTGGTGGCGCAGAAGGTTTTTCTGCAGGGAATCACGACTACGGGGCTGAAAGGATAGCGACAGCGGGCCGGGCACCGCCGCCTGGAAGCAATGACAGGCCGGCGGCCCATCACCACCGGGAGCGCGGGACGAGCCCGCGTGCCCGCCCCGCGAAGGCGTGCATCACTTCTTGCGGTGACGAATCCTGGCGCGCATCCGGCGCTTCTTCCGTCCGATCTTTCGTCTGCCTTTGCCAGTCTTCTTGGTTCCCACGCAGTGCTCCGGGATGGCTAGCGGTTTCTGGGGTGAGAAACCCCAAATGTTACCACAGGCTGTCCACGGAACGCAAGGCGAACGGTGGAGAGAAAGAGGAGACTGCAACCGCTTACCCGCCCCCCACATGGGAGGTCGCACAGACTGCAACCTGTTTGAGCGCGGCAACCTGGCTTGACGCTGGAAGCTGGCGTGGCCGCGGGAACCGATTGAGGACGCTCGGGCTCCACAGTAGGTGGAGCGATTGTCCCCAATCGCTCGTGCGGCCGAAGGCCGGACCGCGCATCCGGGCCGCGGGAACCGATTGAGGACGCTCGGGCTCCACAGTTGGTGGAGCGATTGTCCCCAATCGCTCGTGCGGCCGAAGGCCGAACCGCGCATCCGGGCCGCGGGAACCGATTGAGGACGCTCGGGCTCCACAGTTGGTGGAGCGATTGTCCCCAATCGCTCGTGCGGCCGAAGGCCGGACTGCGCATCCGGTCGGCTGTCCCGCGAGACCTGATTGAAAGATCCGATTGAGGCCACTGACGCTCCACAGTTGGTGGAGCGATTGTCCCCAATCGCTCGTGCGGTGGGAGGGGAGAATGGCGTGTAGCGCGGACGGCAGCGGGCCGAGAGCGATTGGCGACGGGCGGCAGGCTGCGGGTCAAGCCGTTTCGAGCTGTGGCAACGCTGCACGCTGAGCGGACCGCTCGATTTTGCGCGCCTCGCAGGCCCGCGTCGGACCCAAGCGAAACGGGAAAAGAGTTCCTCGAGCGGTGATAATCTGTGGTCACTCGGTGAGAAGTCGGGCGAGCGGCGGTCGTGGTATGCTGCGATGTATACAGGCGACCACTGGTGCCAGACGGGAGAATTGCGATGCCAGCTCAAGCTCGCCGTCAGCTTGTCCGCAACGGCGAGATCGCCACGTACCACTGCTGGTCGCGTTGCGTGCAGCGAGCGTTCCTGTGCCGCCAGGATTCGTACACCGGCGACGATTACGATTATCGGCGCGACTGGATCGAGAAGCTGCTGGAATACCAGGCCGGAGTGTTCGCGGTCGACGTGGGCAACCACAGCGTGCTGTCGAATCACCTGCACCTGGTCGCTCGCACGCGGCCCGACATCGCGGCCGGGTGGTCGGACGAGGAGGTGGCTTGCCGCTGGAAGCTGGCCTGGCCGGCGTGGCAGCCGGACGAAAAACGCTGGGTACGTCAGCCGACGGACGAAGAGATCGAGCGGTTGCTGGGAAACCCCAGCAAGCTGGAGTACGCTCGGCTGGGGCTGAGCAATCTGAGCTGGTTAATGGCTCGCTGCAAGGAGCCGATCGCGCGGCTGGCGAATACTGAGATGAATCGAGCCGGCCATTTTTGGGAGCAACGTTTCGGCTGCCGGGAAATCGTCGATGAGCAGGCTCTGCTGACGTGCATGGTGTACGTCGACTTGAACCAGATCAGAGCGGGCATGGCCGATTCGTTGGAGGATTCCCGCACGAGCGCGATCGCCGCTCGGCTGGCGGCCTGGCGAGCGCGCGAGGCGCAGGCGTCGCTGGAGGAGTTTCACAGTTCGCGCGGCGGAGGTGGTTACGACTTGTCGCTGGAACAAGTCGAGGCATTGCTCAAAGACGCCTGGCTGGCACCGATCTGTTCGGGCGGACTGTTGATTACGCAGGGCGCGGCGGAATTGTCTGGCAGTTCGTCGAAGTTGGAAGTTGCTGAAGTTACTGACGAGTCGACACCCGCGTTGCTGGATTCACCGCAAGTGGACTCCGAACTGGTCGAAATGTGTGCCTTAGTCGCTGCCGGTGTTGAAGCATCGGATGAGCCGCAAGTGTCCCCTTCGTCCTGCTCGGCCACTGGGACCAACGAGGCTGCTGACAGCAGTCAATGCGACGCGATCAGCGACGCGATTCCGCCCGCGGACACTGTCTCGTCCGGCGCGGACGCACCGCCGTCGAACGCACCCAGCTACGCCCGTTATCGGCGGCTGTTTCCTGACGGGATGCGTCGCCGCCGAGCGTCGGATCATCCGATTCTCGACATGCCGATGAGCGAGTACGTGCGGATTCTGCTGTGGGTGGTAGCACAGACCGTGGCGGCACAAGCGGCACCGGAGTCGGACCCGTCGGCACTGGTGCAACACTTGAGGGCCTACGGGCTGGACCCCGACCGCTGGACCGCGGCGGTAGGTAACTTTGACGAATGGTTCGGCCGAGCGGTCGGCTCGATTGAGCGGCTGCGGGAGCTGCTGGACCGCAGCGGGGACCGCTGGGTCAAAGGCATGCGAAACTGCCGAGCGACGTTTGGCTGACCTGGCGCCAATGACCTGCGCCGGCAGGCGTGAGGACGATCAACGAGCTTGATCGCCAGCCCCACCACGCCGATCACCGGAGCACGTCAGCCTTCATTCAATCAGGCTCCCGCGACCCCGCAATCTCGGGCGGTCCGCTCAGCGTGCATGCGTGCCGCGTCTCGAAGCTGCGTGACGTGGCGCTTCGCGCCCTTTCGCCATCGATTCCAGCCGGCTTGCCCCCGGCCGCCCCCTTCTTTTCCCCTCCGCCGGACTGCCCGCTCACCACTCCAACCGCTGGTCGCGCCGCCCAGCCGTCCAAATTCTGGGTGTCTGACCTTGTCGATCGACCGGATCTTCGAGGTGCAAATCGACGGGATCGACCTCGTGATCGGTGCACCGTTGAAGTTCGGCATTGGTTCTGGTCTATTCCCAGGAGGACGGCTGTGTGGCTGGGGCGGAACAGGCGGCTCGACGCTGATTGTTAATGTGGATCGTCGCATCACCTTCGGCAATGTGATGAGTGTGATGAGTAGGATGGCGTCGGAGGGCGGGCCCATTGCAGCGGCGCTGGCCGAGCGGTGGAATGCCATCGTGAAATGGGTTCATTCTGGAATCCCCGCTACGTCGGCTCACTGCCTCCGGGACCCAGAACTCCGGCTGCGTGGCAACTTCTTCACTACTCCCACTCGCCTTTGGAGTTTCTCGAAAAATGCAGTCGTCGCTACGGCGATCCATTTACGAATCGCTTTGCGGGATACGGCACGTTTGTCATGCTCGCCTCGCCCGAGGCAGTCAGGGACGTGTTTCGAGGCGATGCCCGCACGCTGCACTCGGGCGAAGGGAACCAGTTCTTGACTGCCACTGTCGGCGAAACGTCGGTTCTGGTTCTCGATGATGAACCCCATGCCCGCCAGCGGCGCGTTCTGCTGCCGCCGCTCAAAGGGGAACGGATGCGAGCATTCTTTCACGCCATGCAATCGGTCACATTGGAAACCGTGCGTACCTGGCCACCTGGTAAGCCATTGCGTGTATTGGAACCGTTTCAAGACATCACCCTGAAAGTCATGCTCCAAGTCGTTCTCGGACTGACATCGCCCGCCGAATTGGCATTGTTCGCCGGCAAGGTTCAGCGTGTGCTCGCCCTTGGCCGCGGTCGCTATGGTCTGATTCTCGTGAAGCTTCTCCCGCTTGCGCTGCTACAGCGGACGCGCTGGCTGCCTTTCTATCAGCGCATGCACGAGTTGGACGAGCTTCTGCTTGCCTGCATCGAGCAGTTTCGCCGACAGCCACGAGGTGAACGTCGCGAGAGCATCCTGGCGGATCTCCTTGCGGCTTCACACGAAGACGGCCAGCCGCTGATGAATTCTGAGATCCGCGATGCGCTGGTGACCTTGATCTTTGCCGGGCACGACACGACATCGATTGCTCTGTCTTGGGCGCTGGAGCAAATCGCGCCGCGCCCGGATGTCGTTGGTCGGATCACTGATGAGTTGAGGCAGGCGACTGGCGGTGAACCGCCGAGCGCCGACCAATTGAACCAACTGCCGTATCTTGACGCGGCAATTCGGGAAAGCCTGCGGCTCCGCACGATCATGCCGTTTGTCGTTCGAATGACCAAGGCGCCGTTCGTGGCCGGCGGCCGAGAGTACCCTCCTGGCGTTGTTCTCTGCCCATGCATTCACCTTCTGCATCGTCGGGAGGATCTCTATCCGGAGCCGGAGAAGTTTCTTCCTGAACGCTTTCTGGAGCGACGCTTCGCGGCTCACGAGTGGATTCCCTTTGGCGGCGGAAATCGCATGTGCCTGGGCATGGCCTTCGCGCTGTACGAAATGAAGACCGTTTTGAGCGCGTTATTCGCCGCAGTGCGTTTAGCTCGCCCTGCCGGTCGTCGCTCGGTTCCGGTGCGCCGCGGACTCGCACTGGCGCCGCACGATGGCGTGCAAATGGTTGCTGACCGTCGACCGGATCGGTCCTGAATCTTTCCCGGCAGGGATAGTCACATAGTGAGACCGGTGTGGAACGCCAGTAGCTATGATTCGGAGCGGCGTCGGCTGGTGCCGGGCGGAATATTTATCAACGGGACTGCCCGTCCAATTCACTTAAAGGCGATAGCGTGGCCGACGACAATACGATGCGACTTGCGCTGTTGGTCGTCCTGGTCGTATTCGCCCCGTTTGCAATCCTCGGCCGCATCAACTCCATGACCACCGAACGGCTCGATCGGTGGCAGGAGGGAGGCTTGATCCTGTTTGGGCTGCGGCTCGGTGCCGTGCCGCTCTTCCTGGCTGGAGTCGCTTGGATGATCGATCCGCAATGGATGGGATGGTCGTCGATCGCGATTCCGCCGTGGCTACGTTGGATCGGGATAGCCACTCTAGGATTTTCAGGCAGTCTTGTTCTGTGGATGTTTTGGAACCTCGGCAAAAACTTGACGGACACAGTGGTCACCAGAAAGGAACACACGCTCGTGACGAGCGGCCCGTACCGTTTCGTTCGGCATCCGTTCTACGCGGCGTTTGCTTTGGGCGTCCTCGGTGTAAGCATGGCGATGGCAAACTGGTTCATCCCACTGGCAGGCGCTGTTCCTCTGGGGTTTATCGTGGCACGAACGAGCATCGAGGAGCAGAAGCTGATTGATCGGTTTGGCGTCGAGTACCGGGATTATATGCTGCGCGTGGGTCGGTTCTGGCCGCGATGGCCGGTTGGCCGCGCAAGACGCGATATGACGCGAGGAGTCGGAGAGTAGCGAGCGGAAAGGTCAGACACCCGCGTGAGATTCCTGCTCAGACGAAGTGTGTTGTCCAAAAGCCACTCTGGGCGAAATGGGAGATGGCATCCCGGCAAAGCCGCCACAGTTGGTGGAGCGATTGTCCCCAATCGCTCGTCAGGTGGGAGGGGAGAATGGCGTGTGGCCCGAGCGGCAGGGGGCCGAGAGCGATTGGCGGCAGGCTGCAGGCCAAGCCGCTTCGAGCTGCGACAATGCTGCACGCTGAGCGGCCCGCTGGATTCTGCGCGCCTCGCAGGCCCGCGTCGGACCCAAGCGAAACGGGAAAAAAGTTCCTCGAGCGGTGACAACCTGTGGTCACTCCGTGAGAAGACAGGCGAGCGGCACGCGCGGTACGCTGGAATGTGTACAGAGGCACACTATTGGCGCGCGGGAGGGCACCGATGCCGGCTCAAGCCAGAAACCAGGTTGTCCGCAACGGAGAAATCGCCGTTTATCATTGTTGGTCGCGATGCGTGCAGCGAGCGTTCCTGTGCGGCCAGGATTCGTACACGGGGGACGATTACGATTATCGGCGCGACTGGATCGAGAAGCTGCTGGAATACCAGGCCGGAGTGTTCGCGGTCGACGTGGGCAACCACAGTGTGCTGTCGAACCACATGCATCTTGTCGCTCGCACGCGGCCGGACATCGCGGCCGGGTGGTCGGACGAGGAGGTGGCTTGCCGCTGGAAGCTGGCCTGGCCGGAGTGGCAGCCGGACCAGCAGCGGTGGCTGCGGGAACCGACGGACGAAGATATCGAGCGACTGCTGGAAAACCCCAGCAAGCTGGCGTACGCTCGGTTGGGGCTGAGCAATTTGAGCTGGTTTATGGCTCGCTGCAAGGAGCCGATCGCGCGTCTTGCGAATACCGAGATGCATCGAGCCGGGCATTTTTGGGAGCAACGCTACGGATGCCGGGAAATCCTGGATGAGCAGGCGCTGCTGACCTGCATGGTGTACGTGGACTTGAACCAGATCAAAGCGGGCATGGCTGCGACGCTGGAGGATTCACGCACCAGCGCGATTGCCGCTCGGCTGGCCGCCTGGCGGGCACGCGAGGCACAGGCTTCACTGGAGGAATTTCACAGTTCGCGCGGCGGCGGTGGTTACGACTTGTCGCTGGAACAAGTCGAAGCGTTGCTGAAGGACGCCTGGCTGGCACCGATCTGTTCCGGCGGGTTGCTGATTACGCAGAGCGATACGGAATTGTCTGGCAGTTCGTGGAGGTTGGAAGTTGCGGAAGTTACTGACGAGTCGACACCCGCGTTGCTGGATTCACCGCAAGTTGCCTCCGAGCGGGTCGAAACGTGTGCCCCAGTCGCTGCCGGTGCTGAAACATCGGACGGGCCGCCAGTGTCCCTTTCGTCCTGCTCGGCCACCGGGACCAATGAGGCTGCCGATAGCAGTCAGTGCGACGCGACCAGCGCCGCGACGCCTGCCTCGGACGCCGGCTTGTCGCGCGCGGAAACAACAATGTCGAAAGCACCCAGCCACGCCCGTTATCGGCGGCTGTTTCCTGACGGGAGGCGTCGTCGTCGAGCGTCGGATAATCCGATCCTGGACATGCCGATGTCTGAGTACGTGCGGATTCTGCTATGGGTCGTGGCACAGACCGTGGCGGCACACACGGCACCGGAGTCGGACCCGTTGGCGCTGGTGCAACACTTGAGGAGCTACGGGCTGGACCCCGACCGCTGGACCGCGGCGGTGGACAACTTTGATGAGTGGTTCGGTCGAGCGGTCGGGTCGGTCGAGCGACTGCGCGAACTGCTCGACCGCAGCGGGGACCGCTGGGTTAAGGGCATGCGGAACTGCCGGGCGACGTTTGGCTGACCGGGCGGCAATGACCTGCGCCGGCAGGCGTGAGGACGATCAGCGACCCTGATCGTCAGGCCCAACACGCCCGCCGCCGGAGCAAGTCGCCCGCCACTCATTCGTTCTCCCGTACCCCGTCATCTCACGCGGTCCGCTCAGCGTGCATGGATGCCGCGCCTCGAAGCTGCCTGACGAGCGGCTTGGCCCCCCGTTGCCCCCCGTTGCCCATCGCTTTCGGCCCGCCCATCGCTTTCGGCCCTCGGATCCCCGGCCGCGTCCTCCCTTTCCCCCTCCGCCGGGTCAATCGATCACCAGTCCAACCGCTGGTCACACCGCCCAGCCGCTCAGTTGTCGGGTGTCTGACCTTTCGCACGTGGACGTCAATCAGGTCAAAGCGGGCATGGCCGCGACGCTGGAGGAGTCACGCACCAGCGCGATCGCCGCGTGGCTGGCCGCTTGGAAGGCGCGCGAGGCACAAGCGTCGCTGGAGGAGTTTCACGGCTCGCGCGGCGGTGGTTACGATCTGTCGCTGGAACACGTCGAGGCGTTAGTGAAGGACGCCTGGCTGGCACCGATCGGTTCGGGCGGGCTGTTGATCACGCAGGGCGTGGCGGAAGTGGCCGGCGGCTCGTCAGAGTTGGACGTTGCTGGCGAGCCCGCACCTTTGCTGATGGATTCGCCCCAAGTGGAATCCGAACAGGGCGATGTGGACGGCCCAGTCGCTGCCTGTGGCGAAACATCCTCTGGGCCGCCGGTGTCTCTTTCGTCCTGCTCGGCCAATGGAACCAACGAGGCTGCTGACAGCAATAATTGCGACGAGACAAGCGACGCGATTCTTCCCGCGGACGCGGGCTCGTCGAGCCCGGACACCGCGCCGTCGAACGCGCCCAGCCACGCCCGCTATCGGCGGCTGTTTCCTGACGGGCAGCGTCGCCGTCGAGCGTCGGATAATCCGATCCTCGATATGCCGATGTCCGAGTATGTCCGGATCCTGCTCTGGGTAGTGGCTCAAACCACTGTGGCACGAGCGGCACCGGAATCGGACCCATCGGGGCTGGTGCAGTACTTGCGATCTCACGGACTCGATCCCGACCGCTGGACCGCGGCGGTGGACAACTTTGACGAATGGTTCGGCCGAGCGGTCGGGTCGGTCGAGCGCCTGCGGGAGCTGCTCGACCGCGGCGGAGACCGCTAGGTCAAAGGGATGCGAAACTGCCGAGCGACGTTTGGCTGACCGGGTGGCATTAACGTGCGCCGGCAGGCGTGATGACGATCAGCCAGCTTGATCGTCAGCCCCACCACGCCCGGCTCCGAAGCGCGTCACCCGCCCCTCATCCGTCACTCCGTAACCCCGTCATCTCGAGCGTTCCGCTCAGCGTGCATGGATACCGCGTCTCGAAGATGCCTGACGCGGCCCGTCGCGCCCGTTCCCCATCACTTTCAGCCCGCTTGCCCCCGGCCGCCCCTTCCCTTTCCCCCTCCGCCGGACCAGCCCCTCACCACTCCCACCGCTGGTCCCGCCGCCCAGCCGCTCGATTCTTGGGTGTCTGACCTTTCGACTTGATGCTCTCGGCCATCGTGCCACACGATCAGTTCACCCCCGTCGTGGACCGACGGCAGTCCGATCAGCAGCGTCGCCACCATTCGATCGAGTTTTTCGCCGTCGCGATGCGGCAGGAAAAAGCTCCCCTGCTCATAGACCAACAACTTGTAGAGCTGCGTGGTGAGCTTCTGGCCGCGCAACCCCAACGCCTCCTGGACCTGGGCGACTATGGCAGCGACGCACTGCTCCCACTTGGGGTTCGTCAGTTGGAATCGCCCAGGATCAAGCTCCCACACACGCCGCACGTCCGTGTCGACAACCGTCTCAGTTCCCTATCTGGATTCGACGCGAACCACGGCCAACCGCGACGGCGGGATTATCCCGCAGCGCCGGAGCCTGGTAAAGCCCCGCATGGCCGACTGCGCCATCCGGATGACAACCAGAGAGCTGCCAGAATTTTCCGAGCGTTGCGTCTGCAGCGAGCGTTTCTGCGCGCCGAAGAACCCGATTGAGGACAATCGGGCTACACTGTTGATGGAGCGATTGTCCCCAATCGCTCCCGGCGTAACATTGCGACTTGCGCCCAAGAACCCGATTGAGGACAATCGGGCTACACTGTTGGTGGAGCGATTGTCCCCAATCGCTTCCAGCGTAACGTTGCGGCTTGCGCCGAAGAACCCGATTGAGGACAATCGGGCTACACTGTTGATGGAGCGATTGTCCTCAATCGCTTCCAGCGTAACATTGCGACTTGCGCCCAAGAACCCGATTGAGGACAATCGGGCTACACTGTTGGTGGAGCGATTGTCCCCAATCGCTTCCAGCGTAACGTTGCGGCTTGCGCCGAAGAAC
>JAGFJK010000150.1 GCA_024102795.1 Pirellulaceae bacterium
CTGCGCCCGGCGGCGGCGGCCGAGCCGGGCGGCGACGCGCCGAGCTTCGTCAATCCGCTCCAGCCGCGCCCGCCGCACTTCGAGGCGCCGGCCAAGGCCTGCATTTTCATCTTCATGGCCGGAGCGCCTTCGCACCTGGACCTGTTCGATCCGAAGCCCGTGTTGAACCAGCGGCACGGCCAGCCGCTGCCGGATTCGCTGCTGGAACGCGTGCGGTTCGCCTTCATCAAGAAGGATAAGGCCCTGCTGCAGGGCTCGCCCTACAAGTTCCAGAAGCATGGCCAGTGCGGGATGGAGCTGAGCGAGTTGTTGCCGCACCTGGGCGGTGTGGCGGACGATCTGCTGTTGGTCCGCTCGCTGCACACCGACCAGTTCAACCATCATCCGGGCCAGTTGATGATGCAATGCGGACGCGGCACGTTCGGCCTGCCGACGATGGGTTCCTGGTTGACCTACGGCCTGGGCAGCGAGTCGCAGAACCTGCCCGGCTACGTGGTGTTGACCAGCGGCCGGGGATCGTCGGGCGGAGCGACGCTGTGGCAGTCGGGTTTTCTGCCGTCGACGTATGCCGGCGTGCTGTTCCGCAACCAGGGCGAACCGGTGCTGAACCTGGCCAGCCCGCCGGGGATTCCGCCGCAGCTGCAGCGGCAGGGGCTGGATGCCGTGCGGGACCTGAACCAGAGGCGGTACGCGGAAGTGCACGATCCGGAGATTGCGGCTCGCATCGCGGCCTACGAATTGGCCTACCGGATGCAGTCGGCCGCGCCGGAGCTGATCGACTTGTCAGAGGAGTCCGCCCAGACGCGCGAGGCGTACGGACTGGACCGCCAGGAACCGCAGGGACTTGGCGGCCGCGGCAAGCAGGGCGACACCTATAAGAGCTTTGCCCGCAACTGCCTGCTCGCGCGCCGGCTGGTGGAGCGGGGCGTGCGGTTCATCAACATCATTTATGCCTCCTGGGACCATCACAGCAACATCCCCACGGAGCTGCCGTACAACGCCGGCTGCGTCGACCAGCCGATCGCCGCCTTGATCTCCGATCTCAAGCAGCGCGGCATGCTGGATTCGACGATGGTCGTCTGGGGAACCGAATTCGGTCGCACGCCGCTGGGCGAGAATCGCAGCGGTCAGCGGGAAGTCGGCACGGGGCGGGACCACCATCCGTATTCGTTCAGCATGGTGCTGGCCGGCGGCGGGTTCAAGGGCGGGCTGGTGTACGGCGGGACCGACGAGATTGGTTGGAACGCGGTCGAACAGCGGGTTCACGTGAACGATCTGCATGCCACGCTGCTGCACCAGTTCGGGTTGAATCACCTGAAGCTGACGTATCGCTTCCAGGGCCGCGACTTCCGTTTGACCGACGTGGGCGGTGAAGTGATCCGCGAGTGGATCGGCTAAGGCCGGGCGGGCCGGCTCGTTGGGCCGGTTGGCCGGGCTGGCGAGCCGGGCCAGCCAAACTGAGCGGAGTAATCCAGGAACCAACCAGCCGTGAACAGCTTTTGGCCATTGATCCGGCGATCTGCCACGACCTGCCTGGCCGCCTGCCAGTTGCTGCCCGCCTGCCTACTGCTGGTTGCCTGCCAGTTGTTGGCTGCCTGCCTATTACTGGCCGTGGGCGGGCAGGCTCGCGGCGAGGAACCTGATGAGTTCCACGAGCGGATCGCGCCGCTTCTGGAGCGGCGCTGCGTGAGCTGCCACAACGACCAGCAGCGGAAGGGCGACTTTTCGCTGGAGACGGCCGAGCGGGCGTTTGCGGACGGCTACATCGAACCGGGCGATGCGGGCGCGAGCCATCTGATCGACGTGCTGACTCCGGTGGGCGGCCGGGCGCGGATGCCCAAGGACGCCGATCCGCTATCGGCCGACGACCTGGCGGCGCTTCGCGCCTGGATCGACCGCGGTGCCCGCTGGCCGGCGGAGGTGCGGTTGAGCGAACCGCGAGTGGCCGATTTGAACTGGTGGTCGCTACGGCCGCTGCAACGGCCGGCCGTGCCGGTCCCGGAGCGCGACGCCCGTCCCGCAACCGGTGGCGACGCGCGCCGCCAGCTTCCGCAGCGCAATCCGATCGATGCGTTTGTGCAGCGGAAGCTGGACGAGCAGGGTCTGAGCTGTGCCAGCGAAGCCGATCGGCGGACGCTGATCCGCCGCGTGTCGTTTGACTTGCTGGGACTGCCGCCTTCGCCGGAAGAGGTTGAGGAGTTCGTCCAGGATGAGGACCCGCGGGCCTACGAACGGCTGGTGGACCGGTTGCTGGCATCGCCGCATTATGGCGAGCATTGGGCCCGTCATTGGCTGGACGTGGTGCATTATGCCGACACGCACGGCTACGACAAGGACAAGCCGCGGCCCAACGCCTGGCCGTATCGCGACTACGTGATCCGCTCGTTGAACCAGGACAAGCCGTATGCCCAGTTTGTCCGCGAGCAGATTGCGGGCGACGTGCTCTGGCCGGGCACGGTCGACGGCGTGACGGCCACGGGATTCATCGCCGCGGGCCCCTGGGACTTCATCGGGCATGCCGAGGTGCCGGAAACGAAGATCGACGGCCGGATCGCTCGGCACCTCGACCGTGACGACATGGTCAGTTCGACACTGAACACCTTCTGCAGTATCACGGTGCAATGTGCCCGCTGCCACAGCCACAAGTTCGATCCGGTCACGCAGGAGCATTACTACAGCCTGCAGGCGGTGTTCGCGGCCCTGGATCGGGCGGAGCGGTCGTACGACGCGGATCCGCACACGGCGGCGCGGCGAGAGCAGCTCGCCGAGCGCCAGCGGCAACTGGCGGCGGAGCATGCGGAACTGGACTCCGAAGTCGCGCGGGCCGCGGGCCCGCAGCTGGCGGCGGTGGATGCGGACTTGTCCAAGTTGCGCGGGCAGCAGCAGGCGGCGACTGGAGCGCGGCCCGAATTCGGCTATCACAGCGCCATCGAGGCCAGCCCCGACGCGACCAAGTGGGTGCAGGTTGATCTGGGGCAGACCACCGCCATCGCCACGGTGGTGTACGTCGGTTGCCACGACAATTTCAACGGCATCGGGCACGGCTTTGGCTTTCCCGTCCGGTACAAGATCGAGCTGTCCGACGACCCATTGTTTCAGCGGGCCGTGACGACGCTGGTCGATCACACTCGGGCGGACGTGGACAATCCGGGCACCTCGCCGCAATCGATCCAGGCCCCGGCGGGCACCGAGGCGCGTTACGTGCGAGTGACCGCCACGAGGCTGGCCCCGCGACAGAACGACTACATTTTTGCCCTGGCGGAATTGAGCGTGCTCACGCCCGACGGGCGCAACGCGGCGCGCGGGCAGCCGGTCACGGCACTGGATTCGATCGAAGCTCCGGTCCGCTGGCGGCGGCAGAACCTGGTGGACGAGTATTTCTACGGGGCCGGCCAGCCCGGGCGGGAGCGAATCGCCGAGTTGACCCGGCAGCGTCGCGAACTGCTGGCGGCCAGTCTGAGCGACGAGCTGCGTGCGAGGTTGGCGGCCACCGGCGAGGCGCTGCGGCAGACGGCCGAGGCGTTGCAGGCGCTGCCGCCGCAGCGCAGCGTGTACGCGGGCACGGTGCACACCGGAGCGGGAAACTTTGTCGGCACGGGAGCGGCCAGCGGCCGGCCGCGCGCCATCCACGTGCTGCATCGGGGCAACATTCTCGAACCGCGCGGCGAGGTGGCTCCTGGCGCGCTGCCGATCATTCCCGGCCTGGACTGGCGGTTCAACCTGCCGTCGGAACATGCCGAGGGAGAACGCCGCGTGGCCCTGGCCGACTGGCTGGTGCACGCCGACAATCCGCTCACCTGGCGGTCGATTGTTAACCGCGTCTGGCTGTACCATTTTGGCCGGGGGATCGTGGATTCGCCGAACGACCTGGGCCGCATGGGACAACTGCCCACGCACCCGGAATTGCTGGACTGGCTGGCGGTCGAGTTTCGCGACGGCGGGCAGTCGCTCAAGACGCTGCACAAGCTGATCGTGACCAGTTCCGTGTACCGCCAGTCGTCGGCCGACGACCCGCGACAAAGCCAGCTCGATCGCGACAACGCCTGGCTGTGGCGGATGAACCGGCGGCGGCTGACGGCCGAGGAGGTGCGCGACGCGGTGCTGGCGGTCAGCGGCAAACTGGACCGCTCGATGTACGGCCCCGGCTACCAGTTGTTCGTGGTCGAGCGGCCGGAGCACTCGCCGCACTACGAATACGACCTGCACGATCCGGACGATGCCCGTTCGCACCGCCGGGGGATCTATCGGTTCATCGTCCGCAGCCAGCCGGATCCGTTCATGACGGCGCTGGACTGCGCCGACTCGTCGCAAAGCGTTCCGAAGCGCGACGAGACGGTGACGGCGCTGCAGGCTCTGTCGCTGTTGAACAACAAGTTCATGCTGCGGATGTCGGAACACTTTGCCGCGCGCCTGCGGAGCGAGGCGGACGGCGACGACGCGCAAGTGGAGCGGGGCTTCGGACTGGTCACCGGCCGGCGGCCGGCGGAGGCGGAGCGGGCGGCACTGGCCGATTACGCTCGGCAGCATGGCACCGAGAATCTGTGCCGCCTGCTGCTGAATTTGAACGAGTTTGTGTTCGTGGACTGATCGCACAAGGTTCGTCCCAAGGGGCGCTGCCTGACTGAACTGGGAAAGCCCATGCACGATCGGCGGCAGTTTCTGGAACGATTGG
>JAGFJK010000168.1 GCA_024102795.1 Pirellulaceae bacterium
ACAATCGCTCCACTAACTGTGTGTAGCCCGATTGTCCCCAATCGGGTTCGGCGGGCCGAAGGCCCGACGGACTGGTCCGGCGTGCCGCCGGAAGAGCGATTGGGGACAATCGCTCCACTAACTGGGAAAATTTGTTATCCGGGACCGCGGCGTTCGTTCCACGCGGTCCAGACCAACTCCCGTTTGATCGCAGGGAACACGCATCATGAACCGCCCAGGCCTGCTCCTGCTGTTTGTCCTGGCCTGTCCGCTGACCGCGCGGCTGTGGGCCGGCGACTGGCCGCAGTTCCGTTACGACGCCGGGCGCACGGCCGCGTCGCCCGACCAGCTTCCCGACCAGCTCCAGCTTCTCTGGACTCGCACTCTGCCGGCGCCGCGGCCAGCGTTTCCATACGAGCTGCGGCTGGGTTACGACGCTGCCTACGAACCGGTGGTGATGGGCCAGACGATGTTCGTGCCCTCCATGGTGACCGACTCGGTGACCGCCCTGGACACCGCCACCGGCGTCGCGCGTTGGCGGTTCTTCGCCGAGGGTCCCGTACGCTTCGCTCCCGTGGCCTGGGACGGGAAGGTGTACTTTGTGTCGGACGATGGCCATCTGTATTGCCTGAACGCCAGCGACGGTTCGCTGCGCTGGAGATTTCGCGGGCTGCCCGCGGGCCAGCGCAACCGCGGCGTGATCGGACATGGCCGACTGGTCTCGCTGTGGCCCGCTCGGGGTGGTCCGGTTCTGGCCGAGGACGTCGTTTACTTTGCGGCCGGGTTGTGGCCCAGCGAAGGTGTGTTCGTGCACGCCGTGGATGCCCGGTCCGGCGAGGCGGTCTGGTCGAACACCGACAGCCACGCGATTCCCGCCAGCAACTGGGACCACGGGATCGGACACGTCGCGGGCTTGACGCCTCAGGGATACCTGGCCATCGTCGGCGACCGGCTGGTGGTTCCCTGCGGAGCGCAACTGCCGGCATTTCTGGAGCTGAGGACCGGAAAGTTGCAGACGTACACGATGGGCTGGGGCGGGCGTCTGGGGCTGCCCAAAGGCTGCTGGTTCGTGGCCGGCGTGGGCAAGTATCTCAGCCATGGAGGCGATCTGTTCGACATCACTCGCCCCAGTGACGAACGGCTGGCGGGCACGAAGGCCGGGCAGTCGGACTACAAATCGTTGCTCTATCCCGGCGGATTCACTCGGCTGGACATCGAACGAGCGAACCAGCGCGAACTGGACCGGTTTCGCCAACCGGTACTGACTCCGGACGTGATGTACGAGAGCGATCAGAGCCTCGTGGCCCGCGACTTGACGGCCTACACGCTGCGGAAGTGGACCTCCGACAACATCCCGCCGCATCGCGCCAAGGACGAGGTGCCGGATCAGTTTGGCGCCGAGTTCCGCCAGCTCTGGGAAATCCCCTCGACGCTGCAACTGCATCTCAAGGCCGGCAGCCGATTATACGTCGGCGGGCCGGGGGTTGTGGAAGCGATCGACACGGCCGGCCCGGAACCGCGAGTTGTCTGGCGACAGCCGATCGAGGGCACTCCGGCGCGGATGCTCGCCGCCGACGAAAAGCTGTTCATCGTGACCACCGAGGGAACGATCCTCGCGCTGGGCGCTGCCCCAGCCGCGGAGGTGGCGCAACATGTCGAATCGATTTCGCCACCCGCCGCCGCCGACAAGTGGACCGGGCAGGCCGAGCAGATTCTGAACGCGACGGGTGTCCGGGACGGATTCGCCCTGGTGCTGGGCTTGGATTCGGGACGATTGATCGAGGAGCTTGTGCGGCAGTCGGATCTGCACGTGATCGCGGTCGATAACGATGATCGCCAGGCCGCGGCCGTGCGCCAGCGGCTGCTTGAACTGGGACTGTACGGCACTCGAGCCAGTGTCCTGGTCGGCGATCCGGCGGATTACCCGTTCTCGCCCTACCTGGCGAGCTTGATTGTTTCCGAAACGCCCGCTGAATTCGCAGCCGCGTTGTCGCGGGCATCGTGGCAGCCCGTGTTCCAGACCCTGCGACCGTACGGTGGAGTCGCCTGCATCTGGGGTTTGCCGGCGGATCCAAGCGACGTGGCGCAGGTGGTACGGGACGAGCGGCTGCCGGGCGCCAACGTGCGAACGGCCGGCAACCTGGTCCTGTTGTCCCGCGAGGGCGCGTTGCCTGGAGCAGCCGACTGGTCGCATGCCGAGGCGAATGCCGCTTGCACGGGCGCCTCGGAAGATGAATTCATCCGGCCGCCGCTGGCGGTGCTCTGGTTCGACGCGGCGCAGCGCTGGCACAAGTATCCAGGGCAGGTGCAGGTCCGGGTCGCCGGCGGTCGCGTGGTCATCTTCGAGGAAGGCGTCCTGCTGGCTTCCGACGTGTACACGGGTCGCAAGCTGTGGGAGGTCGAGGTACCGTTCGGCGCCAAGCCGCTGGACGATCCGTCGGACCGCGACCGGGTGCGCTACGCCAGGCATCGCCAGTGGGGTCCGGGAGCGGCGCTGCCGTCGACGGCCGAACTGGTGGCCACCGCTGAGGCGATTTACCTGAGCGCCGGACCGACATGCCTGGTGTTTCAGGCAGCCACGGGAAAGCTGCGCGGGCAGATGGACCTGCCGGACGGTCTGGATAAACCGTGGTCGAACCTGCGGGTTACGGGTGACGTCTTGCTGGGCAACAGCGGGAACCACGTGCTGTGCGTGCAGCCTTCGACCGGCAAACTGTTGTGGCGTGTGGAGGCCGAGCGGAACGAGTTGAGCCTGGCCGTGGGCGCGGACAAGTTGTTCTGCGCCGAGTTGGCCGATCCGCGGCGGGGAGAGGACGAGCGTCGCGACGGCAGCACGTTCGCCCTGAACATCGCCACCGGGGAACGTGTCTGGCGGAACGCGGGAGGCGCCCGGCTCCGATACAGCGCGTCGCTGGACATGCTGGTCACTTCCACGGGGTTCTACCGCGGCATCGACGGTCGGCCGCTGCCGCCGCCATTCGAGCCGCCGGCGGCTGGACTTGCGATCAAGGGGCGCGGCTTGCCCGCGCCGAGCGTGCCGGGGTACATCGCCGGCAACCGGCTGCTGACCGGGGACGAACAGAACCTGCTGATGTTTGACCTGCTGTCGGGCAAGCAGCTTGGCGACTCGTTAGGCTGGGTCCGCCGCGGGTGCACGGGCACGCGGGCCAGCACGCATCTGCTGACCACGCGCTATCGAGCGAACTCGGCCTGGATCGACCTGGACAGCCGCGAGATTACTCCGCTGCTCGGCGTCCGCCCCGGCTGTTCGGTGAACAACAATCTGTATCCGGCCAACGGCGTGCTGAACATCCCCAATCTCACGGCGGGCTGCACGTGCAACTA
>JAGFJK010000173.1 GCA_024102795.1 Pirellulaceae bacterium
CCGGCGACGGCGCCCGTGTGGCCGGCGGCGCCGGACACGCCGCGCATCCGCTACCTCGGTGAAGTGGTGGGGGAAAGCAGTCTGGGCCGCAAGCGCACCGCCGGCGAAGCGCTCCGCGAGATTCTCGCCGGGCCACAGCCGGCCAGCGACTTTTCCACGCCGACGGCGGTGGCAGTGGCCGGCGACCAGTTGTACGTGAGCGACGGGCAGCGGCACGTCGTGCACATGCTCAACCTCGCGACGCGGGCGTATGGCGTGATCGCCGCGGCCGACGGTCAGCCGCTGGGCTGGCCGGTGGACCTGGCGCTGGCGGAGCAGACGTTGTTCGTGGCCGACAGCCAGCGGGCGCAAGTCTTCGCCTACGGTCTCGACGGAACGTATCAGCGAACGATCGGGGCGGGGCAACTGGAGCGACCGGCGAGCGTGGCGGTCAATCCGGAAACCGGCGCGCTGTGGGTGCTCGACGCGAAGCAGAACCGCGTGGCCGTGTTTGACCGCGACGGGCAACTCGTCCAGGAGATCGGCGGCCGCGGGAGCGATCCGGGGCAGTTCAACTTTCCGGCCGGGCTCGCCGTGCGGCCGCCGTTCGGCGCCGCCGTCGCGGACGCGATGAATTTCCGCGTGCAGGTGTTCGACGGGGCGGGCGTGCTGCTGGCGGCGTTCGGCCAGAAAGGCGATGGCGCGGGGGACTTCGCGCTGCCGCGCGACGTGGCGTTCGATCGCGATGGGCACCTGTACGTCCTGGACAATCAGTTCGAGAATGTGCAACTGTTCGAGATTGACGGCCGGCTGCTGATGGCGTTCGGGCAGGAAGGCACCGGGCCGGGCGAGTTTTATCTGCCCAGCGGGATTACCATCGACGATCGCGACCGGATCTGGGTCGCGGACAGCTACAACCGCCGCGTGCAGGTGTTCCAGTACCTGCGGGAGGGACGCACATGATCCGCCTTGGCCTGGTTGCGCTGCTGGTAGGCCTGGCGGTGGTCTGGCCGCCGCTGCAGGCGCAGGACAGCATCGTAAACTCGCCGCACGACCTCTCCATGTTCGGCCGGGCCAACATTCGCGCGGTCAACGAGGATGAGATCTGCATTTTCTGCCATGCGCCGCACAACTCGGACCCGGCGATCCCGGCGTGGAACCGGCACATGCCGCAGACCTGGTATCGGATCTACCAGAGCTCGACGCTGCAGGCGCGGCTGGATCAGCCGGGCCCGGAGAGCAAGATGTGCCTGAGCTGCCACGACGGCAGCATCGCGATGGGGCTGGTGCTCAGCCGGCCGCCGACCGACCCGATTGTCATGAACCAGCCGTTCATGCCGACGGGCCTGAGCAACCTGACCAACGACCTGTCCGACGATCACCCGATCGGTTTCCGGTACGACCAGCAGTTGTCGAATCGCGATTCGCAACTGCGCCCGCCGCAGCTCGTCAGCCAGGCCATCAAGCTCGGCCCGCGGGGGGAGTTGGAGTGTGTGGCCTGTCACGATCCGCACAACAACGAGTTCGGCAATTTCCTGCGGATTACCGATCGGCAGGGCGCTTTGTGCACGACCTGCCACCAGATGAACGGCTGGCGGACCAGCGCGCACACGCTCAGCCCACGGACGGTTCCGGCGACGGTGACGAATGGCGTGCCGCTCGAGTTCCGGTCGATGAATGACGCGGCGTGCAGTGCCTGCCACGTGTCGCACTTCGCCCCGTACAACGATCGCCTGCTGCGCGACCGACCGTATGACCTGTGCATCGGCTGCCACAACGGCATCACCGCGACGAACATCGAGAGCGCGACCGGGCTGCGCAGCGGGCACCAGACCGGCCGCAT
>JAGFJK010000182.1 GCA_024102795.1 Pirellulaceae bacterium
GGCTGCGGCTGGTGGCCGCCGGGGATGTCCACTACCACGTGCCCGCGCGCCAGGTGCTGCACGACGTGCTGACCGCGATCCGGCACGGCACGACGGTCTCCGACGCTCGGCCCGAACTGTTCCCCAACGCGCAGCGGCATCTGCGTCCGCTGGACGAGCTGGCCGCGTTGTACGCCGACGTGCCCGCGGCGCTGCGCCGCACGCGCGAGATTGCCGAGCGGTGCGGGTTTTCGCTGGACCAGTTGCGGTACGAGTATCCCGAGGAGCTCGCGCCGCCCGGCATGACGCTCGGCCAGTACCTGGCGACGCTCACCTGGCGAGGTGCCGCGCGGCGATATCCGCGGGGGATTCCCGACAAGGTGCGGGGCCTGCTGCGGCACGAGCTGGAGCTGATCGGCCAGTTGCAGTACGAGGCGTATTTCCTCACCGTCTGGGACCTGGTCCGGTTCGCTCGCCGGCAAGGCATTCTCTGCCAGGGGCGCGGGTCGGCGGCCAACTCGGCCGTCTGCTACTGCCTGGGCATCACTTCGGTCGATCCGGAGCGGACCGACCTGCTGTTCGAACGGTTCGTCAGCCGCGAACGGAACGAGGCGCCGGATATCGACGTGGATTTCGAACACGAGCGGCGGGAGGAGGTGCTGCAGTATTTGTATGCGAAGTACGGCCGGGAGCGGGCCGGTTTGACGGCCACGGTGATCACGTACCGGGCCCGCAGCGCGCTGCGCGACGCGGGCAAGGCCCTCGGACTGTCGCCGGATCGAGTCGATCGCCTGGCCAAGAACGTCGACGGGCAGGCTCGCCAGGTCGATCTGCAACAGCTCTGCCCGCAGGCCGGGATCGACCCGCAGTCGGAGCTGGGGCGGCGGTTTGTGTACGTGGTCGAGCAACTGATCGGGTTCCCCCGGCATCTGTCGCAGCATGTCGGAGGGATGGTGATCACCCGCGGGCCGCTGTGCGAACTGGCTCCGATCGAGAACGCCGCCATGCCGGACCGCACGGTGATTCAGTGGGACAAGGACGACCTGGAGGAGCTGGGGATCTTGAAGGTCGATTGCCTGGCCCTGGGCATGCTGAGCGCGATCCGCAAGTGTTTCGACCTGGTCGCCCGGCACGAACGGCGGCGGTGGACGTTGGCCAGCGTTCCGGAAGGCGACCCCGCGGTGTACGACATGATCGGCCGGGCCGACACGGTGGGCGTGTTCCAGATCGAAAGCCGGGCGCAGATGAGCATGCTGCCGCGGCTGCGGCCCCGCTGCTACTACGACCTGGTGATCGAGGTGGCGATTGTGCGTCCCGGACCGATCCAGGGGCAGATGGTGCATCCGTACCTGCGGCGCCGCGCGGGGCTGGAACAGGTGAGTTACCCCAGCGAGGCGATCCGCCAGGTGCTGGAGAAGACGCTGGGAGTGCCGATCTTCCAGGAGCAGGCGATGCGGCTGGCGGTGGTGGCGGCCGGTTTCACGCCGGGCGAAGCGGACCAGTTGCGGCGGGCGATGGGAGCCTGGCGGCGGCCGGGCGTGATCGAACAGTTCCGGCTCAAACTGCTGCAGGGGATGCGCGAGCGGGGGTTGCCCCAGGAGTTCGCCGAGCAGGTGTTTCTGCAGATTCGCGGTTTCGGCGAGTACGGGTTTCCGGAGTCGCACGCGGCCAGCTTCGCGCTGCTGGTGTACGTTTCCGCCTGGCTGAAATGCCATTATCCGGCCGCCTATACGGCTGCCCTGCTCAACAGCCAGCCGATGGGCTTTTACGCTCCGGCCCAGTTGATTGGCGATCTGCGGCAGCACGGCGTGCGGGTGCTGCCGCTGGACGTGAACCATAGCGACTGGGACTGCACGCTGGAACCGCTGCCGGACGGCCAACCGGACGAGGAGGAACCAGCGGCGTCGGCGGAAGAGCACGCGGCGGAGGAGGCTGCCGCGCTGGCGGAAGAGCACGCGCTGGCAGCTCTGGAACACTCGG
>JAGFJK010000202.1 GCA_024102795.1 Pirellulaceae bacterium
CCCGGCCGTTTCGCCGCTGGTTCGCCCGGCGGCGGGGCGAGTGCGACCCAGGCTGCTGCTGCGACGGGGGCTGCTGCGACGCGGGCGGCGGCGAGGGATGTGCCTGTCACGGCTGCCATGGTTGCGACGGCTGCGGGGGAGGCGAGCACCACCATGCCGCTTGCGACGGCTGCGTGGTGTGCGGCGATTGCTGCGTGCTGCCATGCAGCGAGTCTTCCAAATCGCGGAAGTCGAACCAGACGACGCTCAACAGCGACTCGACGCTTGTTGGCATGGTCGGCCGGGCGGCCGCTCCGCTTAGCCCGACCGGCGTCGTGCTGGTGGCCGACAAGCGGGTGCCGGCCAAGTCGCAGGGTGGCGAGTGGATCGGGGCCGGCGAGGCTGTGATCGTTTCCGGAGTGGATACGTTCGGTGTGCTGGTCCGTCCGCATCTGCCGGAGAAGCCCGCGAAGAACGTGGAGTAGTTGTCCTAGGCAGGACATCCTGGCATGGGCAATCCAGCTCCTGCTACCTGCCGGACGTCTCCCGATCGGGAACCGTCACCTCCAGCAGCATGCCGGGCAGGAACACCTCCGGCAGGTCTTCCAGCCGCCGGTCGTCGAGGACTTCGATTCGCAGTTGAAGCTGTTCGGCCAGTTCAACGGCCCGGCGGATCGCCGTGACGCAGCCGTAGGCCAGCAACGCTCGCCCGCCGGGTTGCAGGTACCGGGGCAAGCCGCGAAGCAGCGATTCGAGCAGGGCAAACTCCTGGTCATACAGCGCGAACTCGGCGATATGCGCCGGCGTGCCTGGCTCCCACGGCGGATTGGAAACGATCAAGTCGAACCGCTCGCCGTCTTCCACCACCGAGAATGCCGCGGGACTCGACCTGGGGACCAGCCGCACATCCAGGCGGGAGTTCCAGCCCAGCAACTGGGCGTTGTAGCGGGCATTGGAGACCGCCGCCGGATTGATGTCGGTGGCCACCACGCGACTTGCGCCGGCTCCCAGGCAACACAGGGCCACCAGGCCCGTGCCGGTGCCGATTTCCAGCACCGAGCGATCCCGGACCAGCGGCGTGTGCCAGATCTGTTCGCGCAGGCTGAACGTGTCGGCAGGTTCCCAGAATACGGTTTCGAATTGAGCGATCGGTCCGGGCAATTCCTGGACCGCGTGCCAGGCTTCGACCCGCTGGCTCGCCAGCAGCTCCGCCGGTTCTGTGTCCGGCGGCGGCGGAGCGCGACTGTCGGCTGGCCGCTCGCAGCCGGCAGCCAAGGCCAGCAGGAAGCCCGCCAGCCAGCAGCCCAGGTGCGGGCGGTGCGGGACCATTGGGCAGTCAATCCGCGGCCCCATCCTCCACCTCTCCGCCTGGAGTTGTTTCCGGTTCGCGACGCAATTGCAGCCAGTCAGGCAGCCGGCGGACGCGACCCTGGCGATCGACGCAAGCCAGCACCGTCTGGCCGGTTACCAGCACCTGCTGGTCGCGGAACAGTTCATAGTGATGCACCAGGCGAGCGCCTTTGGCCGAATGGGTGCGGGTGATCAGCCGCAGCAAGTCATCGTAACTGGCGGGCTGGAAGTACTGCAACGTGGCCTCGGCCACCACCAGCAGCAGTTGTTCCTCCTGCTCCAGGCGGCGGTAGCTGTAGCCGGCGGCCCGCAGCAATTCGACCCGCCCCAGTTCGAAATAGGTCAGGTAATTGGCATGGTGGACCCGCCCCTGGGCGTCCGTTTCCTGGTACCGGACGCGAATCGTGATCTCGTGCTGGCTCAGCATGTTGGTTCCGTCTGGTTTCAAGGTGTGGCCTGGCCGCCGGGAAACCGCTCGAAGTTGACGGCATCCTTGCGGTTCCTTATTCTGGTGAGTGGCTGTTACAAGTCGCCGGCGCGGACCCCAGGGTGCACGGAGCGGAGAATTCATGAGCGTAGGTGAAGGCTCGGCGACCAATTATTCCACGATGCGAGGCAGGAACTACCCGACGATTCGCCAGTTTACCGTGTTTCTCGAAAACCGGGTCGGGCAGTTGCTGGAAGTGGTCCGGCGGTTCGAGGGCAGCAAGGTCCGCATCGTCGCTCTGTCGATCAACGACGCCACGGAGTGCGCGTTCGTGAGGTTTCTGCTGAGCCACCCGGAACAGGGGCGGGAGATCCTGGAGCGGGCCGGGTTGGCGATGATCGAAAGCGACCTGATCGGCGTGGAGCTGCCCGAAGGCAGCCAACCGCTACTGCAGGTCTGCACGGCCTTGCTGCAGGCGGAGATCAACATTGTGCAGGCCTATCCCCTGATTATCCGTCCTCACGGGCGCCCGGCCGTGGCGCTGATGGTGGATAACATCGAGATGGCCTTGGAGACGCTGGGCAATAAGGGTTTCACGCTGGTCACCGAGGGCGACCTGTCCGAGATGGAGTAGATCGGGCAGGCGGGCTGTCAGTCCAGCCAGTTCTCGGCCGTTTGACGGCGGACGGTCAGGCGGCTGATGTCGTCCCAGGCCACGATCGTCACGGCCTGCTGGGTGCCGCCGTCGGGATGGACAAACACGGCGTAGTCGCCCAGCGACATGCGGCGAACGAACCCCTCGGCGGCCAACGTCTTGCCGTCCTTGAACTGCAGTTCCAGGGGACAGGCTTCCGTCGCGGCCGGGCAGAGGTGGTGCAACAGCACGGCCAGCGGATGGGCGCCTTCCAGCAGGTCGTCTTCGACCACCTCGACGATCGGCACCTCCTCGACCTCGTCCGCCAGGCTGGCCGGTGGTTCCAGCGGCTGGTCGCCGCGCGTGGCCAGGCCAATCAGATGGGCGCCCGACGGCGCGGAGCCGGTGGCGAGAATCTCGGCAGGTGGCGACCCGGGCGCGATCCCCGCGGTGGCGTCGGCTGCCGCCGGCTCCTCCTCGTCCTCGTCGCCCGGAATCACGAACCTGGCTCCACAATGCGGGCACTGTCCGGGACGTCCTTTCAGGCTGGCGGGCCCATTCAGCTTGTGCCCGTTGGGGCAGAGAAACACAATCACGTCGGCCGAAGCCGGTCGGGTGCTGGAACTGCCGGACGGGGACGAATCACCCGCCTGCATCGAGATCTTGCCCTGCTCCGCCTCGTCCAGCTCCTCCAGGTCCGGTACCACAAACGCGGTCTGACACTTGGGGCACTTTCCCGGCTTGCCCGCTCGATCATCGGGAGCGGACAGTTGGTGGCCATTCGGGCAGATGAACTTGATTACCATGTCAACCGGGGCGAGAGGCGGGGTCGCGCGAGCTTTCAACCGGCCCCCGGAACCGCTCGCGGCACATCCGTTCCGGGCTCAGGCAGCCGCACGAATCCTACTCGGAACGGTCCCCAACTTCAACGCTCCTGACTTCTTGACGGCTTAGGGCAGTATGGGAAACTGAGTGCGCCACCCGATGCGGCGGGAGGCTTCACGGTCCGAGTATCACGACGAGCTGATCCGATGCCGATAGACGTCACTTGCCCCGGATGCCACAAGCGGTTCAAGGTCAGCGAGAAGTTTGCTGGCAAGGAGGGTCCCTGCCCCAGTTGCAAGGGAATGATCCGAATTCCGGCGCTGAACGAACAGGTCGTGGTCCACGCGCCGGAGGCGCATGGTCCGAAGGATAAGTCCGGCCGGCCCGTGCTGAAGCCAATCGCGCGCAGCGAAACGCGGTTTTCGCCGTTGGCGGCGGCCGCCGTGGGCATTGTTGTGGTGGGCGCCTTAGCGGCCGCGCTGGTGCTGAGGTCCAACCGGGACAGCGCCACCTGGCAGATTCTGGGGGCGGGAGCCGCTTTGCTCGGACCGGCCCTGGCCTGGGCGGGTTACACGTTTCTGCGGAACGACGAGCTGGAACCGTATCGCGGTCGGTCCTTGTTGCTGCGGGCCGTGATCTGTGGGCTGGTCTACGCCCTGCTGTGGGGCGGCTACGCCCTGGTGCTGCACTACCTGTTCGACGGCCGCATCGAGATCGTGCACCTGCTGTTCGTCGTCCCGCCCTTCGTGCTGGTGGGGGCCCTGGCCAGCTTCGCCAGCCTGGACCTGGACTTCGGCAACGGGGCGATCCACTACGGACTGTACGTGCTGGTGACCGTCGCCCTGTGCTGGATCGCGGGAGTGCAAGTCTATTGAGCGGCACGCAGGAGTTAAGCGGCATCCCCGAAGTCCAAGGGCTGGACGCCCGGCGGCAGTTGGTGCGGATTCCACCCGAACTGGACGTGCCGCTGACGCCTCGCGTGCGGCAGATCATCGACACGGCCGAGTTTCGCCGGTTGGCTCAGATCAGCCAACTGGGACTGGTCTCGCTGGTCTATCCGGCGGCGCATCACACGCGGTTCGAGCATTCGCTGGGCGTCTACCGGATGGCGCTGGTGTACCTGAAGCAACTGGCGCACGACGAGCGGTTCGCCAGCCGCGTGACAAGGCACCAGGCGGAAGTCTTCGTGGCGGCCGCTCTGCTGCACGACCTGGGCCACTGGCCCTTCTGCCATCCGATGGAGGACATCCGGCTGCCGGGAGTGCCCCAGCACGAGCTGTTCGCCAACAGCTTTCTGCTGGAGGGCGAAATCGCCGACGCGCTGCGCGACGATTGGGGCATTCAGCCGCGGGAGGTCGTGTCGCTGCTGTCCGAGAAGCCGCGGGATGCTGCCGGCAGGATCCTCGGCAGCATGCTGTCCGGACCGATCGACGTGGACAAGATGGACTATCTGCCGCGCGACAGTCTGCACGCGGGAGTGCCCTACGGCCGGAACTTCGACCAGCAGCGGTTGATCGGCAGCCTGTGCTTGAACGAGGCTGGCGAGGGGCTGGCGGTCAGCGACAAGGGACGAACGGCGGCCGAGATGCTGGTCTTCGCCCGGTACGTGATGTTCAGCGAGGTCTACTGGCATCACGCGGTCCGGGCGGCCACCGCCATGTTGCAGCGGGCATTCTACGTGCTGCACGGCCAACTGGATCTGGACGCCCTGTTCCGGCTGACCGAGCAGCCGCTGGTGGACCAGATGCGGCGGGTGGCCGGGCAGGGTCCGGCCGGCGAATTGCTGGACGGTTTGTTCGGCGCCCGGCGGCAGTTGTACAAACGGCTGGCCCAGTACAGCCTGTTCCAGCAGGCGGAGCTGTACGAGAAGCTGGCTCGGCGACCTTATCCCTGGCTGGTGGCCTGCGCCGACGCGCTGGCCCACCGGCTCAGCCATGCCCTGGCCCGCCGCGTGGCGCCGCACGAAGTGCTGTTCGACGCGCCGCCTCAGCGGCGGGAAGTGGAGTTTCAGGTCGAGATCTACTTCGCCAAGGAACACTGTTATCGCATGCTGGGCGACGTCTCGCCCGTCGTGCGCACGCTGGCTCAGCAGCAGTTCGACGACTATGTCAAGCGCGTCCGCCTGTTTGTGCATCCGCGGCTGGTCGAACCGCTGGGCCGCGTCCCGCTGGACGATCTGATCAGGGACGCCATCGCGGCCACGCAGTAAGCAAGAAGCAAGAAGATGACCGAACCCGCCGCCAGCCGCTCGCCGATGATGCAGCAGTACCACGAGGCCAAGCAGGTCTGTGGCGACGCGCTGCTGCTGTTTCGCATGGGCGACTTTTATGAGCTGTTTTACGAAGACGCCAAGACGGCCGCCCGCGTGATCGGGCTGACATTGACCAGCCGCGACAAGGGCGAGAACGCCATTCCCATGGCCGGCTTCCCGCACCACCAGTTGGAAAGCTACCTGGGCAAGCTGATCGCGGCCGGTCTGCGGGCCGCGGTCTGCGAGCAGATGGAGGATCCGCGGCAAGCCAAGGGGCTGGTCAAGCGCGAAGTGACGCGGGTCGTCACGCCCGGGACGCTGACCGACGACGCCCTGCTGGACCCGCGGGAACACAACTACCTGGCCGCGGTCGCGCTGCCGGGAAGCAAGGACCGCCAGTCGCAAGAGATCGGGCTGGCCTGGGCCGAACTGTCGACGGGCCGGTTTCACGCGGCCGTGTTTCCTCGACAACACCTGGCCGACCAACTGGCGCGGATTGCCCCGTCCGAGTGTTTGCTCAGCGAGGACGCCACCGGGCTGGCCGAAACGCTCGGCTCCCGCACGATGATCTCGCGGCGCCCGGCGTGGGCCTTCTCGCAGGCGTCGGCCATCGAGGGGCTGTCGCGGCACTTCGGCACGTCGGGGCTGGCGGGCTTCGGCTTTGGCGACGAGGACGGGTTGGCCCTGCGCGCGGCCGGCGCCGTGCTGGATTACCTCAAGGAAACCCAGCGCTGCTCGCTGGACCACCTGGACCGCCTGCTGCCCTACCGGGCTGGCGGCACGCTGGAGATTGACGAAGCGACCCGCCGCAGCCTGGAACTGACCCGCACGATCCGCGACGGCCGCCGCGAAGGTTCGCTGCTGGCCGTCCTGGACCGCACCGCCACCTCGATGGGCTCCCGGCAACTGCACGACTGGCTGGCCAATCCGCTCTGCGATTTGCTCCAGATCCGCCGGCGGCAACAGGCCGTGGGCCAAATGGCGGAACATCCGTCGGTGCAGCGGGAACTGGTCCGGCAACTGGCCGGCGTCTACGACCTGCAGCGATTGCTGGCTCGCGTGACCACGGGGCGGGCCAGTCCACGCGATCTGCAGTTCGTCGGCCGGACACTGGCCGCTCTGCCCGACTTGAAACGCTCGCTGGCCAAACTGCCCGCCGTGCAAATCAACCCGTCACCGGATAGCCCGTCACCGGATAACATGGCACCGGATAACATGGCGCCGGACAACCCGTCAACGGACGTTGCGTCGCCGGCTGTCGGCCTGTTGGCCGAGCTGCGGGAGGCGGTGGACGAATGCCCCGAGCTGGCCGGGCCGTTGCAACTGGCGCTGGTGGACGACTGCCCGCTGTCGCCCCGCGAGGGAGGGTTCGTGCGAGCGGGTTTTGACCCGCGGCTCGATCAGCTCCGCGAGCTGGCCACGGGCGGCAAGCAATGGATCGCCGAGTACCAGGCCGAGGAGACGCGGCGCTGCGGCATCCCCAGCCTGAAGGTCGGCTACAACAAGGTGTTTGGCTACTACCTGGAAGTGACCAACGCGCACCAGGAGAAGGTCCCTCCGCACTACATCCGCAAGCAGACGCTGAAGAACGCCGAACGTTACATCACGCCCGAACTGAAGGAATACGAGGAGCGGGTGTTGACGGCCGACGATCAGGCTCAGCAACTGGAATACGACATCTTCGTGCGGCTGCGCGACCAGGTGCAGGAGTTCGCCCGCCGCCTGCAAGCCACGGCCAATGCCCTGGCGCAGCTCGACGTGCTGTCCGCCCTGGCCGATCTGGCCCGGCAGCGCGGCTACTGCTGTCCCGAACTGGTGGCCGAACCGGTGCTGCGGATCGAGGACGGGCGGCACCCGGTTCTGGATATTCTCGAACCCCAGGGCACGTTCGTTCCCAACGACACCTGGGCCGATGACCAGCACGGCCGGATCCTGCTGATTACCGGTCCGAACATGGCCGGAAAAAGCACCTACATCCGGCAAGTGGCCCTGCTGGTGCTGATGGCCCAGATGGGCAGCTTCGTGCCGGCTCGCCGAGCGCGGATTGGCGTGGCCGATCGGGTCTTCGCCCGCGTCGGCGCCAGCGACGAACTGTCGCGCGGCCAGAGTACGTTTATGGTCGAGATGACCGAGACCGCGCGGATCCTGAACACCGCGTCCCCCCGCAGCCTGGTGATTCTGGACGAAATCGGCCGCGGGACCAGCACCTACGACGGCATTTCTTTGGCCTGGGCGATTGTCGAGCACCTGCACGAACAGCTCGGTTGCCGCACGCTGTTCGCCACGCACTATCATGAGCTGACCGACCTGGCCGACTCGCTGCCGCTGGTCCGCAACCTGAACGTGTCGGTCAAGGAGTGGGAGGACAACGTCGTGTTCCTGCACAAGATCGTGCCGGGCGCGGCGGACAAGAGCTACGGGATCCACGTGGCGCGGCTGGCGGGCGTGCCCCGCTCGGTCAACGAACGGGCCAAGCAGATTCTAGCCCAGCTTGAAGCCGAACACCTCGACCCCGAAGGTCGCCCCAAGGTGGCCGCGAAGACGCGGCAGCGCAAAGGCGATCTCCAGTTGACCCTGTTCGCCCCCTACGAACACCCCTTGCTGGCGAAAATCCGCGACGTGGACGTCAATCGCCTGACGCCGCTGGAAGCCCTGCAACTAGTTCTGCAGTGGCAGGGCGAACTGCAGTAGACCGGCGGCGCGATGGGGGCCATTCCCGGGACGTTGCCTCCGTCCCCAGGGCATCCAGGCCAGCGGAATCCAGACTAGGCCAGCAGGATCCAGACGATCGTGGCCATCTCGACGCCGATGCCCACCCAGTGCAGCCAGTCGCGAGTCTCGCGGCGCGTGAGATCCAGCACGGTGGCCAGCAGCAGCAGCATGCCGGCCGCCAGAGTGCCGTGGGTCTGCAGGATCCCCATCAGTTCGATCAGAATCGCGTCCAGGCCGCCGGGCCGCGCCGCCAGGCTGCCCGCCAGCCAGATCAGTACCAGGCTCTGGACGGCGTGCAGGGAACCGAGCATCGTCAGCAGAATGATCCAGCGGGCCCGGTCGCGGCTGGCCACCGCGCCCCACAAGTAGAACGCCGCGGGCGGCGCCGTGGCCAGAGCCTGGAGCGTGAGTTGCGAGGCATACGACAACGGCAGCAGATCCGCCGCTCGCACGCCACAGAACACCAGCGCGATGACGCCGTTCGTCAGCAGCAGCCAGTGCCCTGGTTGGCGGGGATACGCCGCGCCTCCCCAGAAGTATCGGCTGAACGGCAACAGCAGCCCGGCCAGGGCGGCTCCGTACACCAGCCCGTAGAACAGCAAGCCGGCGGTCCGCAACGGTTGCGGTTCCAGGCTGGCAGCCGCATCGAAATGGCGAAGGGCGGCCAGCATGATCGCGCTGCCGACGGTCCAGGCCAGCAGGTGCACAATCCGCAAGCGGGTCGTGTCGCCGGGACCTCGGGCAGAAGGGGCGTGCATGCGCTTGCCGCGGGCTGTGTTCCTCAGTTCCGCCAGCCCCTCGCCAGAAGCCGGCGAGGGAGCCGGAGCGTTATGAACTCCGACACATAAACAGCTTAAGGGCTGCACAACCTCTCTTCCACCAGGGATCCCGCATCAGGGATCCAGCGACCGGTACAGACCCGGCTGGTCGACTCCGTCGCCGTTCCAGTCGCCGGTGATGGGCGTGTCGAGCGGTCCGCCGAGTTGGAATACCTGGTCGCGGGAAGTGAACTTGCGATCCCCGTCCGTATCGAGCAGCCACATGCCGGCCCGGTAGACGCCGAGCTCGTCGATTCCGTCGCCGTTGAAGTCGCCCACCACCGGGATGTCTCCCTCCTGACCGAACCGGGCGATTTCGTCGCCCGCGGACCAGCGGCCATCGCCATTGATGTCCAGGTACCAGCGCCCGTTGCGGAAGGCGGCGATCGTATCGATGCCGTCGCCGTTCCAGTCGCCGGCCAGCGGAGCGTCGCCACGCAGTCCGAACTTGAACACGTGGTCGATCACGTCGCCCCGCGGCTGGCCCGCGGCCGATCGTTGCAGCAGGCGGTGGCCATCAGTAGCTTGAGGCGCTTCGGGAGGCACGTTCTTGGGGCGCTGCGCCGGCCGGTTGTTATTGTCCGGCACGCCCGGTTCGGCTCGCAACGCCCGCGGATCGCCGGGCCACATGGGGCCGAAGATGCCGATGTCGTCCTTGCCATCCCCATCCCAATCGCCTGTCAACGGCGTGTCGTGCTCGTCTCCCAACTGAGCCCAGAGGTCTTCGGCATCCCAGCGGCCGTTGCCGTTCAAGTCGATGAACCACTGACCCTGGTAGAACACGCCCAGGTCGCTGTCTCCATCGCCGTCGAAGTCGCCGCTGACCGGGATCGCACCTGGCATGCCGAACAGAAACTTCTCCATCGACGGCAGGTCCGGCGTGCCTTGGGCCTCCAGCCGCAGTACGCCGGCCGCCAGGGCGATCGCTTCTTCGTCTCGGCCGGTCGCCGGCAACAGCCAGACGCCCTGACCCAGCGGCGCGCTGGACCAATTCGCCAGCGTCATCTGAACGGCGGAACGCCAGCGCGCGTCCACCGTCCGCGACCGGCTTTCACCGCGCGGCGTGCCGCCATCCACGATGCTCAAGTGCCACGTCGCGGCTGGCAGACCGCCACCGCCGGTCGTGGGCAGCCGCACCGGAAAGCTCTCGATCCTGGGAATCAGCAGGGGGGGAAGCTCCGGCAAGACGGTCGGCGAGTAGACTGGCGGCGCGGGCAGCGGGGTGGTTTCGATCGGCGGTTGCGGTGGCTTCGACGTCGGCAGCAGTTCCACGCGGATCTCGCTGAAGTTGTTCTCCCGCGAAGACTCGCCTGCTGCCAGCGGAATCCGCACAATGGCGTCATTCCGCGGATCCACCTCCAGGCCCGCCAGGACACCGGGATCGACCGGTTGCTGCCCCTGCACGGCGATGCCCCCCGTCGTTCCAGCCCAGTCCCAACCGTCGTGCCAACCTGCCGGCTGCAGTTCATACACCGCATACTCGCCCGGCGGCAGGCCGACGAATTCATAATAGCCCAACTCGCCGGTGACGACCTGAATGGGACCGCTGGCGTACGAACCGGGCAAGGCCATGGCACCATCGATCGACTGGCCGGTGAGCCCATCGCGAAGCTGCAGGACCACCCCGGCCAGCGGCAGATCGTCGGCCGTTCTCAGGCCATCGCGCAATTCGAACCAGTTGCTGGGGGGCAAACCGTCGGACGTCTGCAGCGATTCACCGTCCTGGTACACGTAGCCCGACAGCGTCGCCGCGGGCAGCTCGCAGAAGTCGTACCCTGTCAACTCGCCGCCCGATTCCAGCACGATCCCGGAAATGATATCGGCCTGAGTCGCATCGCCACCGTGCGAACCGGCCCGCTGGCCGCCATGGAAGTACCCTTCCACCTGCTGCTCGCGGACCGTGTAGCTGCCAGGACGCAGACCGTCGAACCGATATGCGCCCTGACTGTCGGTCAGCGTGCTGGCCAGCAAGCGGCCCTCGGCATCCAGCAGCTCGATCCTCACACCCTCCAGCGGCGCTTCGTGCGGGTCCAAAACGCAATCGCCGTCCAGGTCGGCGTGGACGAGACCTGACAAACGGCCCGGCAGCAACTCGCCAAAGTTGTACTCCACCCCGGCTTCGCCCCAGCCGAGCGCAATGCGATCGATCACGTCCTCCAGATCGTCGGCGACTCCCCGCACCTGCCCCGAAACGGTGCCCGCTGTGTTGCGGCCGTCGAGCCAGCCGGCGGGTTGGATTTCCTCCACCCGGTATTGTCCAGCCCGTAATTCTTCGAAGTGATACGACCCGTCCGCGGCCGTCGTCCGCCGAGCGACCTCCGACCCGTCCGCGGACTTCAAGACCACTTCCACACCGGCCAGCGGCGGCTCGCCCTCGTCGCGGCGGCCGTTGTCGTTCTGGTCGTGGTACACGTGGCCGGCCAGCGTCGACGGGGCGTGTTCGCAGAAGTCGAACCCCTCGCCCTGCTCGCCCGAACCCAGCACGATGTCCTCGATGCGATCGTTGCCAGCCAGCCGCCCGCGGATCTGACCCAAAACGGTCCCCAGGTGATCGGGCCCGTCGAACAGTCCGGCCGGGGTTTCCTCGATGAGTGTGTATTGTCCAGGTCGCAGCCCCGAAAACTCGTACCTCCCCTGGGCATCGGTCAGCGTCGTGGCGACTTGCTGGCCCGTGGCGTCGAGCAATCGCACGGTCACTCCCGGCAGGCCCTGCGTCCCGGCGACTTCATCGATGCAGTTGCCGAGTGCATCCGTCAGTTGCACGCGACCGCGCAAGGAGGCGGCTGCCAGCTCGCCGAAGTTGTAGTCCTGCCCCTGCGAACCGCCCCACAGCCGCACCTGTTCGATGGCGTCGCCCGGATTGCTGGCCACGCCCGAGAGACTGCCGTCCACGGTGCCGGCCGAGTCCAACCCGTCCAGCCAACCGGCCGGCTGCGTCAACTCGACGATCCTGTATTCGCCCGGTATCAGGCCGCACAGTTCGTAACGGCCGTCCGTGTCGGTCACCACGCTCAACGGCTGCTGCGGGGCCAGCGTATCCACTGGGATCAGCCGGATCGTCACGCCGCCGATCCCTTCCTCGCCGGAATCGCGAACGCCGTTGTTGTTGCGGTCGTGGAACACGCTGCCGCCCAGACACGCCGGGCGGGCCTCGGCAAAGTCATAGTCCACGGCGTGCAGATCGCCCAGCGGCAAATCGATTTCGCCAAGTACGTTGGCATCCGCCGGGTCCGTCGTACCCGTCGCCTGGCCGGCGACCGTGCCGGGAATGGCTCCGACGCTGAGCAGGCCTTCCGGTTGCAGCTCGCGCAACTGGTACGTGCCGGGCCGCAGGTCCAGTTCGGTGCCAAACCGATAATGTCCCTGTCCGTCGGTCGTAGCTCTCAGGCCGGTGTCGACGTAGCGAGTCTGGTCCCAAATCCAAAGCGCGATTTGCACCCCCGGCAGACCGTCGGCGGCGGAACGTTGCACCAGGTCCAAATCGTCGTCCAGGAATACCGTCCCGGCAATGCTGATCGGCCTGGCCCGCTGTTGCAGTTCCAGGACCGTACCGGCGGACCGGTCGCGCAGCCCGCCCGCGTTGTCCTCCGGCAGGTTCAGCCCGGTGCCTTCCAGCAGTTCATCGTAGCGGTTGCGGAATTCCGCCTGCCCCTCGATGTCGTGATAGTGCGGGGCGGCAAAATGAGCCAGCAGACGGGAACCTTGAAATTCGACGCCCGACGTGATCGGGTCAAAGCCGTCGTTGATCAGCGGCAGGCTGGTTTCGGTTGGGTCGTACTGCTCGACCTCGTCCACGTCGATGCTGAACACCAGCTTGTCGCCCGCCTGAAAGCCAACAAATCGCAGTTCGAGACGAGTGGTGCCATCGTTGACGATCGCCTCGACCGAGGCGTTCGGGTCCTGAGTGTCCAGCGAGACGATGGTGAAGCCAAAGGCATCGTCCGCCCCCAGGCCGGTCGGCTGCGTGTCGAAGAACGCGTCGCCCACTCCAAAGCCCGCGTCCGACTGATCGCCATCGATGATCAACCGCGTCAACTGCGTGTGGTCGGCGCCACCGAGAAAGGTAATCTCGAAGATGTCCCCGTGTTCGTCCGAGCCCAGATCGGCCTCCAGGTAGACGACCCCCAACTGCAGTGGGTCCGCGGCCATCAGGCAGCGTGATTCCAGCGGTTCAAACCAGAAGTAGCGGCCCCGGCGCGTGCCGGTCGCAGTCGCGCCCATCGAGCGATGGCGAATGTCACGAGCCGCGCTTGATTGCTTCCTAGTTCCCACGATCCCCGCCTCCCTGCGTGGCCAGCTCGCCGTCGAGTCAATCAGTCCGAGAAGGGGGCCAAGACTTCAAACGATCCCGTCCGAGTCTCAGTCCAAACCCGCAGCGTTGTGTCGAACCCCCCCGAAATCAGACAGCCAGGATGCCGGGCGTCTGAAGCCACGTCCGAAACCAGACAGCCTGGATTCCAGGCCAGGGCCGCCACCGAACCGGTGTGGCCCGGCAGGGTCTCCAACTGCCGTCGCTCGGCAAGGCCCCAGATGCGAATCAGGTTGTCGCTACCACCCGTAGCTAACCGGTCATCCCCACATTGGGTGACGGCCAGGATTCGGCCCGACACGCGGGGGAAGTCGTCGACTCGTTCGCCGAAAATGTCCCACTTTCGCAGCACGCCGTCCTCGCCCGCCGAAATCAGCTCGCGACCACCCTCCGTGAACAGCAGGCTGCGAATCCGTCGTCCGTGCAACCGTTGTTGGGCCAGGCTGCTGCCGTCCGCCAGATTCCAGACACGCACCACTCCGTTTCGCCCCCCCGCGGCAAGATGCCCGCCATCGGGGGAGAACGCCACCGCCCTCATGTCGACGCAGGGGCAGGACAGCGTGCGGTTGAAACCCCGCCGCGACACGTCGTACAACCGCAGTGCATTGTCGAACCCGACCCTGGCCAGCCAGCGTCCGTCGGGACTGAACGCCAGTTGGCCGGGGTTCGAGGACGGTTCATCCAAAGGCTCCTCCCGCCAGTCGGATTGAATGTCCCACAATTGGACCCGGCGGTCGTTGCCGGCCGAGGCCAGCCACCGGCCATCCGGTGAGAACACGACCGTGCGTACCCAATCGGCGTGCCCCCCCAGCCGACGTTCCAAGCGTTTTTCGTCCAGTCGCCAGATGCTGATCGCGTGGTCATCGCCGGCGGCAGCGACCCATTTCCCGGCCGGATGGACGGCCAGCGACGTGATGACCGGGGCGGATACCCCCGCACCAGCGGGGTGGTTGAGCGTTTGCGAAGCCCAGGAGGCTCGCGCGGAACGGCTCCGAGCTCCCAGGCCAACTGCCGCGACCGCGACAAGCTGCCGCAAGAACTGCCGACGGCGCATGAGCGATCCCCTGGAGCGAACCACAAACGGTCAGGCAAACTGCAACGACGCAGTACCTCACAGTTTGTATCGGTTATCCACTGGTCGCGGCCCCAGCCTGGACTGGCGAACCGAGCCCATCACCGCCGCACACCGACGGGTCGGACGTCCTTTTCGACCGCTTTCCGACCGGAACAGGCCGGACGATTTACCGCTGTTCGAGGGGAACAAACGGGCGTTGCTGCGGACCCATGTAGATTTGCCGAGGCCGGCAGATGCGCTTGTTGGCCGAACGGTGCATTTCCTTCCAGTGGGCGATCCAACCCGGCAGGCGGCCCATGGCGAACAGCACCGTGAACATCTGGATCGGGATGCCAATTGCCCGATAGATGACGCCCGAATAGAAGTCGACGTTGGGATACAGCTTGCGTTCGATGAAGTAGGGATCGTTCAGCGCGACCTCTTCCAACTGCTGGGCGATTTCGAACAGCGGGTCGCGGATCTCCATTTTGGCCAACAGTTTATCGCACGCGGCCTTGATGATCCGGGCGCGCGGATCGTGGTTCTTGTACACCCGGTGGCCAAAGCCCATCAGCCGGAAGCCGCTGTTCTTGTCCTTGGCCAGGTTGACGTACTTTTTGACGTCCCCCCCGTCCGCCTCGATCCGCTGCAACATATTCACGCAGGCCTCGTTCGCTCCGCCGTGCAAGGGCCCCCACAGGGCGCAGATGCCGGCCGAAATCGACGCAAACAGGTTGGCGTTGGACGAACCGACCATCCGCACCGTGGAGGTGCTGCAGTTCTGCTCGTGATCGGCGTGCACGATCAGCAGCAGGTTCAAGGCTTCGACGAAATCGGGGTCGATCTGGTATGGTTCGCTGGGCACCGCGAACATCATCTGCAGAAAATTCTCGCAGTACGTCAGGTCGTTTTGCGGATAGACGAACGGCTGGCCGATCGACTTCTTGTAACTGTAGGCGGCAATCGTCGGCAGCTTGGCGATCAACCGGACGACGGACAGGTCAACTTGAGCCGGATCGTGGGGGTTGAGCGAATCCTGGTAGAACGTGGAGAGCGCGCTGACGACCGACGACAGGATGGCCATCGGATGTGCATCGCGGGGAAAGCCGTTGTAGAACGACCGCATCTCCTCGTGCAGCATCGTGTGCCGGCGGACCGACATCCGGAACCGCTCCAACTGCTCGCGCGGCGGCAATTCGCCGAAGATCAGCAAGTAGCAGGTTTCCACGAAGTCGCAGTTTTCGGCCAGCGCCTCAATCGGGTAACCGCGGTACCGGAGGATTCCCGCCTCGCCGTCCAGGTACGTGATTTCACTGGCCGTCGACCCCGTATTGACGTAGCCTTCGTCCAGCGTGATCAGGCCGGTCTCGGACCGCAACTGCGAGACGTCCACCCCGCGCTCGTGCTCCGTGCCCTCGATGATGGGCAGGTGCAGTTCCTGGCCGTCGACCATCAGCCTGGCAGCCTCTGACATGCGGGGGTCCCTCGTCAATCGGATTGGTTGGCCCGGTGAATCCCGCAGTGTAGCGGGCGCGGCAGCGTTCGACAATTCGCCACGGGAGCCGCCCGATCAGTCGCCGCCCATCAGGTCCGAGTAGGACCGGCTCTCGATCGGACAGTCCGCCAGCGGCAATTGTTCGAACAACGACCGCAGCCGCCGCCAGGCCAGCGGCTCGTCCACCTCCGGGCCAACCACCGACTCCAGCTCGACGTATTCGCCCAGCCGCTCCACGCGATCCAGGTGCAGCCGGACGTTGTGGTACAGCCAGATCTCGCGGTGCTTGACCACGACGCACCGCACACCGCAAGCGCCTTCCAGCAGCCGCGCAAGCTCCGCGGCAGCGGAAACGGGAACGATTTCGTAGTCGCTGGCACGAGCTTCCGCCTGGTCCGCTCGCCGATACCAGATCAGCTCCGCCTCCCGGTCGCGGAACTCCCGCAGCTTCAGCCGCCCGCTGGCGCAGCGAAAATACGTGTCCCGCTGCCACTGATCGGCCAGCTTCCGCAGTCCCAAGCGGTGCGCGGCGATGCGGAAAGGTTCGAGCGACACGACGCGCAGCTTCAGCTCGATGTTCCGGCGGCCTGGCGCGGTCTGGCGGAATTGGTCGCCGGGCGAGTCGCCGGCCGGCAGAGGCAACGAGTCGGGCATGCGGCGAAGTATAACAGATGCCCGTGACACACGCGGAACCAGCCGGGACCAGCCGCCGAATCCAAGGCGACTAGTATCCGCCCAGGTCCGCGGACTGCGGCTGGTCGTCGAAGGCGTTCCAGACCCGGATCGACGTCTTCAAGCCTTCCAGGTACTTCTTCACCTCGACCTGCACGCGCTCCTTGCGCAGTTCTTCCTTGATGTCCACCTGCGCCTCGGTGAACGGCACGCGCCCCGCCTCGCGCCGCTCCACGACCCGCACGATGTGGAAGCCGCGATTGTCTTCAATGATCTGGCTGAGCTTGCCGACCGGCAGACTGAAGATCGCCTGGTCCAGCGGAACCGACACCAGGCTGCCCTGCTCGGTCCAGTCGTGCTGCCCGCCCTGCTCCGCCTGAGGGCCCTGCGAGCGGCGGCGAGCGACGGCGTCGAACGGGGCGCCGCGCAGCACTTCGTTGCCCATCTCCGCCAGGGCTCGGAAGGCCGACGCCTTGTCCGGGAAGTTTTCGAACTTGACCGTCAACTGCTCCCAGCGGACGGCCGGCGTGATCGCATAGTTCTCCAGCTTTTCCTGGTACCGCTGCAACATGTCGTCGTGCGTGATCTCCGGATTGAACTGCACCTGCCGGCTGAGCTGGGCGCGGGCCAGTTGCTGTTCCAGAAAGTCCCGCTTCTGCCGCTCCAGCGACGAACCGTACTTCCGCAGCTTGGCATCCAGTTCCGCCGGCGTGGCGACCTTGGCGTTCTTGAGCAGCTTGGCCAGTTGCTTCTCGTCGAACTCCTCGAACAACTTCGCCTCGGCGTTGGCCATCACCTCCTGCCGCTTGTCGGCCGGCAGCGACCGCTGGAAATCCTGGTACAGCAGTTTGTATTCGATCGCCTGCGACAGCAGTTGCCGCATCAGCTTCTCGCGCTGTTGAGTCAGTTCCTCGTCGCTGGCCTGCCCTTGATACGGTTCCAGCATCTGGTTGATCTGTGGCAACAGGTCCCCGGCCAGGATCGGTTCGTTGCCCACGCGAGCGATCAGGCGAGCCGGCTCGAACAGTTGTGAGGCAGGCGGACCTGGCGGCGCTTGAGTTGTCGGCGGCCCCGGGGGATACACGGGCCCCTGGAGAAGCGGAGGCCCCTGAGAAAACGCGGGACCCTGAGGATACACAGGCCCCTGCGGAAACGCGGGCCCCTGCGGAAACGGGGGCCCCTGCTGCAACGGAGGCCCAGCGGGGTACATCTGGCCTTGAGGAGTCGCACCAGCCGGACCGCCGCCCGTCGACGGATAGCGCGCAGCCGTCGACGGATACGAGAACGTCGCGTCCCCAGTCGATGGATACGAAACCGGCGGTCTGCCAGTCGACGGATACGAGAGGCCGGCCGGCGGCGGCGGATCGCCAGCAGCCGGAAATCCAGGCGGCGACTGAGCGAAACTGGTGGTTACCAGTCCCGCGACAACGCACCAGGCGCCAAGAGCAATACTGCTGGTAACGAGTCGGGCCACGCGGTCCGCCTTCTGGACTCTGGGACTTTCTTTCGTCAGACGCTTTTGGGAACCGATCCCCCAGAATTGACAGGCCGGAGGCCCATCACCACCTGGGACCGACAGGCCGGAAGCCCGTCGCGCGGCGGGAGAATAGCAGCCGTTCACTGAGGCCGCAACACGGATTTCACCAGTTGCAGCAACTGGTCGGGCGAGCGCCGGGAAGGCCCCAGCGGCCAGTAGGCGCTTTTCTGGTCCACCAGCCGCAGGCGGCCGCGATGCGTCTTGGCCAGTTGTTCGATCCGCCGCCGGTCGGCATAGCGAAACACCAGAAACTGTTCCTCGATGTAGACTGCCTGAATCTGCCAGACAGCCGCTTCCAACCGCAGTTCGGCCAGGGCGAGCAACCGCTGCACACAGGCCGGCATGGGACCGAACCGGTCCGGAATCTCGGTGGCCAGCTCCGCCAGCTCGTTGAAGTCGGCCGCGCGAGCCAACCGGCGGTACAGATCGATCTTGCTCCGCTGGTCCGGCACATAGTTCGACGGCAGATGCGCCTCGCCCGGCAGATCCAGGTCCACGTCGGCCCGCAGCGGCTGCGGCATCTGCTTGAGCTCGCGGACCGCGTTCTCCAGCAACTGGCAGTACAGCTCGTAACCCACGGCCGCGATGTGCCCGCTTTGTTCGGTGCCCAGCAGATTGCCGGCGCCGCGAATCTCCAGGTCGCGCATCGAGATGGCGAACCCCGCTCCCATGTCGCTGAATTCCTCGATCGCCCGCAGCCGGCGGGCGGCATTGGGCGTCAGGTGCTTGTGCGGCTCGACCAGCAGATAACAATACGCCCGGTTCTTGTACCGCCCCACCCGTCCCCGAAGCTGGTGCAGGTCGGCCAGCCCGTACCGCTCCGCCTCGTTGACGAACACCGTGTTGGCGTTGGGAATATCCAGGCCGCTTTCCACGATCGTGGTGGCCAGCAACAGATCGAAACGGTGGGCGACGAAGTCGACCATTACCTCTTCCAACTCCGCCTCCGGCATTTGCCCGTGGCCGATCCGCAGCCGCGCTTCGGGAACGATGTGGTGCAACTTGAACGCCACCTGGTGGATGTCCTGCACGCGGTTGTGGACGAAGTAGATCTGGCCGCCGCGGTCGAGTTCGCGGAGCACGGCGTGGCGGATCAACTGCTCGTCAAACGCCGCCACGCGGGTCTCCACGGCCACGCGTTCGGCGGGCGGCGTTTCCAGGTTCGAAATGTCCCGCACGCCCACCAGCGACATGTGCAGCGTGCGGGGAATGGGCGTGGCGGACAGGGTCAGCACGTCGACCGTGGACCGCAGCGTCTTGAGCCGTTCCTTCACCTCGACGCCGAACCGCTGCTCCTCGTCGATGATCACCAGCCCCAGGTTGTGAAACTGCACGTCCCGGCTGGCCAGGCGGTGCGTGCCGATCACGATGTCGACCAGCCCGGTGCGCAACCCGGCGATCACCTGCCGCTGCTCACCCGGCCCGCAGAACCGGCTGAGCTTGGCGATGTCGAACGGAAACTCCGCCATCCGCTCGCGGAAATTCTGGTGATGCTGTTCGGCCAGGATCGTGGTGGGCACCAGCACGGCGACCTGGTAGCCATTGTCGACCGCCTTGAACGCCGCCCTCATCGCCAGCTCCGTCTTGCCGAAGCCGACGTCGCCGCACAACAGGCGATCCATCGGCCGGGGACGGCCCATGTCGCGGCGGATCTCTTCCCACGACGCCAGTTGGTCGGCCGTTTCCTGGTAGGGGAACGACGCCTCGAACTCGTGCTGCCACTCCGAATTGTCCTGAAAGGCGATCCCAGGCAGGGAGGCCCGCTGAGCTTGCAGGGCCAGCATGTCGGAGGCCAGATCCACCACCGCGGCCGCCGCGGCCTGCTTCTGCCGCACCCAGCTCTTGCCGCCCAGCCGAGCCAGTGTCGGCCGGGTCTTCGTGCCGCCAACGTACTTCTGCACCAGGTCGATCTTCGAGGCCGGCACGAAGACCTTCGTCCCGCCATGGAACTCAATCACCAGGTGCTCTTCAATATGCTGCTCCTTGGTCAGCAACTCCAGGCCCCGATAGCGGCCGATCCCGTGGGCCAGGTGCACGACCAGGTCCCCCGACCGCAAGTCGAGAAAGCTGTCGATCGCCTTGCCCATCCGCCGCCGGCCAGGGCGCCGGACCTGGCCGCGATGGAACAGCTCGTGAGCGCTCAGCACCAGCAGCCGCTCCGGCAGCAGATGGAAGCCGGACTGCAGGTTGCCGACCGGGAACTTGAACCGCCCGTCGGTGGCCAGCCGCGTGGCCTGCATGATCTCCGACAGCCGCTGAGCTTCCGCCTCGGTGTCCGCCACCAGGTAGACGTGGCGGTCGCGGGCCAGTTGGTCCAGTTCGTCCCGCACCTTCGACACGTCGCCGCTGAACCGCTCCACCGACTCGATCGCCAGCCGGCAGTTCGTCTCGGCCGTGCTGGTCAGCAACGCTCCCGCGGTTGCCAGCCCGAACCGGCTCAGTCCGGCGAAGACCTGCTCCACCGGCAGGCACCCGTCCTGCCCTGCCGGTTGATCGCCGCCTTGCTGGCGAGCCACATAGTCGCGAGCCTCGGCCTGGATGCGGTCCGGTTCGTGCAGCAGCACCCAGCTTCCGGGCGGCAGATAGTCGGCCAGTTGCCAGCCCGCGGCCAGGCTGGGCTGGAGCATTGTGATTTCAACTTCGGCCAGCGACTCCAGGCTCCTTTGAGACTCCAGGTCGAACGTCCGCAACGATTCGATCTCGTCGTCGAACAGCTCGATCCGCACCGGCTGGTACCAGTCCGGCGCGAACACGTCCAGGATGCCGCCGCGCTGCGAGCATTCTCCGGGCAGGGCCACCGCCGTGGTGTGATGGAATCCGTGTTCGACCAGCCAGCGGACGAGCTGCTCCGGGTCGATGCGAGCTCCCCGCCGCAGCCGCCGCGTGCTGGCCTCCACCGCGGACCGGTCCGGCAGCGGCTGCAGCAGGCTCGAGATCGACGTCACCACCAGGTGCCGGGCGGCCGGATCGAGCAGCAGCTTGAGCGTCCGCAAGCGATCGGCGTAGATGTCGTCGTGCACGCGGCGTTCGCGGCGATCATTCTCCCAGGCCGGAAACCGTTCCACCGCCTGCTGGGTGAACACAGCCAGATCGTCGGCAAACGCGTCGATTTCCGCCTGCTGCGAACAGACCACGACCAGCGTGGCGGGCGCCTGGTTCCAAAGGCTGGTTGCCAGAAGTGCCGACGAGGAGCCCCAGACGCCGTCGAACGAGACGGTCGAGCCCGCTCGCAGGGCCGCCACCGTCGCGGCAAAGCCTGGCTGGCGCTCCAGGCTCCGGTGCAGCTCGAGCAGTTGAGCCGACCCCTTCTCGACAAGTTGTGCGTGAGCCATCTTCGTTCTGCGACGCCGCTAGCGATCGGAGTTCATGACCCGCGGTTTCTTCGCCTCGCATGTTGGAAATAAGCCGCCACCAACGGTCCGGCGGACCATTACTCGGTAGGTAGCTTCAGGCTGCGCAGCGCGCCGGCCTCCGGCAACGATTTGTAGAAAGCGTCCAACGGAAAGCAACCAGACACCAATCCCTGGCGGGGTGCCGTCGTGCAGTCGCTGAACGTGCGGCAGATCTGCTTGCGTTGCAGCCGGCCGATGGCCAGCACGTCGGCGGGCAAATCCGGATACGACAGCACCATTCGCCCCAGCCCCACCAGGTCGATCCAGCCCGCCCGCACCACGGCCTGAGCCACCTGCGGCAAGTAATCCTGTAAGTAGGTATAGCCGGTCCCGACCAGCGGCCAGTCCCCCACGGCCGCCTTGCAGGCCCTTGCCGCGTGAATCTGCCGCACCACACCCACCAGCGGGTCCTCCGGCGGCTGGTATCCGTCACTCGGCGGAAAAATGGCCGGCCGCTGGATGTGCGGATTGTAATACGGGCTGCCGCAGGAAATGTTGCACGAGACGACTCCCAGGTCCCGCAGTTGCCCCAGCAGCTCCAGCGGCTCCCGCAAGTCGTACCGCAGCGGATCGTCCGCCCGCACACCGAATCCGTCCTCGTACGGCAGCAGGTGCTGGTAAGCCATCGGCTGGCCCACCGGCTGACTCGAGCTCTCGTCCCTGCCCGGCACATACGGCAACGTATCGAACACGCTCAGCCGCACCCCCACGCGCAGTTCGGGGCAAGCCTGGCGCACCTGCTGGATGATCGAGCACAACAGGCGCGTGCGGCCGGCGAAGTCGCCGCCAAACGGTCCCGGCCGGCGGCGGGCACTCAGGAACTCGTGCAGCAGATAGCCGTGGCAAGCCTTGACGTCGACAAACTGGAAGCCCACCTCTTGAGCGACCTTCGCCGCCCGCACGTAGCTGTCGATCAACCGCCGCAGATCCTCGTCGGTCCAGACCAGGGACTCGTCCCGCGGATCGATCCCGAACCGAGCGTCCAGCAGCGGATGGTGATAGGCGATGCGCGGCTGGAGCCGCTGGTCGCGCGGCCGGCAGAAGCGGCCCGAATGCGTCAATTGCAAGCCGACCACCAGCCCGTCGCAACTGCCAAACCGCTCGTGATGAGCCTGGCGGAGCGTGTTCAGCAAGGTCCGCAGACCTTCCCGATTCGATTCGGTGGCCAACGTCTGCCGCGGATTCGCCCGCCCGTCCTCCTGCACCGCGGCCGCCTCGCCACCCCAGATCAGCTTGGCGCCGCTGAGCCCGAAGTTCCGCCAGCGGCGCAAGGTCAAGCTGGACGGCGATCCGTCCGGTTGCGCGTCCCAGCCCTCCATCGGATGAATGCACCAGCGGTTGCCGACCCACAAGCCGCCCCACTCCAGTCCGCTGGCCAGCGGCGAACCTTCCGCGGCACTCAACACGCGGTCGTCCACCGGCAGTTCCAGACCCAGCTCGTCGAGCCGCGCGCGGAAAGCGGCCGCCGTCTTGAACTGAGCGATTTTCGGATAGGAACTCATGCGGTCACGATGTGGAGGAGAGCGGCTGCAAGGGGCTGAACGCCAGCCGGAACACTTTCCGACCGGCGGGGCCAAAAAACTGCACGCTGGCCGATTGTCTCTTGTCCTCGCCCGCCAGCCCGGTGATCCGGCCGGGACCATAGTCCGGATGCACCACCAGCATCCCCACTTCGAACCGCTGCGCCGAGACACCGGTCCGGGGCAGATCGTCCCGCAACATCTCCGCGGCCGTTCGGACCAGGGGGAACTCGCGCCGCTGGTAGGTCTTCGAGGTTCGCCGCGGTGACGCCTCGTTCAGGTCGTCGCTCGTGTCGTCCGCGATCGGCAATTGAGGTTCCTCCCAGGCCGGCGGGTCGACATGCTCGTCGTCGCCCCAGTCGTCGGTCGCCTGGCGCCGCGCCAGCCGGTCGCCGATCGTCCCCGCTCCCCGCCACATCGTCCCCGGCTCCGGCTCGTGCTCGATCGTTTCCAGCTCCTTGAGCGGCAGTTCGCTGAGAAACTGGCTGGGAACCGTCGGCCGAGGGTCGCCGTGACGCGCTCTGCGGCGAGCCAAACTGAGCTGCAGTTCGTCCTGGGCTCGCGTGATGCCGACGAACAACAGCCGCCGCTCCTCCTCGCATTGCGCCTCGCTTTCCCGGCTTCGCTCGTGCGGCAGCAATCCTTCCTCCAGACCGGTCAGGAACACGACCGGGAATTCCAACCCCTTGGCCGCGTGCAGCGTCATCAGCGACACCTTGTCGTCGGCGTGCTCCCAGTTGTCCGTGTCGGCCACCAGCGACGACTGCTCCAGAAACGCCTCCAGCCCGCCTTCGTCGCCGCCGCCCACCGGATCGGGATGCGAGGCATCGAACTCGCTGGCCGCCGTGATCAACTCCTGGATGTTGGCCAGCCGGTCCTGATCCTCCGCCGAGTCGGAAAGCTCCAACTGCGTCACGTATCCCGACAGCTCGGAGACTTTTTCGACCAGCTCGCCCACCCCGCCCCGCGTATGTTCGCTCATCTGGTCGTACAGCGTCACGAACCGGGCCACCGCCACGGCCGCCCGCTTGGATAGGTCCTTGACCAGTCCGGCCCGCCGAGCGGTTTCGAGCAGCGGCAGCCCATGGTCCTGAGCGTACCGGTTCAGCCGATCGACCGTGGTCTTGCCGATCCCGCGCGCCGGAACGTTGACGATCCGCCGAAAGGCCGCGTCGTGGCACGGATTGTTGAGCAAGTGGAGGTAGGCCAGGATGTCCTTGATCTCCCGCCGCTGATAGAACTCCTGCCCGCTGACCACCTGGTACGGGATGCCGCGAGCCAGCAACGCTTCCTCCAGCAACCGCGACAGGGCGTTCGTCCGGTAGAACAGGGCGAAGTCCCGCGGCCGTCGACCGTGTTCCAATTGACCGGCAATCTGCCGAGCGATGTCGTCCGCCTCCTGCCGGGCCGAGGCGTAAATCGCCAACCGCACGGCCGCTCCCGCCTCGCGCTCGGTCCACAACCGCTTGGCCTTGCGGCGCACGTTGTGCTCAATCAACCGCTCGGCGACCGACAGGATGTTGGGCGTGCTGCGATAGTTCTGCTCCAGCCGGACCACCTTGACCTGCGGGTAATCCCGCTCAAAGTCCAGAATGTTACCCAGGTTCGCCCCGCGCCAACCGTAAATGCACTGGTCCGGGTCGCCCGTCACGGCCAGGTTGGGATGGTCGATCGAGAGACCGCGGACAATGGCATACTGCGCCAGGTTCGTGTCCTGGTACTCGTCCACCAGGATGAAACGAAACCGCTCGTCCAGACCCCGGCGCAGGTCGGGATTCTCCCTGAGCAACAAGCCAACGTGCAACAGCAGATCGTCGAAGTCCACCGCGTTGGCCGTAAGCAGCCGCTGCTGGTACAGCGGATAGAGCCGGGCCACGAGCCCGCCGACGGGATTGCCCGCCTGCGGGACGTAATCCTCCGGCCGGATCAGTTCGCGCTTGGCCCAACTGACGCCGCCGACCAGCTTGTCCAGCGGCACGTAGGTCAGGTCCAGCGCCAAGGCGTCGGCGGCCAGCTTCAAAGTCTGGCGACTCTCGCCGTCGTCGTAGATCGAAAAATTCTCACTCAGCCCGACCAGCGAGGCGTGTTGCCGCAACAGCCGCGCACAGAACCGGTGAAACGTGCCGATCCAGACGTCGGCGCGCGGGACGAGCCGGGCCACGCGGCTGCGCATCTCGTCGGCGGCCTTGTTGGTGAACGTCAGCGCCACAATCTGCTGGCCGCGGACGCCTTGCTCCAGCAGATGGACGATGCGATGCGTAATCACCCGCGTCTTGCCGCTGCCCGGCCCGGCCAGCACCAGCAGCGGTCCCTCCACATGTTCCACGGCGGCCCGCTGCGCTTCGGTCAGACCGCCGTGTCCACTGGAATTCGGAGCGGGATCAGCGGGATCAGTCGTCATGACGGCAACGGCACCTCCGAGCGGGTTTTACGGTATTACACTGAGCAAGTCGATCAGCCCTTCGACTCCTGTGATTATACGCGAAAGCCGCCTCGCGTTGCCCGGCGTCCGGCCAGCGGCACCGCGCCTGACAGCAGTGCTAGCACGGGAGCGAAAATTTTGCGAAACGGGCAGTGTCGCGGGCGGCGACTCGGATATACTGCGGCACACATCAGCGGCCCTCGGCGGGCCGTTGGAGCGTTTGGCCAGGTCCCGCGTGGCGGGGCCGCCTGACAGGTGTTCCATTTTGTGGGGGAGGGAACCCGCATGACACGCATTCCGTTGAGCGCCTTCGATGAACAACGCCGCCTGATGCAGCAACGGCTGGACATGAGCACGGCCGAAATCGGGCTCACCGTTCGGACCACGAACTGCCTGGAGGAACGGGGGATCTTCACGGTACGCGATCTGTTGAACTGCACGCCGAAAGACTTGCTGGCGATTTCCAACTTCGGCGAAAAGACCTTGGAGGAAGTATACTCGGCCCTGGAGGGAATCGGTTTCACTCGGCGATCGCCCAAGTAAGGCAGCCGGACGGGGCTTCGTCCCGCCCTCCGCTGTCCGGCCGATGGCCCGTCGCCGCCTGGCGGTTACCCGCGGACGCTATTGCCCGTTTGCCCCGACCTCATAGCACAGCAGTTCGTTGGGCTGACCGAGGCTGGTGCGAAAGTACAATCGTCCGCCGGCCAGAGCCGGCAGCGCTCGGGTTACACCTTCGACCAGTTGGGCCGTGGCGAGCGGTTCGAACGCGGTGGCGGAAGCAGGGGCCAGCACCAGGCGGCCAGCGGTTGTCAGCATCAGCAGTTTGTCCCCGGCCAGGACCACATGAGCCACTCCAAAGTCCGGCCGGGACCACTGCACTTTTCCAGTCGCGGCAGCCACGCACCGCAGCTCGGCGGTGCCGATGTCCTCGCGCCCATGGGTCCCGTACAGGTAACCCGCGTGATGGACGGGAGTCGTGAACTGGGACGACAGCGTCTCGTCGTTGGCCCAGACTTGCACCGGCTGGCCCTGCCGCAGCTCCCATAGCTGGGCGCCGATCCCATAGCTGGCGGTCAGGAACAGATACCTGTCGAACGCCAGCGGACTGGCCGCGTTGACTGTCGGCCCGCGTTGGCCAAAGGGGAATTCGAACTGAATCGTTCCATCGCCCGGGTTCACGGCGACCGCGGTCAGTCGAGTGACGAACAACACCGATCCCGGTCTAGTCGCCTGGCCGGTGGCCGGAGCCAGTTGAATCGGTGACGAGTAGCTGGCATCCGCGTCGGTGGCCTGCCACGCCGTGCGGCCATCGGCCAGGGAAAGCGCGACGAGGCCTGCGTTGGTGCGCCGCCCGCCCGCGTTGACCAACAGCTTGCCGTCCGCCACGATCGGCGTACCGCCCGCTCCGAAATAACCTTCGCTGCCAGACAACTCCTGTCGCAGCTTGCGGGACCAGACGGGGCGCCCGGTAGCCAGCTCCACGGCGTGCACGTCGCCGTCGGCGCCGTGCAGGTAAACCTTGTCGGCGTGGACCACCGGCACGCAGCGCGGCCCCTTGTCGGGATCGATGCCGCCGCGATAGTTTGCCGGAAAATCGGCCTTCCAGAGCTGCTGGCCCGTGTCGGCGGCCAGGGCCTCCAGTCGCTCCTGGTTGTCCACGCGGTGGAAAATCAGCACGCGGTCGCCGACCACGGCCGGGCCCGCATAGCCTTGACCAACTTCGACCTTCCACCGCCGGCGCGGTCCGCCGGCGGGCCAATTCGCACTGAGCTTCTCGCCGGGGGCCACGCCGTCGCGCCGCGGACCGAGGATTTGCGGCCAGTCGCCGGCCCCCACCGGCCCGCTCGCCAGGACGCTCAAGAGGCAGGCGGCCAAGGCGGACCATGCCCAACGGCGACTTGCAATTCTGGCGCTTGGCGGTTGACTCATGGTATGGCCTCTGGCTGGAAGTGCCTGTCTGTGACTGCCTGGAATCTGTGCCTGCCTGGGATGGACAGCGCCACGTGGGTTTCCAACGTAGCCCGCGGCGGACATTGAAATTCATGGGCCGAGCGGCGTCAACCTGCCCGGACCCAGCCGGAAACCGGCCGCGAAACGGCCGGCACGTCGGCCGACGCCTTGATTCCTCCCCGGTCGGCCGACTATCACAGAGCAGGACAGGTGGCGAATATGACTACTCGAATCGCCGCGGGCGGGCTGCCGGCGACAGGTCGAGCGACGGCAAATGGCTGGGTTAGAGGGCGGCTGGGGTAGACAAGCGTGGCGAAGTGGATCCGAGTCTGGGAGAAGAAGCGTGGAGACCGGCGCACCGGCTCGCGGCTGCTGGGAGATCTCGGCGAGGCGATGTTCTTTGCCGTCATGTTCCTGCTCGGCGTCGCCTCGCTCGGTTACCTGATCGGCTCGCAGGTGATCGAGCCGACCCCCGAACTGTATTCCCTGGGCGTCGGGTTCTGGCTGCTGGTGATCGTGCTTGGTTCGTTCGTCCTGATTGGCGGCGGCAGCCTGATCTTCGCCTTGCTGCGGATGGGCACGTCGGCCGAGCGGCGTTCGGCGCTGGCTCAGCGGGCCGCCAACCTCGACCTGTTCACCAAAGCGCTGCCGCGCGAGCGGGGCTATCCCACCGTGCCCAGCGACGAGAACTTGACGAACAGCCCGGGCGTCGTGTTGGCGTTCCGGCTACCCAGCACGCAGTCGCCCGCCTGGCGGCTGTCGGCCGTGCTGGTGTTCTGCGTGGTCTGGAACGTCACCTCGGTGGGCCTGCTGGTGATCGCGGTCCGTCTCTGGCAATCGGGCCGCCCGGACTGGGTGCTGACCGTGCTGGTCGTTCCGTTCGTGGCCATCGGGGCCTGGGCCACGTATTACCTGCTGCGCCAGATGCTGATTCACACCGGCGTCGGTCCGACGCACGTCGAGGTCTCGGCGCACCCGTTTTATCCGGGCGAGGAGTACGAGTTCTACCTGACGCAGGCCGGCCGATTGCGGCTGAATTTTCTGCAGATGGCGCTGGTTTGCGAGGAGGTGGCCACGTTCCAGCAGGGAACGGACGTCCGCGAGGAAGTCTGCCGCGTGTTCGAGCAGGTGTTGTATCGCGGCGAGGATTTTTCGATTGACTGGGGGATACCGTTTGAGCGCCGCGGGCATCTGATCATGCCGCCCGACGCGATGCACTCGTTCGAGTCGGGCCACAACGCCGTGCAATGGAACCTGGTCGTCGAAGGGAAAACGCGGGCCTGGCCGCATTTCTCCCGCCGTTTTCCCATCGTCGTGCATCCGGGCCAGCCACCGGGCGAAAGGCTTTGATGGAACCGGTAGTTCAGATTCGTCTGCTGCACCCCGGCTCCCGTTTCACTCCGGGGGAAGCATTACGGTGCGAGTACCACGTGCAACTGGATGATCCCAGTCAGATCCAGGCCCTGGAAGCCTCCGTCATGTGGTTCACCGAGGGCAAGGGCGAGGAGGATCTGGCGGTACAATATTTCGAGCGGCACGTGCCGGCCGATTATGTCGGCGGCGACATGCGAGGACCCTGGCAGTTCTCCACGCTTCTGCCCCGCAGTCCGCTGAGCTATCCGGGCGTGATCGTGAAAGTCCGCTGGTGCGTGCGGGTCCGCGTCTTTCTGGTCCGGGGCCGTGGCGTCGCGGCGGAAGTCCCCTTCCAGCTCGGCAATCTGCCGCCGACGCGCGCCCTGCTGCGGCCGACCGCCGAGCCTCCGCGTGCCGATGTCGAGGCGAGCGATGAACTTGACGAATGACCAGGACGCGAGCCCGGACTCCGCCCCCAACCCCTTCTCGACCCGCTTCACCCGACCCGGTGCGATGCGGTTTCAGTTCGAGCCGGGCGAATCCTGCGGGCGGTTGCTGGAACAACTGGCGGCGCACGGCTGGCGGGGCCAGATCGTCGGCCCTCACGGCAGCGGGAAGTCGACGCTGATCGAGCAGCTGCTGCCGGAACTGGCCGCCGCCGGCCGCATCGTCGTGCGGCACTCGCTGCGCCGCGGCCAGCGGCGCCTGGCAGCGTCCGAACCTCCGCCGGCCGAGTGGAACGCTCAAACCCAGCTCGTCGTCGACGGTTGCGAACAACTAAGCTGGTGGAATCGCTGGCGACTCTGGCGCCACTGCCGGCGTTCGGGCGCCGGGCTGCTGGTCACCACGCACCGGCCGCTGGGCCTGCCGACTCTGCGGACCATGCGCCCCTCGGCCACGCTGGTCCGCCGCCTGGCCCGGCAGCTCTGGCCAGAACACGACCGCCTGATCACGGACCGCGAAATCGATCTCTGCTTCGAGCGGCAGCGGCGCAACGTGCGGGAAACTCTGTTCGCGCTGTACGACTTGTACGAACTGCGAACTTCCCCGCCGCGCGACCATTCATGACCTAGGATTGGTCATGCGAGTCCAGCCGGAGGCATCTGGCCACCGGTGCGCAACCGCTACGATTGCCATCCTTCGCCAAATAGCATTTCCATTCAAGTTGGCAAGTTGACAGCCGGCCTTTCAGCGGGCATGTACATACAGTGCGCCTAGCCGGGCTCGCGAGCGACCACACTCGGAGAGAGTTTTATGCTGACGATGGCGGCTGTACGGACCATGCGGGTGTGGAGCCTGGCGGTATGCGCCGCGGGCCTGGGCGTTGCTCCCGGTTGGGCCCAATCGACGTCGGTCTGTTTTCCCCACGGTGACACCTGCCATCCGCAGTCCACCGCGGTCCTGCAGCAGGTGGTGGTCAACTACGCGCCGCAGACCGTGTATCGCACCCAGTGGACCCAGGTGCCTCTGACCTTGTACCGGCCACTGACGACCACGGACCCCGTGACGGGCTGCACGGTGACTTGCATCCGGCCGTGCACGACTTACCAGTTACAGGCCCGGCGAGTGCCGCATACCACGCTGCGCCCGGTCTACTCGACAATCGCCGTGAACACGGCCCCCTTGCCCAGCTACCATGCCGCTCCAACCACCTCGTACGTGCTGCCCGCCGCGCCGGGCTTCGGGGTACCGGAAGCGGGCTGCGGCGTGTCGCTGCAAGGCGCCGTGCCGTATGATCCATCGCCGGCCAGCCAGCCGTCTCGGCCAGCCGCTTTGCCCGCGCTGCCCGCCGATCT
>JAGFJK010000237.1 GCA_024102795.1 Pirellulaceae bacterium
TGCCGCCGGTGCCGGCTGGTGAACCGGCGGCCGCGCCGGGCGAGGCGGCGGGTGCCGGCGATCCAAGCGCCCCGTCCGTGGCTTTCCCACCTCCGCAGCGTCCCGCGCCTCGCGAGATCGACGTGGCCGCTCAGCTTGCCACGCCCATCCTGGAGATCGTGTTCGAAGACACGCCGCTGGACGGCTTCCTGCAGTTTGTCTGGCAGTTCAGTACCGTGCCGGTCAGCGTGGACCTGGATGCGTTGCAGCGCCGCAAGCTCAACCTGCACACTCCGATCCGCCTGACTCGCAGCGACACATCGCTGGGCGAGGTGCTGGCCGCGGGGCTCCAGCCGCTGGGCCTGGGCTATGTGGTGGCCGCCGGGCAGTTGCGGATCGTGGACGCCGATCAGCAGCCGCGCGAGGTGCGGTACCCGGTGGACGATCTGATCGGCGACGACCAGGCCGCCGCCGCAACCCTGGTCCGCTGGGTCGCGACGTTTGCCCAGCCCGCGGCCTGGGCGGCGGTTGGCGAGGGGAACCGGCCCCGAGTGGAAGGGCAGTCGCTGGTCGTCCAGCATACGCCCGCCGTGCAGTTCGCCGTCGTCGAACTGCTGGAACGGCTGCGAGCGGCCCGCCAGCTTCCGCTGCGCAGCGACTACGACGCGGCCATGTTTCAGTTGCCGACGCGCCGCGAGCGGGCCAGCCAGAAGCTGGCGGAAACATTCCTGCTGAACTTCACTCAGCCGACTCCCCTGCCCCGCATCCTGCAACGGATCGGCGAGGACACGGGCGCACACCTGGTCGTCGACTGGCAAGCCCTGGGGCAATCTGGCTGGACGCCGGAAACGCGGCTGCAATTCTCGTCCGACAGCCGGCCGCTGCGCGTGGCCCTGAACAGCCTGCTTCGCCCCCTGGACCTGGTCTATCGCGTGATCGATGCCGAGACGATCGAAGTCACTACTTCCCAGGCGCTCGAACAGGATCCCGACCTGGAGTGTTACAAGGTCGACGGGCTGCTCAAGAACGACGACCCGGACGCGCGGCAGCTTATGGATCGCACTCAGCAGACGCTGGGCAAGGACCTGTTCGCCCCGGCCGGAGCGGGCGCCATGCAGTTCGACCCGGCCAGCCAATGCCTGCTGGTCTTGCTGCCGCAGTCCCGCCAGTTGGAGCTGTACGAGTTGCTGTTGCAGCTACGCGCTCGGCCGTAAGTGCGGCGTTGGATTATGAAGCGTAAGCCAGGGACCGCCCGTGTCCCGAAATCACCTCGCTTACGCTTCGGGCTCAATGAGAATCGCTGCACGGGCCCGAAATCACCTCGCTTACGCTTCGGGCTCAATGCGAATCGCAATGCTGGCCTGACGGCAGTTCAAGGATTGCTGCGCGATTGCAACCACGCCGCCAGTTCGCTGACGGTCACGAATCCGTCCTCGTCGGCATCGGCGCCGGTCAGCCGGGTGCTCATGCCAGATTGCTCGGCCGCATCCAACCGGTTGTCGGCGTTGCGGTCGTGGCGCTTGAGCAGGGCATCGGCGAACTGCAGATAGCGCTGAGGAGTCAGCCGCGAGGTGGCCGAGGCAGCCGCGTCCGCCTGGGCTTCGGTCGGCCGCAGTCGGCGCTGCAGCCAGACGATCAATTCCTCGCGCGAGATGACCTGGTCCTGGTTCGTGTCGGCCGACGCGGCGTCGGCGCCCAGCGCGGGCCACTCGCCGCGTTCCAGCGCGCCGCTGCCGTCCGTGTCGTGGCGACGCAGGGTGTATTCGGCCAGGGAACCGCGCTGCACGTTGCTGTCGACCGGAGCGGGCGACTCGCCGAGTCGCTCACGCAGCCAGCCGATCAGCTCCTCGCGCGTCACCTGCCGATCCTGATTGGCGTCCACTTCCGGCGGCAGACCGCGGACCGAATCCCATTCGTTCTGTTCGAGCACGCCGCTGCCATCCTGGTCGTACCGTTCGAAATATCCGCGAGCGGCGGCGGCGTACTGGGTTTCGCTGGAAGCTCCCACCGGCGGCTCGGCGGTGGCCGAGTCGGCACCTACACCCGCGGCCGGCGGCTCCGTTGTTTCCCGCGGGGCTGCCGCTGCCGGAGGCGTGACGGCTGGCGGTGTGACGGCTGGCGGTGTGACGGCCGGTGGTGTGACGGTGGGCGGACGGTCGCTGGCAGTTCGTTCCGAAATGGCCGGACGGCGCGTTACTTGCGGAGGAGAGGCACTTGCCGCGTCCGGCGGCGGCGGTTGACGCTCCAGCGCCCGCACATTCATCTGGGCCTGGCCCGCCGGCTGCAAATTGGCGCCGATCACCAGATACTGAAAATGGGTCTGTCCGTTACCTTGTTCGGCGGCCTGCTGAGCGAGCACGGCGTGGCCGTCGGCAAGGCGAACGGTTGAGCGGAACTGGAACGTCGTGACGGCGGGCGGCGCGATTTCGCCGGGCTCCGCGGCATCCTGCTCCGTAAGCTCGGACAGTTCGAACTGCACTTCCCACAGCAGTTCGCCACTCTCGGCCTGGCGATAGGTCGCGGACAGGATCAGCCCCAGCGCTTCGTCGCGATAGTTGCTCGCCCGCCCGAACCCACCCTGAATCGTTCCCACGCGGACCGGCGTGCGGACTCCGATGTGCAGGCTGGCTGGCTGGTTCTCCAGCGCCGTCAGTTGCAATTGCCGGGGCACGAACAGCACGTCGTCCGAGTCCAGGCGGGCAATCGTCCTGGCCACCTCGGCCAGCTGCCCCGTCAAGCTGGCCGGTTCGGACAGCGGCTGGTAGGCCTTCACCAGCCAAAGCTGCAGCGTGGCCGCGGTCGGCGGCCTGTCCGCCGGCACTGCGTCGGCATCCGGCTGTCCCCAGACTTGAGTTGGTAACGCGGCACACACGAAAACGCAGCACACGATGAGCCAACGCATGAGAAGCTCCTCGCAGGAAAGACCGCCAATGGCGTGGGTTTCACGCCTGACTCAAACTGCCGCCGCACCGGCCCAGGCGCGCGATGCACTCGCCGGCCGATGCGGCAACCCTTAATTGGACTCGAAGCCCGGTCGAACCGCAAGGAATTTCGCCAAGCGGATGGCTGGCAACGGCGGGAATTCAGCGGGCGGTCCAGCCGCCGTCGACGGTCAGCAGGCTGCCGGTCACGTAGCTCGAAGCGTCGCTGGCCAGGAAGATGGCCGCTCCCTGGATCTCCTCCAGCCGGCCCCAACGTCCCAGGGCCACCGCCCCCACGATGAATTTCCGGGTCTGCTCCTGATCGGCAATCGGGATGTTCATCGGCGTCAGGAAGGGGCCCGGACAGATGGCGTTGACGCAGATCTGGAACGGTGCCAGCTCCAGCGCGAGCGCTCGCGTCATCTGCACCACGGCCCCTTTGCTGGTGGCGTACGGCGTGCGGTTCTCCAGCCCGACCACGCCCAGCGTGCTGGCCATATTGATGATCCGCCCGCCGCCGGCCCGCTTCATGTGCGGCACCACCGCGCGGCTGGTCAGCCACAGACCGTCGACATTCACCTGCTGCACGTGGCGGAAGTCCTCGTACGACAACTCGTCGATCGGACCGCGGACGTTTACTCCCGCGTTGTTGATCAGGATGTCGATCCGGCCGAACTGGTCGAGCGTCAGGCGGGCGAGCCCCTCGACGGCTTCGGCACTCGTCACGTCCGACTCCACGGCGACCACTCGGCGGCCGAAATCGGCGGCGATTTCCGCCGCGGCCGCCTGAGCCTCGTCGCCGTGCCGGCTGCTCAGCACCAGGTCGGCGCCGGCCGAAGCCAGGCCCGCGGCCATCGCCTGCCCCAGGCCCTTGGACCCGCCCGTGACCAGGGCCACCTTTCCGCTCAGGTCGAACTGCTTGATTCCCGGCAACATAAGAGGTTACTCCACGTGTGTTCACTGACGCTCCAGCCAGACAATTCTGACGAACAACGAGAAACCAGTGTAACGCTTTTGGCTCCCTCGCCGCCTCGGGGTGTTGCTGCTTGGAAGTTGAATTGCCATCAAGATTCAGGGCATTTAGGTCAGTTATTCGTTCCGGTATCCCAACCGGCTGGGGAAACCCCATGAATTACGTCTGGCTCCCTCCCGGCTTCGAGATCGTGCAGCTTTTAAGTTGTTGGTAAATCGGGATTTAGGGGGTGTGGCTACCGGAAACTTGGGACGGCCTCAGCTTCCGCGAGCTCTCCCCCTTGAGATCCCTCTGGCCCCCTCCCCACTTCGGGGAGGGCTGGGGAGGGGCCTGCGGGGTTAGAGCGGTCAACCAGTTGTTCAACGCGCAGAATGGACTGGAAGGCACGCGGATTCTTTGTAATTCGGGTTTGGAACCCGGGACCGGATGTATG
>JAGFJK010000255.1 GCA_024102795.1 Pirellulaceae bacterium
CCGGACTGTGGGAGGCCCCCGGCGTTGGTGATCGCCCCGGAATGGGGCATCGACCGGGAATCGGCGATCGACCCGGCATCGGCAATCGGCCCGGCATCGGCGATCGACCCGGCATCGGTGATCGGCCCGGCATCGGTGATCGACCCGGCATCGGCGACCGACCCGGCATCGGTGATCGACCCGGCATCGGTGATCGACCCGGCATCGGCGATCGGCCCGGCATCGGCGATCGACCCGGCATCGGCGATCGACCCGGCATCGGCGTTCGACCCGGTATCGGCGATCGGCCCGGCATCGGCGATCGGCCCGGCATCGGCGATCGACCCGGCATCGGTGGTCGGCCGATTCGACCTGGACGGCCTGAGCGTCCGCATCGTCCGATTGACGTTGGCCACGTCAAGAACATCCACAACCATTGGCACAATCGGCCCAATCGACCGTTCTATGGAGGTTGGTGGGCAAGCAGCCACCATCACCATCATCAGCACCACCACTGGCATCCCTGGTATGGCGGCTATCGACCGTACAGCAGTTGGTTCTGGTGGAACGGTTGCTCCGTCGCATCGCTGACCGGCTGGTTTATCGGTACCTCGTGGACTCAGCCGTACTACTTCTCGTACGGAACCGGTGGAAACATTTACTATCAGAACAACGTCGTGTATGTGGATGGTCAACAATACGCGACGTCGGTCGACTACTACCATCAGGCTCAGTCAATCGCCGCGGCAGTGCCTCAATACACCGAGCAGCAGGCGGCTGACATGGAATGGTTGCCGCTGGGCGTGTGGGCCGTAACCAGGAAAGACGGCACGGACAGCAACATGGTGCTGCAACTGGCGGTGAACAAGGACGGCATCGTCGCCGGCACGTACTACAACGAGACGACCAAGACGACCATCGACCTGGAAGGCTCAGTGGACAAGGAAACTCAACGAGTGGCCTGGCACCCGGTCGATGGCAAGAACGACCATATCGTGTTTGAAACAGGCCTGTTCAACCTGACCGAGGACTCGACGACCGCGCTGGTGCACTTTGGCGCCGACCGGACACAGGAGATTGTCCTGGTGCGGTTGGACCAGCCGAAGGACCAGCCGGCGGCGGAGGCCCAGGGCAGGCCCGGCGAGTTTTGAAGTTGTCAGTCGTCAGTTGTCAGTCGTCAGTTTAAGTCAATTTCCTGACAGACTGGCGGCCCGTCACCGGCGGTGATTCGGGCTTGTAGGAGAATAAGTTGCCGAACCCTCGAATCCCGCCGGCTTGTCCGGACGCGCGTAGCGAAAAACCTAACGATCCGCCTGACAGGCCGGCGGCCCGTCACCGGCCAGCTTAGATCCAGATGTCCGACGTGCAATCGCCGCCGGGAAAACGGATCTCGTGGGCGCGTGACGGGCCATTCGGTTCGCGGCCAAAGTCGACGAAGAACTTGTCGTTCAGCGTCAGACCACCCTGCTCGGTGTCGCAGTCCAGTTGCAGCATGTGCGAACCCTGGCGGGCGATTTCCGGATAGAACTGATTGTCCCAACTGCTGAACAGCGAGTTCGTGACGTACAGCCGCCGGCCGTCCAGACTGAGTTGCAGCATCTGCGGGCCGCCCGTGAGCGGCTTGCCGCGGACCTGAGGGCCCTTGTCCTGCAGGCCGCCCAGCCAGACCTGCCCAGTCAGTTTCGGGCGGCTGGGATCGCTCACGTCATATTGTCGCAAGTCGCCGTGCAGCCAGTTGGAAAGGTACAACCAGCGATCGTCCAGCGAAAGGACCAGGTCCGTGGTCAGGCCGGGCACGGGGAATGGCCAGCCTTCGATTTCGACCGGGTCGGCCTGCACGACCTTCTCGGCCTGCCAGCGCCCGTCGGCCCGATAGCAATGCCAGATGCTGCTGGACAACGCCGCTCCGACGAAGCCGTGCGTGCTGTCGGGGTTGTGGTGCCAGCGCACCTCCAGCGGGATCAGGCCCTCGGGCCCCAGGTCGACGGTCTGCAGCAGTTCGCGTTTCTGCCAGTCCCAGAAGTGCAGCGCCTGGCCGTACTTGCCGGCTTGCACGTCATCCAGTTTGAAACCCGGCCGGACCGTGCGCGGCGCGGCCCACTGGCTGCTGACCATCATATTGTGCCGAGGCTGGTACCAGAAATCGTAGTTGAACTGCATCCCGGCGTTGGATTTCTCCCAGCGGCCCAGGATGTCGAACTGTTCATTCAGCAGCAGGAAGCCGCCCGGCGCGTTGCCTTGCGCGTCGCCCAGCATCGAGATCATGATCTTGCCGTCGGCCAGGCAGTGCACCGTGTGCGGCGTGGAAAGGTTCACTCGGCGAGCGATCTCGTCGCCCTCGATCACCTTGTGCAGTCGGGGTTGGCGGGGATCCTGCACATCCACGATATGGATCCGTCCGGATGTCAAACCGGGCAGGACCAGGTAACGGCGGCTTTTGCCCGCTTCGCCGTGGCAACTGCTGCAGGCGTTCCAGCCGAAATGATGCAGTTCGTCGCCCGTGTGGGGCATCTCCAACCGGGCAACCACTCGACTGTACGTGGCCGACTGGGGATCGACGTCCACCACGGCCAGATAGTCTGGCTTGTCGATCCCCGTGCCGGTGTACATGGCCGGCAGGAAGGCCAGCGTTTCGCGGGGAGACTGCATCGCGTCGCGGGGCGAAGCATACAGGGTTTCACACAGGGCCCCTTGCTGATGGGCCCCGTGCTGATGGCCATGGTGGCCGTGGGGAGCCGCCTGCCCACGAGCATGCAATCCAGCCGGAATGACAGCGGCAGCGGCCAGTGCGCGGACAAAATCGCGTCGCTTCATCGGATTCAAGCTCCTTGTGCGTTGCCCAGTGCCCAGGGTGGGCGCGGATGTGCGATCCACGCGACTCCCACGCATTGTAAACTGTGCGCGGCGGCCGATGCGGCACCTGAAATCAAACAGGGCAGGGGCAATTTCCACGAATTGGCCCCGTCCCGCTGGCTAGGCGGACAACTCGGAGATCGCCTGGCCGTGTGCGACGATCGGAGTGGGCCGGCCGGCGAAGTTGGGGATGGCGACCCGCTCGTAATCGATCCCCAGGTGCCGGTAGAGCGTGGCCAGGAAGTCGCCCGGGCCGACGCGCCGCTGCACCGGATCCTCGCCCCGCGCGTCGGTCGCTCCGATCACCTGGCCCGTGCGGATGCCGCCGCCGGCGAACAACATCGAATTGGCACGCGGCCAATGATCCCGACCAGGCTGCACGGTTCCTTCCGGTCCGCTGGCCACGCCGCCGCCGCTGCTGGCCACATACGAAATCCGCGGCGTGCGGCCAAACTCGCCCGTCACCACCACCAGCACTCGGCGATCCAGCCCCCGCTGGTACACGTCCTCGATCAGCGCCGACACGGCCTGGTCCAGGTACGGCGCACGGAACTTGAGCGCGTCAAACACGTGATGATTCACCGCGTGGTCGTCCCAGTTGGCCACGCGCCCGCACAGCGGCCCGTCAAACTCGGTGGCCACGATGTCCACTCCCGCTTCGACCAGGCGGCGAGCCATCAGGCACTGCTGCCCCCACTGGTGCATGCCATACCGCTGGCGCACCGCTTCGGGTTCGCGGGCCAGGTCGAACGCCTCCCGCGCCCGCGGGCTGGTCAGCAGGTTCAGCGCCTGCGATTCGAACTGATCCAGCGCGTCCATCGCGCCCGACTGATCGAGGTGACGCTGCAGCCGGTCCAGCTCGCCCTTGAGCGAGAGCTTCTGCCGCAGCCGTTCGCGCTGGGAATCCGCCAGCCCGATGTTCGGCACCTCGAACGACGGCTGGCTCGGGTCGCCCAGCACGCTGAACGGTTCGTACGCCGGTCCCAGATACGTCGGTCCCGCAATCGTGAAACTGTCATAGCGATCGACCGGGTTGACCGCCACGTAGCTGGGGATCCCGCGCCGTGGATCGCGCCGCAGATAACTGGCCACTGACATCCAGTCGGGATACACCGGCTTGACCTTGTCCTGCGGGTCCGGGTCCCCGCCGAGCACCTGCAGGGATCCGGCCGGATGGCCGCCGCCCGTGTGAGCGACCGAGCGTAACAAGGCATAGCGGTCCGAGAGGGCGGCCAGTCGCGGCAGCAATTCGCTGATCTGGATTCCCGGCACGCGCGTCGCCTGCGGCGCAAACGGCCCCCGATACTCACTCGGCGCATCCGGCTTCGGATCGAACGTGTCCAGGTGGCTGGCCCCGCCCCGCAGCCAGACCAGGATCACCGCCGTCTGTTCGACACTGGCCGACGGCGCGGCCTGAGCTCGCCAGTTCAACAGACCCGCCAGGCTCAGACCTGTGAACCCGGTCAGGCCGGCTCGCAGAAACTCTCGCCGCGAACGGTATTGGTGCGCGGGAACATGCCTGGTGGACATACCGGTTGATCCGTCAGTGGGTGGAGTGGCAGATAGCGAGGAACTTAGTTGTGTGGGAATAGGGGCTGGAGGCTTGGCTGGGGAGTGAGTGAGGCTTGAATTATGTTCAGTGCAAGTGGTGAGTTTTCGCGGCGCGTTTGCCGACAAGGCTCAACTCACCAGTTCCCGCAAGGGGATGCCGTGGTCGAGCAGCGGCAAGGGGCGGTTAAGTTGGTCGTGAAACACGCTGGCCTGCGGATCGATACCCAGGTGATGGTAGACGGTGGCGGCCACATCCTGAGGCGTGATGGGGCGCTGCACGACGTCTTCCCCGCGCGGGCCGGAGCGGCCGATGACCTGCCCCATCCGCAGCGAACCACAGCCCATCAGCACGCTGAACGTGCGTCCCCAGTGATCGCGGCCAGCGTACTGGTTGATGCGCGGCGTGCGGCCAAATTCGCCCATCGCCACCAGCAGCGTCTTGTCGTACAGCCCGCGATCGATCAGGTCCTCGACCAGCGCGGCGATCGCCTGGTCCAGCGGCGGAATCAGCAACCTGGCTCCCTCCTCGGTCCGCAGCCGGTTGGCCGAGCCATGGTGGTCCCAGGGCTCGCAGTTGACCGTCACGAACGTCACGCCGTGTTCCACCAGCCGGCGAGCCAGCAGGGCACTCTGCCCGAACGTGTGCCGGCCGTAGGCGTCGCGCAAAGCCGCCGGTTCGGCCCCAATGTCAAACGCTCTTGCCACCTCGCGACTGCACAGCAGGTCCAAGGCGCTTTGCAGATGCTCGTCCAGGTCCTGCATCTGGCGTTCATGCCGCCACCGCACCTGGTCCAGCGACTCGAGCAGGCTCCGCCGGTTCTCCAGCCGGTCCAGCGACAGGTCGGTCGGCAGAGTGAGATTGCGGACCGCGAAGTCGTCGCGGTTGGGATCGGAATTCACGACGAACGGATTGCAGCCGCCGCCCAGGTACGTCGCGTAGTGGAACAGGTTGTCGGTGCCGCCGCGCAGATGAGGCACCGCGGCATACGGGGGCATGCCGGGCTGGTTGGCGCCGCGTACGCGCGCGGTGGCCGAGCCAAGCGACGGGCGGCGCTGTTGGCGGTTGTCCGGCGCGTTGAACGCCGGGCCCTCGAAGCCGGTCAGCATCCAGTGGTTGCCCTTGGTGTGGTCGCCCGTCCCATGGTTGACCGTCCGCAACACGGCCAGATGCTGCATCAGCCGGGCCTGCCGCGGCATCAGTTCACCGAACTGCACGCCAGGAACCGAGGTGCCGATCGATCCCAAGGGGCCGCGGAATTCGGCCGGAGCGTCCGGCTTGGGGTCCCAGGTCTCCATGTGGCCGGGGCCGCCGCTGAGCCAGAACAGGATCACGGCGGTGTCGCGCTGCGACGACCGCAGCGTACCGTCCGCTCGCAGGCGAGCCACGTCCGCCAGCGTCAGCCCGCCAATTCCCAAGGCACCTGCCTGCAGAAAACCGCGGCGATTGATCGCCCCGCCTGGACTCGTACCGCTGGCGTTGATCCGGAACATGGTGGCTTGGATAATCGACTGAGTGAGTTGAAGGCTGGTATGCTGCACGCAGGCGGGCTCGCCGCCCCTGATTGTAGCCGAACTCGGCCCGCCGATACACCCGCGATTCCACCGGTCACACGATGCAGAGCACTCTTTGGTACATGATGCTGCTGGGCCTGGGGTTCGCCGCCAATGCCGCGGCGGACGAACGGTCGGAACGGGATTTCTTCGAGACCCGGATCCGGCCGGTGCTGGTGGCTCAGTGCTACGAGTGTCATTCGGGCACGGCGCCCAAGTTGCAAGGCGGCCTGCGACTCGACTCGCGCGACGCCATCCGCGCGGGCGGCCACTCGGGCCCGGCCGTCGTGCCCGGCAAGACCGGCGATAGCCTGCTGCTGTCGGCCCTGCGGCACGAAGCGTTCGAGATGCCGCCGGGCAAGAAACTGTCGCCGTCCGTTGTGGCCGATTTCGAACGCTGGATCCAGCGCGGCGCGGTCGACCCGCGAGACCAGCCTGGCCAGCACTCGGCCGCGGACGAGATCCGCCTGGCCGCCAGCCATCACTGGGCATTTCAACCGATCGCCGACCCGGCTCCTCCGAACGCCACCGGCGCCGGAGAAACTGCACTTTCGCCCATCGACCGGTTCCTGCTGGAAAGGCTCGAAGCGGCCGGTTTGAGCCTGTCGCCGCCTGCGGACCGGGCTCGCTGGTTGCGGCGGGCCCACCTGGATCTGCTGGGGCTGCCGCCTTCGCCGGAAGCGGTGGCCGAGTTTCTGGCGGACCAGCGCCCGGACGCCCTGGAACGCTGTCTGGACCGTCTGCTCGCCTCGCCCGTCTATGGCGAGCGCTGGGGCCGGCACTGGCTGGACGTGGCCCGCTACGCCGACAACAAGGGATACGTGTTCTTCGAGGAACAGCGTTTTCCCTGGGCCTGGACCTATCGCGATTATGTGATCCGGGCGTTCAACGACGACCTGCCGCTGGACCGCTTCGTGCTGGAACAACTGGCCGCGGACCAGTTGCGTCTTGGCGACGATCAGCGCCCGCTGGCGGCGCTGGGTTTCCTGACGCTCGGCCCGCGGTTCATGAACAACGCCCACGACATTCTGGACGATCGGATCGATGTGGTCACTCGCGGCCTGCTCGGCTTGACCGTCACCTGTGCCCGGTGTCACGACCACAAGTACGATCCGGTTTCGCAGGCCGATTACTACGCGCTGTACGGCGTGATGCGCAGCTCGGTCGAACCCTTGCCGCCGCCGGAGTTTCTGCCGGCGCCGGACACGGACGCCTATCGCGAGTTCCAGGCGGGGATGCGGGAACGCGTGGAGAAACTGCGGCAGTTCATCAGCTCGCAGCGCGAACAGCTCGTTGCCGGCGTCCGTGGCCGGGTAGCCGAATACCTGCTGGCCGTGCATGAAAAACGCCTGCATCCGGAGACGGAAGAGTTCATGCTGATCACGGACAAGGGCGCCTTGAACCCGGCGATGATCCACCGCTGGGAGGTCTACCTGAACCGCGCCCGCCGCGACGGCGACCCGATCTGGACCGCATGGCACGCCTTTGCCGAGATCGACGATGGCAAGTGGTCGGAACAGGCGGGGCAAGTCGCCGCGCGGCTGCTGGCCAACGCCGACGCCGACGTTCAGCCCATCCATCCGCTGGTGCGGCAGGCCTTCCGCGATTCGCCTCCAGCCAGCATGAACGACGTGACGCGGATTTACGCCCAACTGCTGGCCGGCGTGCAGCGGGAATGGGAACAAGCCGTCGAGCGGGCGGCGGCCAGCGGGACCGCGGCCACTCGCCTGGAAGACGACGACCGCGAGTCGCTGCGGCAGGTGCTGTACGGACCCCACTCGCCGGCCTCGCTGCCCCGCGAACTCTCCTGGGGATTCCTCGACCTGCTGCCCGACCGGCCAAGCCAGGGCGAGTTCAAGCAACTGCTGCAGGAAGTCGAGAAGTGGAGTAGCCAGCAGCCGGGCGCGCCGCCGCGAGCGATGGTGCTGGCCGATGCCGAGACGCCGTACGAACCGGTGATCTTCCTGCGCGGCAACCCCAACCGGGAAGGGCCACCCGTGGCTCGCGGGTACCCCGCCTTCTTCGCCGCCAGCGGCCCGGCAAGATTCCAGCACGGCAGCGGCCGGCTGGAACTGGCCCAGCGGATCATCGCTCCCGACAACCCGCTCACCGCCCGCGTCTTGGTGAATCGCGTCTGGATGCATCATTTCGGGCGCGGGCTGGTCGAGACAACCAGCGACTTCGGGCTGCGCAGCGAACCGCCCTCGCACCCCGAACTGCTCGACTGGCTGGCATCGTACTTCCGCCGCAGCGGCTGGTCGATCAAGCAGTTGCACCGCGTCATCATGACGTCGGCCGCCTACCGGCAGTCGGCGGCGGAAGAGGGAGCCGCCTGGGAACGAGCCCGCGGCGTGGATCCTGAAAACCGCTTGTTGTGGGCCTTTCCCCGGCGGCGGCTGGACTTCGAAGCGATGCGGGATTCGCTGCTGGCAGTGGCCGGCCAGTTGCAATCCATGCAAGGTGGTCCGCCCGAATCGCTGCTCGACGGCTTCGTCCCTCGCCGGACCGTCTATGGCTTCGTGGACCGCATGGACCCGCCCGGCCTGGCGCGAGCGTTCGATTTCCCGGATCCGGCCGCCAGCAGCCCGCAGCGCGAACGGACCACCGTGCCCGCTCAGGCCCTGTTCTTCCTGAATCATCCGTTCGTCAGCCAATGCGCTCAGCACCTGCTGAGCCGCTCGGACGTCGCCGGGCTAACGACGGACGAACAACGTTTGCAACGGATCTACCAGATCCTGTATGCCCGGCCGCCCGACGATCACGAGCTCGCGCTGGCCCGCCAGTATCTGAGCGGTTCGGGAACGCCGGGCGCCGACGGTGCGTCCGCCGCGGCCGCCACGAGTGACCCGGCCGCCACGACGCCTGACCGCTGGTTGGACTACGTGCAGGGGCTACTGATGACGAACGAGTTCTTGTTTGTGGACTGAATCGACGGCGCCGCTTCCGTTTTCCATGTAGCCCGAAGCGTTAGCGAGGGAGAATCCGCGAACCGATGACATTTCATGTAGCCCGAAGCGTTAGCGAGGGAGAATCCGCGAACGACGGTAGCCACCAGCCGCTCAGCCGGCGCGCGCTGCTGCGGCGCTGCGGGATGGGACTCGGCATGGTCGGGCTGGCCGGAATCCTGGGGCGCGACGAATTGCCGGCCGCTCGCGGCGAAACGGTTTCGGCTGCTCGCGGCGCACTGGCGCCCAAGGCCCCGCACTTCGCTCCGCGCGCCCAGCGCGTCGTGCACCTGTTCATGAACGGTGGCCCGTCGCAGGTCGATACGTTCGACTACAAACCGCTGCTGGAAAAGTACCACGGTCAGCCGATGCCGGCGGGCAACCTGCGGACCGAACGGCTGACGGGCGGTCTGATGCAGTCGCCGTTCAAGTTCCGGCAATACGGCGAGTCGGGACTGTGGGCGAGCGAGCTGTTCGAGAAAACGGCCGCTCATATCGACCACCTGGCCGTGATCCGCTCGATGCAGGCCGAAGTGCCCAATCACGAACCGTCGCTGATGCTGATGAACTGCGGTCACGGCCGCCTGCCCCGGCCAAGCTGCGGGGCGTGGATTACTTACGGCCTGGGGTCGGAAAACCAGAACCTGCCCGGCTTCGTGGTCATGTGCCCCGGAGGCTATCCGATCGTGGCCACGCGGAACTGGCGCTCGGCCTTCCTGCCCGGAGCATACCAGGGCACCTATGTCGACACGAAACACACGCAAATCGACCAACTGATCGCCAACATCCGCAACCAACGGCTGTCGGCTGCCGAGCAGCGGCGGCAACTGGACCTGGTGCGGGCGTTGAACGAGCGGCATCTGCAGCAGCGCGGCCTGGACGCGGCCCTGGAATCGCGGATTGAATCGTTCGAGCTGGCGTATCGCATGCAGGGGGAAGCGGCCGAGGCGTTCGAGATTCAACACGAGCCGGCGGCGATCCAGCAGTTGTACGGTTCGGGAACGCACGGGCGGCAACTGCTGATCACTCGCCGGCTGCTCGAACGCGGAGTGCGGTTCGTGCAGGTCTGGAGCGGAGCGGGGCAGCCGTGGGATAATCACGACAACCTCGAGAAGAATCACCGCCAGTTGGCTCAGGAATGGGACCAGCCGATCGCCGCTCTGCTGACCGACCTGAAGCAACGCGGCATGCTGGAATCCACCCTGGTCCTGTGGGGCGGCGAGTTCGGTCGGACGCCCGTGGCGGAACGGCCGGCGCTGAATGGCCGCGACCACAATCATTACGGCTTCACCTGCTGGCTGGCCGGCGGCGGTGTCCGGGGCGGGTACGCTCACGGAGCCACCGACGAGTTTGGCTTCCGGGCCGTCGAGCAACCCACGCCGGTCCACGACTTGCACGCCACGCTCTTGCACCTGCTGGGCCTGGACCACGAGCGGCTGACATATCGCTACGCCGGCCGTGATTTCCGCTTGACCGACGTCGCCGGCAACGTGATTCGCGAAGTCCTGGCGTAGCGTTGCCGCGGGCCGGCGAACCGACCGCCGTCACGCGAACAGGTCGTCCACGTCCAGTTGGAATCCCGGTAGCGCGTCGCCCAAGTCGACTTGGCCACTGGTGTACGCCTCGGAATCACCGGACGGACGGCGAACAAGAATCGTGGCGGAAGACGGGGCGACGACCAGCACGATCCGCACTCCAGCGGCCAGCCACTGGTCAATCCGGCTGTCGACGTCCGACTGCCGGTCGTTGGGCGAGAGCACCTCGGCGACCAGGTCCGGTGCCAAGGGCAGGTATCCGGCGTGGTGGATCAGCTTGCCGAGCCGCTGCCGCGAGACAAAGGCCACGTCGGCCGCCCGCACGGTGTCCGGATCTCGTGTCAGCAGGAAGCCGGTTTCAGCGGCGCAGGTTTCTCCCAGCTCATGTCGCTCGACGTGGTCCCCGATTCGCCTGAGCAACTTCCCCGCAATTCGTCCATGGCGGAATCCGGCGGGCGACATCATGCGAACGGCTCCTGCCACCAGTTCGTAGCGCTGTTCGTCCGAGTGCATTGCGGCCAGTTGCTCGGCCGTGGTCCACTGCGCTGACGTGTGCGACATGAGTCGATTGTCCAGGCGGGGATTCTTATTCGCTGGCCACGATTCGGTCGGTAAGAACAACGGAGGAGTGTACCACAACCCGGCCCGCTTCGCCTGGCGGCGGAATACTCTGCTGACGCCGCAACTGCTCACCGCGCCGGCTACTCTTCCGCCGCATACTCCAGCAACGGTGCCGCGTTGGGCCGAGCGACCAGGCGGTACGCGACCGGCCGAGTTTCCAGCGGACTGCCTTGCTCGTCCGCTTTCGTGATCAGTTTTCCGTCGGCCGTGAACTGGTCGCGCCGCTCGCCGCGGAGCCGCGTCCAGCCGGTCAGTTTGCCGCCGGTGTCGTAGTGATACTCGTCGCGCCAGTCCTTGCGCACGTCCAGCAGCGGATCGACATAGTTGTTTCGGCTGCCCTCGGCCGCGTAATCCACCTGCTCCAGCCTCCCGTCGGCCGAGTAGCTGCGTTGTTCGTTGTCGGGAAAGTAATACGTCACGAATGCCGGCGCCGAGTAGGCGTGGCCGTTGTGCGCGAAGACGCCAATGTCCACGCGATTCGACTCCAAATTGGAATCCGGCGCGACGGGGCGCCGCGGGTGCCAGGCGATTTTCAGGTCGGCGACCGAGCGTTCGGCGTTCCGAGGTTCGATTCGCACGCGCTCCGGGTCGCCTCGCAGCAGGACCCAGTGCCAGGTCAGCGCCGCGCCTTGCGGATCGATGCTTTGCTGGGCGCTGACCCGGAGCTGCCGCCAGTAGGGCAGCGATCGGCCGACGCGGGCGATGGCCGCCGGCGAATCGAACAGCCGCTCGCCCACCGGCCGTTCGTGAAAGTAGTCCACTCCCAGCGTTCGTTCGGCCTCCTCAACCACTTGCAAATTCACTCGTGGTGGCAGTGTGTCGGGCGTTAACGCCTGGGCCAGCGTGACCATTCGAGGCAGGTCCAGCAGACTGCCTTCAAAGACCGTGGGATGTGCCTTGCCCGTCAGGTAGTCCGCCTCCTCGACCACCGGCTTGTATGAGCGGCGGAGCAGCATCTGCAACGTGGGAGCGATGGCTCGCTGCTCGGTCAGCTTCCGCTTTACCTCCGGCCGCAGCGCGGCCAGCGCCGCGGCCAGGGCGTTCAGGAAGTCGCGATCGGAACCGGACGAGCCCTGCGAGATGATCAGATACGGCGTATTGACGGCGTACACGTCACCGTGACCGCTGCCGGCCGCCGCTTCGCCCTGTCCTGCCTTTCCATTGTGCCCTGGATCGTGATCTCGATGCTCCGGGTAAACGTAGACGTGGTTCGCGTGGTACTGAACGACCAGTGCGGCGGTGGCCTGGGGATTGGTCAGCGCCAGCCGCGGCTGGCTGCGCCAGAACGTGCCGCCCGTGATGGCGGTGGATGAATTGCCGATGGTGACCGCGTTGAACAGAAAGCGGGTCTGCAGCCCGTGGTGCAGGTTCCGCCGCTTCACTTCGTCGCTGAATTCGATCCGCGCGAGCTGGGGGAAGGCGGCGTAGTTCATGTTCGAGTGGTCACTGTCGTGGTTGTCGTAGACGTCGCCATAATTGCCCGCCGCGGTCCCTTCGTTCCACCACTTCCGCAGCAGGTCGCCGGCCTCACCCAGACCCTTGACGATGGGGGCGTCGGCGGCGGGTGGCATGTCAAAGCGGAAGAAACCGACGAACATGCCTTGCCGCGGATCCCAGGCCGTGTTGGTTTCGCCGACCATCACGACTCCGTCCCGCGGTTCGGCCGGTTGCAGTTGAGCTGGCTCGGCCGCCGGCGCGGGCGGCGCCTCGGCCCGCTTGACCAGTTCGTCCAGCCGCCCGGCCTTGCGGAGCGGCTCCAGGTCGGCGTCGGTCTTGAGCAGGGCCAGATCGCGGAAGCCCCTTTCCACCGCACTTTCCAGGCTCTTCACCGCGTCGTCCAGTTTGTCCTGTCGCGCCTGAGCGCACGCCAGGTTGTACCAGGTGGAAGACTCCTCGGGCACCAGCTCGATCAGCCGCCGGCAAAGGGTTTCGGCCGCCGCGTAATCCTGCGCGGCGAAATGGGCCTGCAACTGGCGCTGAAACTGCTGGAAGCCGAGCTGAAGCTGGGGCAAGTCAAACACGCTGCGTTTGGCGGGCGGGTTTTCCGCTGGGGCGGCGGCCGGATCGGGGACCGGATCCGCAGCCAGGTCGGTGGCCAGCACGGCCAGTGCGAGCAGGCAGATGGCGAGCGAACGAGTGGAGTCAAACACGAGTGCAATCCTGCGCGGGAAGGGATACTGGACTTGTCGTTATGCTTGTCCCGAGGGCGCCACGCTTCGATTCGGCCGCCTGGCGAGTACGATTGGGGCGGCCAAGCGCTAACGTGTGGCAGGCGCGCTCGGCGGACCAGCGGCGCGGGTCGGGGTTGCGAGCTGGCTCGATTGGCGTAAGCTATTATGGTATAAGTAGTTTAAGAACTGTTTGCAAGCAGTTTTCCAGGGCCCATGGAACAGTCCAGTGCAAGATTCATTCAATCCGTATCACGAATGGCTCGGTTTGGAACTGGATCAGCGGGAGCCGGATTTTTATCAGTTGCTGGGGATCGGCAGCGAGACTCGCGACACGGCTGAGATTGCGGCGGCGGCGAATCGGGCAATCACGCGAGTCCGCAGTCACCGGCCCGGACCGCGAGCGGCGGCCTGGGCCCAGTTGCTGGACCAGCTCGCCGAAGCCAAGCGCCGTCTGTCCGATCCGGACTTGCGCGCTCAATACGACGCGCATCTGGGGCGCGGCACGTCGCCACCCCCACCGGTCGCCGTGCCCCGCGCCGCCCAGGAAACATTGGACTACATCCCGCCCGTGTCGCAGGCTCCGACGGGCCTATATCCGCCCGTGCCCCGCAACGAACGCAGCGAACGCAGCGAACGCAGTGACGGCAGCGACCGAAACGACCGCTGGGCGAGTCCACCGTCAAGCGCGGTGGTGGCGAGCGGTCCGGCACTCGTCAATCCGCCAACGGCCGCCGCGCCGCTGCCCGCGCACGATCCGATGGCGCCGTACGACCCCGACGCCCCCGCGGTTTCTGGCCCAAGCATCTGGAGCGAGCCTCAAGTGCCCGCCGGGACAGCGTGGAACGTGCCGTCCGAAGCGAGAGCGGATTTCGAGCCGACGTTCGACGCGGCGCATCCCGCCAGTGCAGCACCTGCGGCTTGGCCCGCCGCGACGCCGTACGAGTCGGCTTATGCGCCGGGTGCGGAGCCGGTCGGCGCGTCGCCTCAGGTACCTGTTCCCGTGGGGACGTTACCAATGGGCAGCGTGCCAATGGGCACTGTGCCAATGGGCACTGTGCCAATGGGCAGCGTGCCAATGGGCAGCGTGCCAATGGGCTCGCCCGTAGGATCGACCTGGACCGATCAATCGCCGCCGGACCCGATGTTGTCGGACTCGGTGGCGCCGTCCGCGGCGAAGAAGTCCGTGCGTGCGCGGCGGTCGCAGAGCAGTTCGCTGGGGTTCATGGCCTTGGGCGCAATCTCGTTGGCTGTGCTGCTGGGCGTGCTGTATCTGGCGGCTCGAAACCGCTGGTCGGCGGTGCCAGTTGCCGCCGGGCCAGGGCCTGCCGCGGGTGTTGGCACGTCGCAGTCGGCCGCCGGCAACTGGCCGAATGGCATGGGAGCCGGTTCCGGGGCATCATCGGGTGCCGGCCGGCCGCCGGCGACGCAGCCGAGCCCGGACAATCCGCCGGCCGGCGAGCGGCCGGAGCGGATGCCATCGGATGCTGATCCAACTCGGCCGGAGGTTTCGCCGGCTTTGCCGCCGGATGGCCCCGGCACCTCGCCGCCGGCAATCAACGATCCGCTGATGCCCGCCACGGAGCCGCCGCCGATCCAGCCGCCCGCGATTGGAACGTCGCCCGATGCAACCTCGCCGGACCCTGCCATGCCGAAGCCCGCGGTGAACCCGCCGGCAACCGAGAAGCCGCCGTTAACCGCGGAGCAGCTAGTGGAATTGGGCCGGGCACTCACCACGGCGCGGGTGGCGCTGGGCGAACAGAGTTTTGACGTGGCACAAGAGGAACTGGCCAAGGCCGAACAACTCGCTCGGCAGCCAGACCATGTGGCCAAGCTGGAGCGGCTGAAGCTGCTGGCCCAGTATGTTGAGGGATTCTGGGATGCCGTCAGCCAGGCGGTGGCCGGACTGGAGGGGACGGATGAGTTTACGGTGGGCAGCACAGTGGTGGTGGTCGTCGAAGCCACGCCCGAGAAGCTGGTGATCAAGGCCAACGGCGTGCGGCGCGAGTATCCCGTGCGGCAACTTCCGCCGGGCCTGGCCGTGGCGATTGCCGACCAGTGGTTCGACAAGACCAAGCCGGAGAACCTGGTCTTCAAAGGGGCGTACGTCGCCGTGATGCGCAATGCCAAGGAGGACGACCTGGCCAAGGGCCGCGACTGGTGGCAGCAAGCACAGGCCGCCGGCATCGACCTCTCCGACCTCCTGCCCGTGCTGGAAGACACGTACGAGTTTACTGCCGGCGACTAAAAAAAGCTGCCATGGCGAAACATACGGAATTGACGATGCGGAATGAAAAAGGTGTCGGACACCTTTTGAGGTCCGGCTTGCGATGGTTGAGTTGAGACAAAGCGCCGAAGCGCCCCTCCCCGGAGCGGAGATCGTGTAGCTTTCAAGTTGTTTTGCTGAGGGGATTTGGCGTTATGACCGAGGGAAAACGTGGACAGCCTGGACTCCGGCGAGCGCTCCCCCCTGGAAATCCCTTTGGCCCCCTCCCCGGCTTCCGGGGAGGGCTGGGGAGGGGCTCTTATGCACCCTGTTTTGACGCACCTGGCGCCCGATGGAATCACCCAACACCGGTCA
>JAGFJK010000273.1 GCA_024102795.1 Pirellulaceae bacterium
GATTGGTCCAACCCGGCCAATTGGGACAACGGAGTGCCGAACGCCGTCGGCGACGAGGCCATCTTTCCGGATGTGGGCGGAGGCATTTCCGCCAACGTCAACAGCCCGGTGACCGTGGGTAAGATCACGATTACCAGTCCCGACAATGTGAACATCTTTGGTTCATCAAGCATCACGCTCAACGCCTCTTCCGGCGACGCCGAGATCAGTTTCCAGTCGAACAACGTGCACGGCTTGAGTGCGCCCTTGATGCTGCAGGACCCGTTGCGGTTTTCGGGCACCGGTGTCAATGCCAACGTCAGCTCCAACATTTCAGGCAGCCACGGAATCCGCAAGGTGGACGGCGGCCGCGTGCGTCTGATCCCGTCCAGTTCCACCTTCAGCGGGGCGTCGTTTATCGATGCCGGGTCGTTCAGCGTCGAGAGTCCGACGGCGCTGGGCGCCAGTTCCAGCGGAACGACGATCAACGCGGGGGGCACGCTGACCTTCTTTCGGAATTTCGCCGCGGATCTGATTGTCCCGGAACCTCTGACATTGAATGGAGGTGTGATCGACGGCGGCACTTTTCAGACACTGATCCGCTTGACCGGCTCGATCGACGTCACCACCTCCGGCATGATCCGGGTCAGCGAGGACGCCGTGGGGTCGGCGTTTGAGTTGACCGGCCCGTTGAGCGGGGCCGGGAACCTGACGATCGATCCCGATTCGCCCGTGGGCGGCGCGACTTTGCTGATTTCCGGCGCGAACAGCATGACCGGCGACACGACGATCGGAGCCGCCGCCGATCCGGATCGGACTGTGAGGGTCGGCTCGGTAAACGCCATCTCGTCGACCAGCGTTTATACCGTCTACGAGATCCTCGACTTGCAGGGTAACAGTTCGTCGCTCGAGGGGCTGGCGGGAAACGGTGAGGTGGCGTTAGGCGGCGCAACGTTGACGTTTGCCGGCCCGACCGGGCAGAACTTCACGGGAGCGATTTCCGGAACCGGGAACGTTGTGAAGCAGGGCGGCGGCACGCAGATTCTGGGCGGCACGAATACTTACAGCGGCACGACAAGCATTCAGAACGGCACGCTGCAGGTCAACGGCCAGATCGGTTCGGGGGGACCCGCCGGCACGGTCTCGATCAGCAGCGGCGCCACGCTGTCCGGGGGCGGCAACGTCAATGCGCCGATCTCGGGCAGCGCGGGAAGCAGCATCACCGCCACCGGCAACCTGCTGCTTGGCGACAGCGGCACCACGTCCGGGTTCTCCACTGCTGGCAGTCTGAGCGTGGGCAGCCACACGGTCACCCTGCGCGACTCGAACTTGGCCGTGCTGGGCAGCAGTACCAGCCTGGCGGGAGGCACGCTGATTGCCGCCAACGGCGTGTCGCTCAGCGCCGGCGATCTGCTGGCAGGCAACGGGACGGTCAGCGGAGCGGTCAGTGTCAACAGCGGCACGGTATCGCCGGGAGTCGGCGCCGGGGCGGCCCAGCTCACCACCGGCAACGTGAGTTTCACCACGGGCAGCTTGAACATCAACGTCAACGGCGACGGCACCGCCGGTGTGGATTACGACCAGCTGGAAGTCAATGGAACGGTCAACCTGGGAACCGCCACGTTGAACCTTTCCGGGGCGTTCGTGCCTGCATCCGGGACCGAGCTGACGATAATCGACAATGACGGCACGCTGGATCCCGTGACGGGTACCTTTGCCGGCCTGCCCGAAGGCGCGATCGTGGTCTTCAACGGCAGGCCGCTGCAGATCTCGTACGCCGGTGGCGACGGCAACGACGTGGTGCTGGCTTTCACGGCGGACCCGATCCTGGATCTGGGCAACGGCGACAACGACATTCTGGTGCAGCTCAGCGGCGCGAACCTGCAAGTGATCGTGGATTTCGTCATCGTCATGACCGTGCCGATCGCCGTGCTGAACTCGCTGACCTTGAATGGCCAGGGAGGTGACGACACGCTGACGGTGGATTTCGCGGGCGGCAACCCAGTTCCCGTCGGCGGCTTGAATTTCAACGGCGGCTTACAAGGCGCGATGGGCGACGAAGTCGTGTTGACCGGCGGCGGCGCCACCACGATCACGCATACGTTCGTCAATGCCAGCGACGGCTCGGTGAACATCGACGGCAGCACCATCATGTACACGGGCCTGGAACCGGTCACCGATAACATGGCGGCTGACCATCGCGTGTTCAACTTCACGTCGGCAATGGCTGAAACGATCACGCTGGACGCCAGCGGCGCGCTCGACAACCGCATCGATTCCTCGCAAGGCGAGCTGGTCGACTTTACCAACCCGACCGACTCGTTGACGATCAACGTCGGTGTTGGCGGCGGTGGGGGCGCCGATACGATCAATGTGCAAGGTCTCGACGCGGCCTTCGACGCGGATCTGACGATCAACGGTGGCGGCGACGACGCAGTGAACTTCCAGACAGCCGCTACCGACATCGGCTTCGGCACGCTGGTCGCAGCGGCTCAAACGATCAACGTCGCGGCGCCCGTGATGACGAGCGGTTCGGGCTCCATCAGCCTGACAGCCAACCGCAACATCGTCGTCAATTCGTCGATTTCGACGGTCAACGGGAACCTGGAACTGATCGGCAACGGGATGGGAACAGGGCCGCTGCCGGGTGTTGATGTTAACAACGGTTCGGTCAGTTCGGTCGACGGTCTCATTACCTTGCGGGGGACGGGCGCCGGGACGCCTGCGGGCACCAATTTTTCTGGAGTGCGCATCCACGGAAATTCCAGTGTCGCTTCCGCTGGCACGGGCGGTAGCGGGGGAATCGTGATCGACGGGACGGGAGCCGCCAGCGGCGTGTCGGGACTTCATGGCGTGGTAATTAGTGGAAACTCGACAATTCAATCCGTGGATCGCTCCATCCAAATCATGGGGCAGGGCGGCAGCGGAACGGCGGACTCGCAACTCGGGGTCATCGTCTCGGACACCGCGCAGGTGCTGGCGACGGGCGCGGGCTCGATTCAGATCGACGGGACAGGTGGCGCCGGGACATTCAACAACTGGGGCGTATACCTGGTTAATTCCGCTTCCGTCGCGTCAATCTCGGGCAGTCTCACGATCGACGGCACAGGCGGCCCGATGGGATCGTTCAATGTTGGCACGTCCGTGCAGCAGAGTGCACAGATCACGTCCACCACCGGGGTCGTCGAGGTGTCGGGCAATACAACGACGATGAACAGTCCGGCGGTAGTCCTGTCAGTGCCCGGCGGTTCCGCCGCGCTCATCAGCAGTGGAGGCAGCATCAAGTTGGACGGTACCGCGACGTCCGACGGTTCCGGCGTTGTCATCGATGCAGGTTTGACGCTGCCGATCCAGGCGACGGGCAACGGCACGATCTTGATTATCGGCGACGGCGCCGGGGGACAGCTCGGCGTGACAATCGGTTCGCCGATCAACAGCGCCGCGGGCGACATTGCGATCTCCTCGCCCGATTCCGTCCAACTTCACAGCAACGGGACGGTGGCCTCCACCAGCGGCGACGTCGAAGTCCAGGCACAGGGTGGATTTATGTTGATGGTCGGTTCGTCCGCGATTTCGACCGGCGGCGGCGTCGAGATTTCCGCCACCGGCAGCATCACGACGCTGGCGATCACGGCCGGAACCAACACGGCCGGCGGCGGCACGGCCGCCATCAAGCTGGATACCGATACCGGAAATGTTACCGTCAACGGCCCGCTGACCGCCACCGCGGCGCCCGGTCTGAACATCGACATCGATCCGGTCGACGTGAACGTCAACGCAGACATCACGGCCACGGGCGATATCGACATCGTGGCCGATAACGACGTCACCGTCGCGGCGGGTGTGACGATCGAAGCCGACTCGGACAACCTGGGCGGTATGTCGGGCGGGACGCTGACTATCCTCGCTGATTTCGACGACGACGTCGACGACGGCACCGGCGGCACGCTGCTGGGTAACGTCGGTTCGAATTTGCTGGGTGCCATCGTCTTTCTGGCCGGCGACGTGGGCATCGTCGACAACATGACCGGCAAGGTCGACGACGCCCAGATCGTCGCTGACGTCGATGCCACGCTGACCGGCGCCGCCGTCGCCGCCGATGATGTGCTGATCACGGCGCTGCTGGGTGACGTCGTGATCGCGGCCACCGCCAGCGCGATGGCCGTGGACGACGTGGAACTGGACGCCGACGGAACCGTCGACATCGACGGGCCCATTACGGCGGGTGAGGACGTCGAGATTCAGCTCGGCTTCCTTGGCCAGGGCTCGGTGTTCATCGACGCCAACATTACGGCCAACGGGAATGTCGCGATGTTTCCCGATGAATCCGGCGCGGACGTGCTGATCGGCAGCGGAGCGATCATCACCTCGGACGCCGACATGTCGGGTGGAGGGAGCATCGATATTACCGCGAATCGCGACGTCATCCAGGGCAGCGGGAGTCTGATTTCCAACACGGGCGGGATCAGCGTCCTGACTTTCGTCGGCGGCGTAGTGATTGTCAGCGCGTCTTCCGACGGCCTGAACCAGTTTGCCCCGTTTGCCCTGGCAAATGCGTCAGGAGCCGCCGCGCTGCAAATCGCGGCCGGCTCCACCGCCACTGTGACCGGCCTGGTAGCGACCGCCGGCGACGTGGAAGTGGTAGCGGGCAGCGATCACGTCTACCTGGGCGGCATCGCCGCTGGTGCGAATCGGGTTTTCGTCGAGGCGCTGTTCGGCGCGATCATCGACAACAACGCAGACGCGATGAACGTCACGGCCGGCGCCCTAGCGCTGGACGCCGACCAGGGCATCGGCGACGGCGATGCCATCGAGGTGGATCTGACGACGCTGTCGGCATTCAATTTCACGGACGGCAATATCGAAGTCGCCGACATCGGCGCCAACGCCTCGCCGCTGACCATCGGCACGGTGGTGGACCTGTTTCCCGGCGTGAACAACCAGGCCGCGGATGGCGACGTGATTCTCAGCAATCTCAGCCCGATCGTCGTGGACGACCCCGTCACGGCCGTCGGGCAGATCCAACTGACGTCGTCCGACCTGGTCGTCATGGATTCCATCAGTTCGACCGGCGCGGGCAACATCGACCTGTTCAGCAACAACGCCACCCGCACGTTCGCCATCGGCAGCGGAGCGGCGGTCAAGGGCAGCGGCCTCACCACGGGTTCGGCCGCTTACGGGCTGGACGACGCCGAGTTGGACCTGATCACCACCGGCGGACAGCGGCGAGTCAACGGGGACAGCGGCACCGATCTGTTCAACGTCAACTATGGCGGCAGCGACACGCAGCCAATTTACGTGCTGGGTCTGGCGGGCGAGGATGAATTCTTCGTCGCGCCGGCCACCACCATGCCGATCAACCTGGACGGCGGCTCGCCCTCGGCCCCGGCCATGCCCGGCGATACGCTGCACCTGGACATGAGCGGCACGGTGGCGCCGGTGATCGTGGACACGATCGGCGGCTACGCGATTTCCGCCAGCACGGCGGTCGTGTCGTTCGCGGAAATGGAAACGCTGGACCTGTGCGACGATTCCGGCGAGATCGACAACGCCGACATCGGCGACCTGTACGTGCGTTCGACGAACAACCGCGAACGGATCACGTTCACATCGTGGAATGATACGGGCGTCAAGCTGCGGATCGACGACCTGACGCTGGGCACCAGCACCACGTATCCGCAGCACTTCGGACTGGTGGCTGGCGCTCAGATGCTGCAGCAGATTCTGGTCTACGCTCAAGATGGTGACGACCTGGTGAGCATCGCCGGGCACGTGGTGGACGCGGGACTGAACCCGATTCCGGTCGAGTTCCACGGCGAGGACGGTAACGACTACCTGACCGGCGCAAATGCCGACGACATCCTGGTCGGCGGACCGGGCAACGATCGCGTGCTGGGCGGCGAAGGCAACAACTTGTTGTTCGGCGACGGCAACCAGTTCGACATGGGCGGCATGCTGATCGAACTGCCGACCGATGGCAACGACAACATCTCGGGCCGCGGCGGAGCCGACGCGCTGTGGGGCGGCGGCGGCAACGACCAGTTATTCGGCAGCGGCGGAGACGACGTGCTCAGCGGCGGCAGCGGCAACGACCTGCTGGACGGCGGTTTGGGGACCGACATCCTGCGCGGCGGGGACGGCAACGACAACCTGTCGGGCAGCTACGGAGACGACGTGCTGCTGGGCGGCGCGGGCGACGACTCGCTGTTCGGGCGGCAGGACAACGACATTCTGATCGGCGGCACCGGTGCGGATCAGATCCGCGGCGACGACGGCAGCGACTTGCTGGTGGCCGGCACCTCGGACCAGGACAGCGCCACCGACGCGGCACTGCTGGCCTTGCTGGCCGCCTGGTCGAGCGGCGGGACCAACAACCTGACTGGCATCACGGGCGACGGTGATCGCGACGACCTGCAAGGCGGCAGCGGCATCGATGAATTCTGGGCCGAGATCCTGCCCGACCCCGCGCTGGACTACGTGCGCGACGCCGCGCCGGGCGAGTCGGTCAACAACGAAGCCTAACGACCTCTGGGGTCGATTTGAAAAGTCACGAACCTTCCCCAGCCTGCCAAATCGACCCCAGAGGTCAATTGCACGAAAATCGCGGCTTGCCGATTGTAATGACTGGCCAGTGCCATTACGTTAAGCCTTCGTGAAGTTGGGTGCGAGAGCGGCAACGAGAGCGCCGTCCCCCCAACCCTCTCTCCCTCATCCTCCCACCGGTTAACTCCGCCCCGACGTCTGGCGACGGTACGAGATTCCCTCGTTCTCTGGTCGTCCGCCTGCTCACCAAGCTTTCTACGATCGGAGAGTCATCAATGTCGAGTCCTCACGCTGATCGCCGCCGCGCGGCTTCGCTTGCCCGCCGCCGGTCCCAGTTGCGCCGGCCCCGGTTTGAGTCGCTGGAAGACCGCCGTCTGCTGGCCCAGTTGTTCACGGCGGAAAATGCGGCGTTCGACTCGAACCTGGCCGAGTTGAACCCGTCCACCGGTGGCGTCACACAGACGTTCGCCACGCAGACGGGAGTGCTGATCAGCGGCATGGCCTATGATTCGTCGTCCAGCACGCTGTTCGGCTTCGACGCCTTCAATGGCCTGTATCGCATCAACACCTCAACCGGAGCGTATACGGCGATCGGCAGCTCCAGCCTCGAAATCAACGGGCTGGCCGTGCAGCCGGGGACCTTCGACTTGTTCGGCATCACCTCGGGCGGCAGTCTCTACCGCATCAACAAGACCACCGGCGCCACCACGTTCGTCGGTTCCAGCGGGGCGCCGGCCAGCACTGTGCACGGCTTGGCCTTTTCGCCAGGCGGCACGTTGTACGCCAGCGACACCGTGGGGAGCGGCACTTCAAACCTGCTGACTGTGAACCCCAGCAACGGCGCCCGGACGATGGTGGCCACGATCAACCGCGACTTCGTCGTGGGACTCGACTTCAGCGCGGCCGGCTTGCTGTACGGCACCGACAACGGCACCGATACATTGATTGTCATCAACCCGTCCTCGGGCGCGGCGACCACGGTCGGGCCCTTCGGGAACGCCAAGGGACATAACTCGCTGGCGTTCACCGACACCAGCGGTGGCGGCGACACGACTCCACCGACCGTAACCAACCGCTCGCCGGCACCCGGTGCCACGATCTCGACAGCCTCGGCCGACATCGACGTCACCTTCTCCGAAACGGTCAGCGGAGTCGACGCCACGGACCTGGTGCTGACCGGATCGGCCGGCGGCAGCGTGGGCGCGCCGACCAATGTCGGCGGCAGCACCTGGCGGTTTCCGCTGAGCGGCCTGGGCAGCGGCACGCTGAATGTGAGCCTGGCGCCCGACGCCAACGACATCGAGGATTCGGCCGGTAACGATCTGGCTAACCTGACCTGGAGTTACACGGTCAGCCTGCCGAGTGGCAATACAGAGGGTTTCGAAACGGGTGACTTCAGCGCGTTCCCCTGGACGTTCGGCGGCAACGCCAACTGGATCGTCACCCCGTCGGCCAGCAACACGGGCTCGTTCAGCGCGCGTTCCGGAGCGATTTCCGACAGCCAATCGTCGAACCTGTCGATCACGGTGAATACGATCGCCGGCAACATCGAGTTTGCGCGACGGGTCTCCTCGGAGCAAAGCTTCGACTACCTCCGATTTTATATCGATGGCGTCCAACAAACGTCCTGGTCGGGGATTGAAAGCGGATTCAGCAACGTGTCCTTCCCGGTCACGGCGGGCGTGCATACGTTCGAGTGGCGGTACACCAAGGACGGCAGCGTAAGCAGCGGACTCGACGCCGCCTTTATCGACGATATTGTGTTCCCGCCGGCTCCGGCCGACACGACTCCACCGTCCGTAACCAACCGCTCGCCTGTACCCGGCGCCACGATCACGACAATCTCCGCCGACATCGACGTCACCTTCTCCGAAGCGGTCAACGGAGTTGACGCCTCGGACCTGGTGCTGACCGGGTCGGCCGGCGGCATCGTGGGCGCGCCGACCAATGTCGGCGGCAACACCTGGCGGTTTCCGCTGAGCGGCCTGGCCAGCGGTACGTTGAATATAAGCCTGGCGCCCGACGCCAACGACATCGAGGATCCGGCCGGTAACGATCTGGCCAACCTGACCTGGAGTTACACGGTCAGCCTGCCGGTGAACAACACCGAAGGCTTCGAAACGGGTGATTTCAGCGCGTTCCCCTGGACGTTCGGCGGCAACGCCAACTGGATCGTCACCCCGTCGGCCAGCAACACGGGCTCGTTCAGCGCGCGTTCCGGAGCGATTTCTCACTTCCAATCGTCGAGCCTGTCGATCACGATAAATGCGATCGCCGGCAACATCGAGTTTGCGCGGCGGGTCTCCTCGGAGCAAAGCTTCGACTTCCTCCGCTTCTATATCGATGGCGTCCAACAAGCGTCTTGGTCGGGGATTGAAAACGGATTCACCAACGTGTCCTTCCCGGTCACGGCGGGCGTGCACACGTTCGAGTGGCGGTACACCAAGGACGGCAGCGTAAACAGCGGACTCGACGCCGCCTTTATCGACGACGTCGTGTTTCCACTGGCTGGCGGTGGTGGCGGCGGAGTGGGGCAGGTGTTTGTCGTGGCCCAGGACAGCGTCTCCGATTCCGGCATCCTGCGGTTCTCGGAAACCGGAACGTTTGAAACCAATTTCGGTGGCACCAGCAATATTCTGCGGACCATGGCCACGAACGGCACCGATCTGTTCGTGGGCAACTTTTCCAGCAACCACGTACTGCGGTACGCGCCGGACGGCAGTTTTCTCGGAACCTTCGTCGACACGACGGGACAACTGGGATCGGGGGCCGACATTGCCAAGGTCGAGTTTGACGGCGCCGGCAACCTGCTCGTTACGCCGTCGGGCTTCCAGTCGAATGCCCGCACGAGCCGCCGCTACAACAGCAGCGGTTCGACGACGGCCAGCTTCTCGCATCCCAACCTGGTCTTTCCCAATGGAATCGACGCGGACGCCGCGGGCAATGTGTGGATCGTCAACAGCGCCGCCGTCGGTGTCGGAAACCAGTTGTTCAAGTTCTCTCCGACGGGCACGTTCCTCGGCCAGTTCAGCATCATTGGCCAGGTCAACAGCCCCAACGACCTGGCGATCGACGAGGCGAATGGGATCCTGTACGTGGGGGACGAGTTCGGCGGAACCAGCGGAATCAAGCGATACAATATTTCCAGCGGTACGCCCGTCTTCCAGGGTTCGGTGACGACGCCTTCGCTAAGCGGCGTTCTGGGCATCAGCTACGATCCGGCCTCGGGACATCTGTTCGCCACGGACAGCGGCGGAGCGATCGAGATCACCACCAGCGGCTCGCTGGTTCACAGCTTCACCCACTCGTCGCTCGTGACGGGCCGCGACGTCGTGAAGATCGGATCCGCGACCAGTCCCGCCGATACGGAGATCACGCTGGATTCAGGCAACCTCGTGGTGACCGACACCAACGGCGCTTCGAACGACACACTGACCATTGCCATCAGTGGCGGCCTCGTGGTCATCAGCGACCCCAATCAGTTGCTGGGCACCACCATCAGCGGAGCCACCGGCAGCGGGACCCACAGCGTTACCATTCCGTTGTCGGCGTTCAGCGGTGGAATCATCGTCGATGCCCAGGGTGGCGACGATTCCTTGACGATCGACTTCAGCGGCGGCAACTTCAGCGTGCCCATTCAATACAACGGTGGCCCGCAGGACACGCCAAGCGGCGACCAATTGGTACTCCAGGGCGGCTCGTTCGCCAACGCCGTGTTCGGGTTCGTCAACGAGCACGACGGCACCATCGATCTGACCGGGAACGGAACGATCACCTACACCGGCCTGGAACCAGTCACCAGTTCCATCGACGCCGCCAACGTCACGCTGAACTACAGCTCGACCGCCGAGACGATCACCGTCACCGACGCTGGCGGAGGGCAGACCACCGTCGATTCGGACTTGGGCGGCGAAACCGTGACGTTCGACAACCCTACGACTTCACTGACGATCAACGCCGGCAACACGGGCAACGATACCGTCAACATCGACAGCCTGGCGGCCAACTATCCGGCCAGCATCGTGATCGATGGTCAGGGCGGCGTGGATACGCTCAACATCAATGACACCGTCAGTCTGGCGGTGAACAGGTCGCTGACCGCCAGCGCCGATACGATCAACCTGCCCAACGCCGCCTCCGACATCATGACCAGCGGAACGGGCACGATCGCTCTGACGGCCGACCGCAACATCGCCCAGGCCGCGGACAGCGGCATCACCAGCCAACATGGCGGCATCATGCTCGAAGCCAACGCTTCCGGAACGGCCGCCGGCAACTTTGTGGGCGTCTCCATCGACGGATCGGTCACGACGACGGGCTCGGGGACGGTGACGATCCTGGGTACCGGCGGCTCGGGTGCCGGCGGCGTCGCCAACATCGGCGTGGAACTTGACGGCGGCACCATCAGCTCGGGCGGCTCTGGCGCGGTGGTGGTCATCGGGACCGGCGGCGCGAGCGGCGGAGGCTCTGCCGGCAACAGCGGCGTGGTGGTCGACGGCGGCGCGATCAGCTCGGGCGGCGGGGCGGTGACGGTTACGGGAACCGGGGGCTCGGACCGGGACTTTAACCGCGGGGTGGAAGTGTTCAACAGCGGCACCATCGGTTCGGGCGGCTCGGGCGCGGTGTCGGTCACGGGCATCGGTGGCGCGGGTGGCGGCGGCTTCGGCGGCAACGGCGGAGTGGTGCTGTTCGGTGCCGGCACCATCAGCTCGGGCGGTTCGGGAACGGTCATGGTCACTGGGACGGGCGGCACGGACGGCGGCAATAACAAGGGCGTGGAGAACTTCGGCGGCGAAATCACGTCGGGGGGCGGAACGGTGACGGTCACAGGGACCGGTGGCTCGGACAGTGGCGGCGTGAATACGGGTGACAACAACGGCGTGGAGGTCTTCGGCGGCCAGATCACCTCGGGCGGCTCCGGGGCCGTGATGGTCACCGGCACGGGCGGCACGGGAGTTGGCGGCGGCAACGTGGGCGTGCTGATCGCCGGCGCTTTCGGCGGCTCGATCAGCTCGGGCGGTGCCGGCGCGGTGACGGTCATGGGGACCGGCGGCACGGGAGACGGAGGCGTCAACGTTGGCGTCGAGGTGCGTGTCGTCGGCACGCTGACTTCGGGCGGCGGCGACGTGACGGTCGCGGGAACGGGGGGCAGCGGCGGCGCCGGCAACTCGGGCGTTCTGGTCCACGGCAGGCTCACGTCGGGCGGCGGAGCAGTGATGGTCACCGGGACCGGCGGTACGGGTGACGGCGGCAACTCCGGCGTGGTGGTAGCCAGCGGCTTCAACCCCTTCACGGGCACAATCAGCTCGGGCGGCGGCGATGTGACGGTCAACGGAAGCGGTGGCACGGGCGACCTCGGTTTCAACTCAGGTGTGGCGGTGATCGACCGCGGCACGATCAGTTCGGGCGGCTCCGGCGCGGTCAGCGTCACAGGTATGGGCGGCGCGGGCGTAGACGGCAGCAACATCGGAGTGTTGGTCGGGTTCACCGGCTTCGACGCCACCATCACCTCCGGCGGCACCGGCACCGTCACGGTCGTTGGCACCGGCGGTCCGACCGGCGGCGGCAACCACGGCGTATTGGTTTCGGACGGCGGGTCGCAGATCACGGCCGCCGGCAATATCGACATCACGGGCACCGCCTCGGGCTCCAGCGGTATCGGCGTGCTGCTGAACAGCAACGCCATGATCGGAGCGAGCGGCGCGGCCAACCTGGAAATCACGGGCAGCACCCCCGCGGCCAACGGGAATGGCGTCTTCCTGAACGGCCCGATCACCAGCCACAGCGGCACGGTGTTGATCTCGGCCGTCAGCAATGAAGCCAACGTTCGCGTGAACGCCAATCTGACCAAGACGGCCGGCGCCGATTCCTCGCTGACCATCCGGGCCGACGGTGACATCATCTTCGGAAGCGGCGCGGACGTGTCGAGCGCGTCGGGGCAATTCGCCGTCACGTTCAATTCCGATCGCAACGCGGCGGGTGGCGGCGGGATCGCGCTGAACAGCGGCACCAACATCAACAGCAACGGCGGCCACATCACGCTGGGCGGCGGGGCCAGCCCGCTGACCACGCCCGCTCGCGGGACTTCCGACACGTCCAGCGACGGCGTGCGCATGGATTCGTCCCAATTGATCGCGGGCACGGGAAACATCTCCGTCCGCGGGGAAGGGCCCGACGAAGGCGTCGAAGCGATCTTTTCCGCCGCCTTCCAGACCACGACGGGTAACATCACGATCGACGGCCGCAGCACGGCCACGACGGGCGACTTCCGCTACGGTGCTGCCATCTCGGGTACCACGCAGGTGTCGTCGGTCGACGGCGACATTCAGATTACGGGGCAAGGCGGCAACACGAGCGGCAATCTGGCCGTCGGCGCCTTCCTGGCGCAAACGTCCCAGGTTTCGACTTCCGGCTCCGGCCACATCTCGATGATCGGCACGGGCGGAAACACCACGAATGCTCCCGGTGTCAGGGTCGATTCCAGCGTGTCGGCAACCGGCTCCGGCAACGTCACGCTCAACGGCACTGGCGGCCTCGGCAACAACGACGGAGTCGCCATCGGTGGATCCGTCAGCGCGGCCAGCGGCGCCCTGCTCATCCAGGGCGACGGCAGCGGCAGCGGTGACGGCGTGCAACTGGACTTCAACGCAGCCATCAACAGCGGCAGTGGCCCAGTTGACGTGATATCCGAGGACGACGTCGAATTCGCGTTCTTCAGTTCCATCAGCTCCATCAGCGGCGCCGTGACCGTGATCGCCGACAATGCGGTCGGCAACTCTGGCGGCGCCCTGAACATGGCCGACTTGACGATGATCGACGCGGGAAGCGGCGTGCTCACGATGCTGGCCGACGGCAATGTGCTGCTCAGCTCCGTCACGACGACCAGCGCGGCGAACCCCGCCGTGCTGGTGACCTCCACCAGCGGTGCCATCGTCGACAATCTGAGCAGCGAGAGCGCCAATGTGACGGGCGGCGTGGTCGTCCTGCGTGCGGCCACGGGCATTGGCAGCGCGGGAGATCTCGAAACGGCGACCAGCCTGCTCGCGGCGGCCAACACGATCTCCGGTCAGATCCATCTGACGAACAACGTCGGGGGTTTGCTGACGATCGGCACCGTGGACGGCCTGCCGGGAATCACGAACGGTGGCGGCGGAATCACCGTGGTGAACGCCAGCCCATTGACCGTGGCCGCCAGCGTGCTGGCCGTCGGCCCGGTCGCGCTGACCGCCAGCGACTCCGCCGCGGTGGGCGATGATCTGACCGTCAACGGCGGCGGAGTGTTTGTGCAGTCGACGGGTTCCAGTGTCACGCTGAACGCAGGCGACGACGCGCTGATCGACGGCAACCTGCTGGCCGCCACCACCGTAACCATCAACGGCGACGCCGGTGACCTGGATCCGGGAACTGGCGCCACGGTCACGATCAATGGCGCGGTGACCACGTCAGGCGGAGCGCTGGTGAACGGCAATCCGGATGATGACACGTTCAACTTATCGATGCAGACCACCACCGGCTTCACGATCGACGGGCGGGCTCCGTCGTTCGGAGCGGGTGTGCCGCCGGCCGCGGGCGATACGCTGAACCTGGGCTTCGGAGCGGCCGCCGATCCGACGCTGACCGTCGGCGGCACGCCAGGCGCCGGAATGTTCACCGCCAGTTCGCCTGAACAACCGGTCGAGTTCACTGACATCGAGCAGTTCGATAGCAGCGGGCCGTTTCACCTGGTGGTCGACCGCAGTGCCGTGGGCCTGGATGGCGACGAGATCGACGCCCAGGTGAACGCTCCCGATCTGGAAATTCGCGTCAACGGCGGCCTGGTTCTGAGCACTCCGTGGGCGGACGTGCTGTCGCTGACCATGATCGGCTCGAGCCACGACGAGACGTTCTCAGTCACCGAAACGGCCAGCGGGTTGCCGAGCTTCCTTACCACGCCGCCCAGCTTCATTCCAGGATCCAACGGCGGGCATTTGAACACAAGCCAGACGGCGCACCTGTCAGTCGCCTTGGGGGCACCACCGGCGCTGGCCGACGTGACGGTGCACATTGACGGGGGAGGCGGAGGCGACACCGACGATCTGCTGATCACGTTGCTTGCCAGTCACGCCGTGTTTTACACCTCGGACACCTTGGATGCGGCCAACAGCGGCAACATCGGTATCGTCTCGGCGCCGGTCACCCCACCCCCGCTCAACCTGAATCTGCTGATGTCCTTCGCCAACCTCGAGCCGATCACCATGATGGGCGCCGGAGGTGAATTGTGGGTGGATGCCAGCAGCACGCCGGCCACCAGCAGCATGACGATTTCGGATGCCGCGTTGCCAGGTGACGGAGTGTCGATCGTGACCGGAGACGGAGGCTTCGAGGATACGACGTTCAGCGGCTTCGATTCACTGTTCGTGTTCAGCGGCACGGGCAGCGAGACCGTTACGCTGGCCAGCGCTGATCCGACCCCGTCGAACGGCACCGCGCTGTCAGGTATCGTTGTCGTGGGCGACAATTCCTCAGGTACGGACCCCGCCAGCGACACGATCAATGTCTGGAGCTTGCCGGCGACCATCAGTGCGAGTCTGAATGGCGGCGCCGGCGACGACAGTTTCAATCTGTTCGACCCTGGCTTGACCGTCGACAACTTCGCGGGACCGGTCCAGGTACTTGGCGATGCGGGCCACGACAGTCTGACCGTTCTCGATCCCGGCGACGTCTCCGGCGACACCGTGTGGATCTCGGAAACAACCATCGCAGGCATGACCAGTTTCGCCGGCTTGCCCGATATCTCGTATTTCGGCATCGAACAGTTGGACGTGACCACCTCCTCCGGCGGCGACCTGATCACGATCGACCTGACCACCGGCGGCAGCGACCTGGTGGATGCCGTGATCAGCGGTGCCGGCGGTAATGACGTCATCAACGTCCGGGACGATGGGAACCTGGGCGAGCCGGTGGTGGGCCTGGTCACGCTGACGATCAACGGCAATGCCGGCAGCGACACGTTCAACCAGCCCACCGGCCCGCCGAATCCGAACCCCAACACCGATCCGCGCGGCAAGCTGCTGCCCAGCCTGACGACCACGATCTTTGTCAATGGCGACGCGGGGCCCGCCGGTTCGGGCAATCCGACCAGCCCGCCCAACGGCGACACGGACACGTTCAACCTGGATACCACCGCGCTGGTCGCACCGGTGATCGTGGACACCATCGCCGGCATCGCCACCAGTGCTGGACCTCACCAGGCCGTGTTCTTCAGCGGCATGGAGGACCTGTGCCTCGACGATGCGACCCGCGACGACGTGAACACCAACATCGGCGAGTTGTACGTGCGGACCACCGACGACCGCGAGCGGATCACGTACACGTCGTGGAACGATGGCGGGGTGAAGCTGCGGATCGATAATCTGGATTCCGGCACCTCGATCACGTTCCCCGAACATTTCGGCTTGGCCGGCGGAGTGCAAATGCTGCAGCGGATCGTCACCTTCGCCCAGGACGGCGATGATCTGGTCAGCATCGCCGGGCACGTGGTGGATGCGGGACTGAACCCGATTCCGGTCGAATTCCACGGCGAGGAGGGCAACGACTATCTGACCGGTGCCAACGGCGACGACATTCTGGTCGGCGGTCCTGGTAACGACCGCGTGCTGGGCGGCGAAGGCGACAACCAGTTGTTCGGCGACGGCAATGTGCTTGATGTGAACGGTGTCCCGATCGAGTTGATGACCGACGGCGACGACAACATCTCGGGCCGCGGCGGAGCCGACGCGCTGTGGGGCGGCGGCGGCCACGACCAGTTGTATGGCAGCGGCGGAGACGACGTGCTCAGCGGCGGCGGCGGCAACGACCTGCTGGACGGTGGGCTGGGGACCGACATCCTGCGTGGCGGTGACGGCAACGATACCTTGTCGGGCAGCTACGGAGACGACTTGCTGCTGGGCGGCGCGGGCGACGACTCGCTGTTCGGTCGGCAGGACAACGACATTCTGATCGCGGGCACCGGTGCGGACCAGCTGCGCGGCGACGCGGGCAACGACCTGCTGGTGGCCGGCACCACCGACCAGGACAACGCCACCGACGCGGCGCTGCTGGCTTTGCTGGCTGCCTGGTCGGGCGGCGGGACCAACAACCTGACCGGCATCACGGGCGATGGCGACCGCGACGACCTGCAAGGCGCCAGCGGGATCGACGAATTCTGGGCCGAGATCCTGCCCGACCCCGCGCTGGACCTGGTCCGCGACGCCGCGCCGGGCGAGTCCGTCAACAACGAGGCGTAACGACCCCAGAGGTCAATTGCCAAGGGCTTCCCTCGCATCTGGTACTGTCTATGAAGTGGATACGCTGCCCCGCGGGGCGCGTGCGAATCACGTGAGACGGGCCAGGGGATTGGGCTCAAAGGGCCACGACGGCGGAGGCGGCGACGAAGCTCCGATGATGACGGATACCAGACGGCCAGAAGCAGGTCGGTCGGCGGGGGCCACGGAGCATTTTGACGTGGCGGTCATCGGCGCCGGCTTCGGCGGCCTGGGCGCCGCGCTCAGTTTGGCGCGGCGCGGCTACCGTGTGGTCGTTCTGGAACGACTCAATTACCCCGGAGGCTGCGCCGGCACCTTCGCGCGTGACGGTTACCGATTCGACGCCGGCGCCACCCTGTCCAGCGGTCTCGGCGACGGTCAGCTCTTTGCCCGCTGGATCCGCGACCTTGGCCTCGACGTGACGGCGGAAAGGCTTGACCCCATCGTCGATTTTCGTGGGCCCCAGGGCACCCTGAAAGTGCCCGCCGATCGGGATGCCTTCATCGCAATGCTGGTCCAGGACCATAAGAACCCCGCGGGGCTGCGTACCTTTTTCGACGAGCAGAAACGCACTGCGGACGTCGTCTGGGATATTCTCGACGATCCTCGGCTGCTGCCCCCCTTCACCCCTGCCGCGCTGTGGACTCATCTGCGGCGCTCTCCGCGCTACGCCGCGCTTCTGCCGCGGCTGGGCCGGCCCTTGGCGCGAGTGCTGCGCGACCACGGGCTCGACCAACGCGGTCTGCTCCGAACCTTCCTCGACGCCAGTTGCCAGATCACGTTGCAGTGCGGGGTCGATGAAGTGGAGGCGCCCTTCGCCATGGCGACCCTGGACTACTACTTTCGCGGCACGCGCCACATTCGGGGAGGCATCGGCGCATTGGCCTGGGCCTTGGTGGAGGCCATCGCCCAGGCAGGCGGCTCCGTACGATTCGCCGACCGGCTGCGCGGTTTAGAACGAAGCAATGGCGCCTGGCGGCTGGACACTCGCCACGGCACTCTATCCGCATCCGCGGTTGTGGCCAACCTCCTGCCCCAGTCCCTGGAGACGCTCCTGGGATCATCCAACCACCGCTTGCGATGGTTGGCCAGTCAGGTCGAGACGGGCTGGGGCGCCTGCATGCTTTACCGGGTTCTTCGCAGGCCAGCCGACGCGGGGCCCGAGGCGCGGCACATCCAGATCGTTCAGGACCCGGACCAGCCGTTGATCGAGGGCAACCATTTGTTCTGCTCGATCTCCAGCGCCGACGAGACCGAGCGAGCCGCGGAAGGCCAGGCGACGATGACTGTTTCAACTCACATCCGCATGCGAGACCTGAACGCTGCCCGCGTGCAGGAGGTGCAGGACCGAATGCGCGCCGGCTTGGAAATCTGGGCGCCGGAATGGAGTGCGGGGTTGGTCCACGAGCTGCCGGCGAGCCCGCGGACCTTTGAGCGCTTCACTGGCCGGCCCGGTGGCTATGTCGGCGGCGTGCCGCGGCGAGCCGGATGGCAGAACTATCGTGGGCTGTGGCCCAGGCCCGTCGCTGAAGACCTGTACCTGGTGGGAGACTCGGTCTTCCCCGGCCAGAGCACCTTGGCCACCGCCCTCGGCGGCCATCGAGTGGCCGAGCTGATCCATCGGACCCGTCGGCGGATAGTCTCGTCTGCGTAGGCAGCGCTGCAACTCGCCGGCGTTCTCGTCGCCAGGTCAGGAGACAGGCTTTTCTCGTTCGAGCGGCAGCCCAGGCCATGTCCGGCACACGCGACGCGATCGATCACCGGCCATCATCGGCGTCCACGGATCCCCGCTCCGCGAACACTCAATCCACCCTACCGGAATTCCCCGGCCCGCCAAATCGACCCCAGAGGTCAAAGGCCATTACTACTTCCGGAGCCGGTTGCGTTGTGCCCCCACCCCCTGGAGGCGCCCCCTGCGGGTATGCGTTGCGTAGCGGGACCGAGGGCCGTCCCGGGACGGCTGACGAAAGTCGAGCGGACGCCGAGCGAGAAGTGCACG
>JAGFJK010000278.1 GCA_024102795.1 Pirellulaceae bacterium
GCGGCCTGGGACGACCTGCCCGCCTACGGACAGGCGGCACCCATGCCGGCCCACGGCCCGCCCGCTGCCTGGAACGCCGCGCCGGCGGCGACCAACCCCTACGCGACCAGCGGTGCCAGCACCAGCCGCCCGAAGAAGGCCGGCTCGCCCGGCAAGTGCCCCAACTGCGGCGGCTCGAACTACAGCACCCCCGTCTTCACCTGGTGGGGCGGGATGGTCGGACAACACCTGCTGAGCCACGTGGTGTGCAAGAAGTGCCACACGGCCTTCAATTCCAAGACGGGCCGCAGCAACACGCCGGCCATCATCATCTACCACGTGGTGATCCTCGCGTTGTTGATCCCCGTGTTCATCGCCATCTTCGTCATGGGGCAACTATGAGAGCCGAGATGTCGGTCGTGCCGCCCGATCTGGCTAGCTGGCGAGCAAAGACCGGAGCGGACCGTTGGGATGAGGTGTGGGCAGGAGTCTTGCACATGAACCCGGCTCCCACGCGCGGGCATCAAGAGATCGAAAAGCAGTTGCTCTTGTGGCTTGAAACGCATTGGGCGCGTCCACGCGGTTGCCGAGTCCACCACCAGATCAACGTGGCCCCGCCGGGCTCCTGGCCCAACGACTTTAGGATTCCCGACCTGGTTCTGCTGTTGCCCGAACGCTTCGACATCGACCGGGATGTGTACTTCGAGGGGCCGCCGAACGTGGTGGTCGAAATCCGCAGTCCCGACGACGAAACGTACGGCAAGCTGGCGTTCTACGCGCCGCTGGGCGTGGATGAGGTTTGGGTAGTCGACCGAGACACTCGGCGGCCTGAACTGTATCTGCTGCGAGACACGAGGTACTTGCCAGCAGCCGCCGGCGCCGACGGGTGGCTCCACAGTCAAGCCACGGGGATCGAGTTGCGAAGCGCCGAGCCGGACGGGTTGGAGATTCAACTTGCCGACGACCCGGGCTCGCGGGCCAGCATCCCCGGCTGACGCTTGTTCGACGGCTTCATCAGGGCGACTAAGCCGCTCGCGGCGCGCGCTACTTTCGCAGAGCGAAAGGCGACTCTGGCCGCGATTCAGCCGCCTGCTTTCCAGCGTGCGGCCTGTTGCTGGATCGCGAGCAGTTCGTCGGGCCTCTTGCGGTCCAGGTTCTTCACCTGCAGCGCCATCCGCTGATTGGCCGCCAGAAGCGGGCGGTGCCTGAGCAGAAAATCCCAGTACAACGTGGTGAAGGGGCAGGCTCGCGGACCGCTGGCCACCGCCGGATCAAAGCGGCAGCCAGCGCAGTAATTGCTCATCCGCTGGATGTACTTGCCGGTGGCCACATACGGCTTGGAAGCCATGACGCCGCCGTCGGCATACTGGGACATGCCGAGCGTATTGGGCAGTTCGACCCACTCGACCGCATCGACGTACACGGCCAGGTACCACTCGTGGACCGCCCGCGGCCGCACGCCCAGCAGCAGAGCGTACAGACCGGTGATCATCAGCCGCTGGATGTGATGGGCGTAGCCCAGGTCGAGCGTCTGGTGAAGCGCTTCGCGGAGGCAGTTCATCTCGGTCTGCCCGGTCCAGTAGAAGTCCGGCAGCGGCTGTTGCGCGTCCAGCGCGTTGCGTTCCAGGTACTCCGGCATCAGCAGCCAGTAGACGCCGCGCACATACTCGCGCCACCCCAGAATCTGCCGGACGAATCCTTCGACGGCAGCCAGCGGGGCCGCGCCGCCGTGCCAGGCTGCTTCGGCCGCCCGAAGCACGTCGCGCGGGTCGAGCAGTTTCAGATTGAGCGCGGCGGAGAGCCGAGAATGGTACAGCCACGGCTGGCCGGTCCACATGGCGTCCTGGTACTGTCCAAACCAGGGCAACCGCTGCTGGATGAAGTCCTCCAACGCTTGCTCGGCTTGCCGCCGCGTGACCGGCCAGTCAAAATGTTTGAGCCGTCCGGGATGGTCGGCAAATCGCTGTTCGACGAGTTGAATGACTTGGCGGGTGAGTTGGTCGGGAGCGAAACGCCGCGGGGCCGGCACGTCCCGCGGTCCCGACTTGCCAAAGCTGCCGCGGTTCTCGGCGTCGTAGTTCCACTTGCCACCCAGCGGCTGGCCATCCCGCATCAGAATCCCGGTGCGCTTCCGCAGCTCGCGGTAGAAAAACTCCTGCCGTAGTTGCTTGCGGCCCTCGGCGTGCCGGGCGAACTCGTCGCGCGTGCAGAGAAAGTGGCCGTCCGGCAGGATGCTCAGTTCCGTGCGGCTCGCGGCGGCCGCCTGCTCGAACAGGCGCCGGACCCGCCACTCGCCCGGTTCCACCAGCAGCACTCGGTCCGGTTGCCAGCGGCCGATGGCGGCTTGCAGTTCGCCCGCGAAGTCGCCCCGGTTGTCCGGTTGGTCCAGGCCGCGGTAATCCACCTGCCAGCCCTGCTGCCGGAGCTCCTCGGCAAAGTGGCGCATGGCGGACAGGAACAGCACGATCCGGGCCTTGTGCGACCAGACGTGCCGGGCTTCGGCGGGCACCTCGGCCATCCAGACCACGTCCCGCCGCGGGTCGGCCGCGGCCAGGGCCGACGAATCCAGGCTGAGCTGGTCGCCCAGGACCACGATCAACTGGCGAGCGGGCATGGGCAATCGGCGACCTCGTGACAGCGTTCCAGCCTTCCGTCTGCTATCCTAGCGGAGCGCGCTGGGATGGCGAGTCCCGGATCGTCGCCTTTCGCTCCGCGATCGTCGCCATAGTCGCCTTTCGCTCCGCGAAAGTAGCGAGTCCCGCTAACAGCGTGGCCCCCAGGGGAGCGCCCCTCGACAATCGCTCGATTGCCGACATGCGCCAGTCGTTCAAAGAAAAACAGCGAGCGGATCAGCCAAGATTCCACAACAGCACTCAAGTTGCCGGAACGGAGCCCATCGGATGAGACCGTGGCGGGGGATTTTGATCGCGATCGAAGGCATCGACGGTGCCGGCAAGACGACGCAGGCGGAGTGCTTGCGGCGCGCGTTGCACGACGCCGGACTGGAGGTGGTGTTGTCCAAGGAGCCGACCGGCGGCACGTGGGGCCGGCGGTTGCGGGAATCGGCCACCAGCGGCCGGATGTCCGCCGAGGACGAGCTGGAGGCGTTCCTGAATGACCGGGCCGAGCATGTGCGGGACCTGATCCAGCCGGCGCTCGAGGCCGGAAAGATCGTGATCCTGGACCGCTATTTCTATTCGACCGTGGCCTACCAGGGCGCTCGCGGACTGGAGTTCGACGAGCTGGAACGTCGGACGCGCAGCCAGGTGCCGATCCCCGACGTGACGATCCTGCTCGATCTGGACCCGCAAGCCGCCGTGGGTCGCATCTCGCACGGCCGCGGCGAATCGCCCAACCTGTTCGAACGGGCGGACTATCTGGGGCAGGTCCGAGCGATCTTCCACCGGCAGGCCGAGCTGCATGACGAGATCACACTGCTGGACGCTCAGCAGCCAGTCGAGGAGTTGCGAGACGCCATCCTGCGACTGGTGGTGGACGGCCCGCTGCACGAACGAAGTGCCCTCTGACGACATTTTGGTAAACGGGCTTAGCATGGAATGATTTTCGTAGGTTCCCGCCCAGGATTGAGACCATGACCGAAGCGCTCCCCCCTGACATCCAGCGATTCGTCGATCAGGCGGTCGCCAGCGGTGAATATGATTCGCCCGATGCTTGTATCGTGGCCGCCCTGCGGGCCTTTCGAGAGCTGCGCGAGCGCCACCAGCAATTGCGAGCCGACATCCAGCACGCTATCGAACAGTCCCAGCGCGGCGAGAGCCGCCCGCTGGACATGGAAGCCGTGAAGGCTGAGGCCCGCCGGCTTCATGCCCAGCAGTCCCATGGCTGAGATGCTTCGCACGCCGGACGCGGAGGGAGACCTGGTCCGGATCTGGGCGCACATAGCTCAGGAGAGTGGCAGCTTGTCTGCTGCCGACCGGCAACTGGACCGGATCGACGAGAAGTGCCGCCTGCTGGCTAGTTATCCCGAAATAGCTCCCCCTGCATCCCGACCTGGCCCCTGAGGTCCGGGCCTTCCCCGTGGACAGGAACGTGATTTCTTACCGGATCATTCCCAACGGCATCGAAGTCCTACGAGTGCTCCACGGGGCCCGCGATGTCCCGTCCGCGTTTGGCCGTCCGCGAAGCTGACTCGGTCCTGGCGCCGGCATGGCCATGCTCGTCGATCATCGACCTCTGGATCATTGACCTCTGGGGTCAATTTGCTGTTTTGCTGCGGGGATTTGGAGTTATGGCCGAGGGAAAGCGTGGATGGTCTTCGCGTCGTCAGGCGACCCCCCTTGAAATCCCTCTGGCCCCCTCCCCGGCTTCCGGGGAGGGGGCCGGAAGTATTTTGAGGGGAGAGCTCGGCAAAGTCGAGCTGACCGTCAGGAGACGTTTCTTCAAGAAGCAACAAAAGCCCCTGGCGTCCAAGGGCTTTCGCTTAGTGAGGGTGCCGGGACTTGAACCCGGGACCCACGGATTAAAAGTCCGTTGCTCTACCGACTGAGCTACACCCTCAAAGTGTTGTCCGTGCTGCGGTTATCGTCGAACCGGCGGATTGCAACGGCGGGTGCGCACCACCCACTGCACAACCAGCGGACCTGCCCGGTGGCCTGCCTCGACGATGACCGGCTGGCTGGCCACGTCGGATTGGCTTACCGCCCCAGAAGAGTCCCGCCGCGTGACGCACGTCCCCAGGGCATTCTACCGGCGGGGGTGTGACCCGCAAGTCCGGGTCCCAGCGCGGGGGACCGTCAATCAGCCAGGCGCCCGACCTGATGACCGCGACCACAAGACTCCGACCGCGCAACTCCAGCCGTGACAACCCCGCCGGCTGCCGGGGCCTAGACTCCGGCGGGCGAATCGGTCGCCAGCGCCTGTCGCTCGTGAGTCTGGTCCGGCATGCTGGGCAGCACTGGCGCGTCGAGCGAGGCGCTGTTGGGACGGACCGACAATGTGCGCATGCCCACTTCCGCCGCCTCCACCTCCACCGGCCTCAGCCGAATCAGCAGCAGCAGCGCCGAGAGACGTCCGACCGACGAGAGCGTGAAGACCAGCAAGTAGGCGCCGTACGAGGCGTGCAGCCAGTACAGAATCGCTCCGCCGATCAGCGAACCGCCGACCCAGCCGGCCGTGTTGAGCAGGTTGTACAACGTCAACACGCTGGTTCGCTCCTCCTCCGGAATCGACTCGAAAAACATCAGAAAGAACGCCAGCTCGTACGCGGCCCAGAACGCCCCGCCAAAGACCTGCAGGACCAGCAGCCAGGCGATGTGCTGCGAAACCAACCAGCCGGCACCCAACGGCACGATGCCCAGGCTGCCGATCCACAACAGCCGGTGCGCTCCCACTCGGTGGGCGTAATGTCCCCACAGTGGCAAGGCCAGCACCTTGGACAGGAACGCCACAGAAATCAAGGTCACATACTGGCCATAGTTGAGCCGCAACTTTTCCAGCATGAACGGCGTGAAGTAGGGCCCGGCCAACTGCACGGCAGCTTGCACGGCCACCAGGAAGATCAGCAGCCGCGTGCCGCGGGATGATTGCAAGTGCGAGAACACATCCCGCCAGGCGGGACGCGGCGCACCTGGCGACGGCCGCACCGTTTCGCTTTGCGAGGCCAGCAAGATCACGGAAATCAGGCGAAACAGGCCGGCCAGCGCGAACAACACGGCAAAGGTGACCGTGACCAGGTTGCGGCCCGAGGCCCACTGCAGCGACAGGCCGCCCAGCAGCACGCCGGCGAACACGGCCACCTGGGACGCTCGCGTGCGGGTGGCGAAGTACCGCGGCCGGATGGCGCGGGGCACCAGCGTGCCGATCCAGGTGTTCCAGGCCGGCCCGGTGGCCAGGCCCGCGCCCCAGTAGACAGCGGCGGCGGCCAGTGCGCCGGCGGCGGAAATCCGCCCCGACAGCGCGGCCCAGACGAACGGCACGAAGACCAGCGCCTGGATCGAGGCACAGAGGACCACCCAGCGCTTGTGGGACCGCAGCGATCGCACGGCCAGCGGGGAAACGGTCTGCATCAGTCCGCCGGCGATCAGCGGCACACTGGAGACCAGGCCGGCGGTCAGTTCGCCCAGGCCCACGGCCAGCACGAACGCGGCGAAGTACGTTTCGCCGAAACCGACCATCCCGCCGAACGCCGCCCCGTCTCCGAGGCTGCAGTTCAGGTCACGGCGCAAGCGAGCGCCCGCGCTCCAGCGCGACCGCTCGTCCGGTTGTGTCTTTGCTTCTACCGCGTCCACTGCGCTGCCAAGGCCAGGGAGCTGTTCAGACCAGCTCGGCAATCGGCTCTCGCCGCTCCACGAGAAACTGCGGCCGCCCGTTGGGATCGATGATCGTCGCCCGCCGAATGTCGATCCCCAGATTGTGATACAACGTGGCGAACACTTCCTGCAGGTGCACCGGGCGGTCCTTGGCTTCCTCGGCATAGCGCGTCGAGGCGCCGATCGCCTGGCCCGTGCGCATCCCGCCTCCCGCCAGGAAGCAGGTCGCCAACCGCGACCAGTGATCCCGCCCCGCCTGGCTGTTGACCCGCGGCGTCCGGCCAAACTCGCCCCACATCACCACGCTCACATCGTCCGCCAGTTGCCGCTGGTGCAGATCATCCAGCAAGGCCGCCAGCGCCTGGTCCAGCTTGGGCAACTGCGTCTTCAAATGGCCGAAGTTGTTCCCATGCGTGTCCCAACTGCCCCAGTTGAAGGTCACCACGCGAACACCGGCTTCCACCAGTCGGCGTGCGGTCAGGAACATGTTGCCGTCCTTACCGTACCGTTCGCGCACCGCCGCGTCTTCCTTGCCCAGATCCAGCGCGTCGGCCACGTGCCCCGACGTGACCACACCGACCGCTCGCTGCGTGAACGAATCCAGCGCCTCCATCTGGCGGCTGGCGTCCACGTCGCGCCGCAAACGATCCAGGGCGGCCAGCAACTCGGTGCGCGAGGCGAGCCGATCGCCCGTCATGCCGCCCACCAGCCGCAGGTCGCCACCCTGAGGCCGATAGCCCTGGTGCGTGGGCCCCAGGTAGCCGAAGTAGTTCCCGCCATAGTTGATGAACGGCGGCGCCCCGCTGCCCGACGGTCCCAGCAGCCGGGAAACGACACTGCCGATCGACGGCCGGCCGCCGATGTTCTGCAGCTCGCTGCGGTGATGCCCCGTCTGAGTATGAAAGTCGCTGTGGTCGTCGAACATGCCGATCAGCGAACGGATCACGGCGAACTTGTCGGCCCGCTGTGCCAACTGCGGCAGGTGCTCGCAAATCTCAAGCCCCGCGACATTCGTCCGAATCGGTTGAAACTCGCCGCGATACTCCACCGGCGCGTCCGGTTTCAAATCGAACAGATCCTGGTGCGAGGGCCCACCGCCCAGGTGGATGTTGATCAGCGCCTTGGTCGACGACCGGATGCCGGCCTCGTCCTCGGCCCGCAACAATTCGGCCAGCGTCAGGCCGCCCAACGCCAGCCCGCCAATCTGCAGGAACCTGCGCCGCGTGACCCCATCGCAATACGTCTGTCGACCCGGAACCGAAATCGTCAGCATACAGGCACCTTTCGAAACGATGGCGGGACACGTCCCCTGGGGGTGGCCGAAGGCGGGAACCAATCTCGTGCGGCGGCCCGCCGGCGACGAGTGATCGTTGGGGGGTGGCGAACGGGATCGTCCACCAGCGACGATGCGAATCGCCGCCGGACTTGCAGGCGGTTCACGAGCCTGATCGCGACCACTCAAGCCCTGAACCTGTCCAGAGTTCGGCACAGCAGCAAGACCGCCGAAGGATTCTTATAACAGGTTTCAACCGGCGGTCAATATCGGCGAGCTGGTGAAGGTCTGCCGGCCCGGTGCGAGACCAACGCCGCGACCTGGGCCACCACAGCCGCCAGCGGCGCCAAGACCACCGACAGGCAGACCATGCCATACGCCAGGTTGCCTCCATAGTGCCAACTGGCTTGCTCCGCGTCCGCCGCCAGCCACAGCTTGAGCTGCGCCAGCCCCGCCACCGCCAGCGGTGTTCCACACAGCCAGAGCACGCCGACCAGCAGGGACAAACCAACCGTCCAGAGCGGATGCCCGCCACGACGCCCCAGACGGCGACCCGTGAGAACCGCTACCAGCAAGGTTGCAACGGCGGCTGCTCCCCCCAGGATCCAGACTCCGGCGCCGTTCACCGCGGCGAAAGCCGCCGGAAACCGCACCGGCGCCTGTGCCTGGAACTGCAAGACGTCGGCCGGCAGGCCCGCGAAGTCACTTGTGTACAAGTCGCCCGCCTGGGCGGGATCGACCGCCGTGACGCGATGCAGCGGGACATTTCCTTCCAACTGCCAGCCGGCCGGCACCCGCAATTCGACGTTCAGGTCCCCAAAGCTCTTCCACGCTCGTGCCGGCGCCAGAATGTAATGCACGTGCCAGCGGATGCGTTCGCGGTCCGTACTGGCCTCGGCGCTGGCCTCCGCCAGGTAGCTGACCTCGACGCGATGTTCGCCCGGCGGCACATCAAGCTGGAACCGCAGTCCCTGAGTCGGTGCCGCCCGCCGCTCGACCTGGCCGTCAATCGTCGGCTGAGGCACCTTCCACGACTCTGGCAGCGCCGGCAACCGTTCCAGGCGCGTGGCGACCTCCTGGCCATTGAACCGCACCTGCGTACTGCCCTCCGCCATGCGGCCACCGACAAACAGCAAGTCCACCACGCGAGCCGACCCGTCGTTGCGGATCTCATAGACCGCGGTCACCGGAAGCGGCTTTCCCTGTTCCAGCGGCCGGAGGTCCAGGCTCAGATGCTCCCGGATGATCGCCAGATCTTCCAGACCGGTTCCGATCAGCTCGCCCGCATCGCTCCCGGCACGATAGACGACTGGCGGACCCATGTTGGCCCAAACCACGGACGGACCGCACAGCGCGGTCACCAGGAGGATCGCAGTTGGTTGACGGATCATGGGGTTTGGAAGTCGCGTTCGAGCTCTTTTGAGTTATCGCCGGCTGGACCACGAGTACTGGTAATCCGTAAGGAATTTACCGGTGCTAGTGGGAGCAAGGGTAATGATGAACTTGCCGATGGCAGCCTGTCGATTCGGATTGGCATCGAATACCGATTGTATCACGTCGGCTGGACAGGCTGGCAACGGCCTGCCTGTACCTGTCGAACGCGGTCCCACGATTTTCCGAGGAGGTTGAGGGGGGATGAACAGGATTCTGCACCTGGCGCTATGCGGCGGCCTGAAGTGGTGGGCCTTCGGCGGCCTGGTCCGAGCCGATGAAGTTCATGTGGACCCAGCATATCAAGCGGCCGCCAGCGGCAAATCACACCGAATTACTGATGGTGACGGGGCCGGCCGTGACGGGGCCGGCTGTGACGGGACCGGCTGTGACGGGACCGGCTGTGACGGGGCCGGCTGTAAACGGTCCTGCTGCAAGGGGGCGAGCGAGACTGGGTGCGCACCGGGAGTCTGCGCAGGCCTGGGTTGCGATACTGGCTGCGGCGGCTCGGTTTGCGACGGTGCGTGCGGCGATTGCGACGCCCGCGGCGCGTGTGGCGGAGGTTGCTGCCTGTGCAAACCGCGGCTGTTCGGGCTGTTTGCTCCCAGCGATCACCGTTTCGGGCGGTTCATCAGTCCGATGACCAACCCCGTGTTCTTTGAAGATCCGCGAACGCTGACCGAGGCCCGGTTCGTTTTCTTCCATCATGTCATTCCGCAGGATGTCGGTGGCGGGACGGCGCAACTGATGGCGATGCAGGTGCGGGCCGCGTTGACCGAACGGCTGTCGATCGTGGCCGCCAAGGACGGCTTCGTGACCAGTTCGCACCCGCTGGTGGACGACGGCTGGGCTGACGTTTACGTGGGCCTGAAATACAACCTGCTGGCCGACCCCTGCTTTCAGCGGCTCGTTTCGGTGGGAGCGTCGTACGAGCTGCCCGTCGGCAGCCGACAGACGTTTCAGGCCAATGGCGACGGCGAGTTTCACATCTATCTGACGGGCGGTACGCAGATCGGTTGCCTGAGCCACTGGATTTCCGGCACCGGCGTGCGGCTGCCGGTCGACCGGAACGACAACAGCCAGATGTGGTACTGGTCGAACCACTTCGATCGGCAGTTGTTCGGCTGCCTGTACGGGTTGGCCGAAGTCAACTGGTACCACTGGTTCGGGTCGGGCGCCAACGGGCTGGACGGCGTGGAAGGTCTGGACATTATCAACTTTGGCTCGACGAACGTGGCCGGCAACAATATCGTGACCGGCGCGGTCGGCGTGAAGCTCAAGCCCAGTGACGGCATGGAGATCGGGGTCGCCTGGGAAGCGCCGCTGACCGACCGGCGCGACATCCTCGACAACCGCCTGACCGTCGATTGGATCGTCCGCTACTGATCACCTCCGCAATCGCCGGTCACTCCCTATCGGCGGATTGCCCCCCAGCCGGCATCGTCATGGGCCTCGCCCGCGGCCCAGACGATGCCGGTTTTTTTTGTAAGGACGGCTTCGGGCCCCGTCCTCCCGACGCGCCAGAGGCGCACCGCCACCGGGGCATTACTCCAGCTTCAAGCGGGCGGCTTCCTGCTCCAGGTTGTGGATCTCTTTCTCCAACCGCTGCACTTCGCCGGGTTCGTCGTCCTGCTGCCTGGCGCCGGACAGTTGCTGCCGCAGCTTCTGCAGGCGTTGATTGAGCACATCGAGTCGCTTCTTGGCTTTCTTGTCCATTCAACGTTTCCTCGTCGCTGTCATGACACGGGTTGTTCATCGGGTCCGGCGACCAGTTGCCTGACCAGCCGCATGGCTTGCTCGCGGTTGCTCACCTGGCCGGCCAGTTGCGCGGCTCGGACCTGGTCCAGCAGGGTCTTGTAATGCGGTCCGCGGGGGATGCCCGCGGCAATCAGATCGTCGCCTCGGACGAGCGGCGCCGGATCGAGCTGTTCGGCGGGCAGGCGCAGCAACTGCCGGCAATGTTCCACGCCGCGCGTGTGTCCGTCGTAGGCCCAACCGACCGCCTCGCTCAGGTCCAGCAGTTCCTCGATCCCCGGCTCGACCAGCAGCGGCTGCAGTCGCGGCCAGGGCAGTTGATCCGCGGCGCGGATCGTGGAGTGCAGTTCGAGCAGTCGGGACGCCGTGGACACGTCATGCCGCGACAGTCGCCAGCGCCGGCAGATCCGTTCCACGCGCTCCGCGCCGCCGCCCTGCCAGCCAACCACCTCGATCAACAACGCGGCCAAGGCCACGGCGAACGTGGGTTCGTGCAACCGGTCGAGCACTTGCCGCGTGTTCCTCCAAGGCAAGACGGTCGCGGCCTGCGGCACGTTTTCGTCCGGGGCCGTGACCTGCCGGATCTCCGGCAGCACAATCTCCAGCAAGCCGGCGTCCAGCAACAGCTCGACCGCCCGCACGCGCCGCTCGTGGACCAGCATGCGGCGCAGTTCCGTCGCCACGCGCTCGGCGCTGACAATCACGATCTCATGTGCCTGCCGCCGCACCGCTTCGAACGTGGCCTGGTCCAGTTCAAAGTCAAACGCCGCCGCGAACCGGACGGCGCGGAGCATCCGCAGCTTGTCCTCCGCGATCCGTTCGAACGGGTCCCGAATCGCCCGGACCAACCGCCGCTCGATGTCCCGCTGGCCCTCCACGTAGTCGATCACCCGCTCGGCCAACGGATCAAAAAACAGGCCGTTGATCGTGAAATCGCGGCGCAGCGCATCCTCCTCCGCGTTGCTGAACGTGACGCTGTCGGGATGCCGCCCGTCGCTGTAGGTCGCGTCGCGCCGAAACGTGGCCACTTCCACCTGAGCCGCGGCCGGCGGCCCCAGCACGGTAATCACGCCGAACGCCGCTCCCATACTCAGCGTGCGTCGGCGGCCAAAGACCTGCCGCACCTGCTCCGGCTCGGCCGACGTCGCCACGTCGTAGTCCTTCGGCTCGCGTCCCATAAGCTGGTCGCGGACACAGCCGCCGGCCCACAACGCCTCGAAGCCGGCGGCGCGGAGCCGCCGCACGACCTCCAAGGCGAACTGGCGCGTGGCGGCTCGGTCGGTGATGGGCATGGAGCAGGTTTCCCGCTGCGGATACTGGCCACAAAAAAATGTAAGGTCTGGCCCCGGTCCACGCCAGCGGCGCTGAAAGACGCCAGGACCGGGAAACGCCAGGACCGGGAAACGCCAGGGAACGCCTGCTGGACACACGGGCTGGAAATGCGGTAGTTTGCCGGAATGCTGGGAGCTCAGGCTGTCCTTGACGCCAGGACCGGCCGAAGGTCCCTCACACCACCCCAGCCCCGACAGGCTCGACGTCCCTCGCCTCCGCAGATCTGATCCGATGTCCGCCAGCTCGCCCCAACTGGAAGTCGACGTGCAGACCGTCAAGCGGATGCTCGACGAACGGCACGAATTCCTGTTGCTGGACTGCCGCGAGCCGGACGAGCACGAGTTGGCCAGGATTGACCGGGCGGTGCTGATCCCGCTGAGCCAGTTGCCGGAGCGTGTGAGCGAATTGGAACCGCACCGCGACCGACCGATCGTGGTCCACTGCCACCATGGGGTCCGCAGCCTGCGGGTCACTCACTGGCTGATCGGCCTGGGCTTCGCCCGCGTGCAAAGCATGCGGGGCGGAATCGACGCCTGGTCGCTGCAGATCGACCCCGGAATGGCACGCTACTGATCGGATTGGGACCCCCTTGCATCGAAATTCGGCCCGAACTAAATTTGGGGATTCCCGTCAATCAAATGACGGTGCCGTAACGACAGCCAGACGCGGGCGTGGCGGAATTGGCAGACGCGCAGGATTCAGGTTCCTGTGGGAGATAATCCCGTGGAGGTTCGACTCCTCTCGCCCGCACTCGACTTACGGCAATCGCCGGTCGGCCGATCCAGGTAAGTATTCCATACGCTTGTCCAGGTTGTTCGGAGCCGACCAGCGGCCGATTTCGCTCGCCACGCTTCTGGCGCGAGCAGCTCTCGCGGGCACAGTCCTGGAAAGTCGCCCGCGGCCGATGCGCTGACGCCGCCAGCGTAGCCGCCACTCTTCCGGGGAAGACCCCCAAGCCACCTCCTACCTCGGGGGCTCGACTTGCTCCCGCGCGGCCAGCACGTCCTGCACCAGCCGCTCGACGTGCGCCGCATCCACGAAGGGTGACAGGATGTACGACTTCAGCGCCACGATCGGCTCGCCATAATCGGTCTGCCGGTAGCAGCCCGTCATCGAGATCAACACGCCGTGGCCCTGCATCGCTCGCCGGTGCAGATGATGAAAAATGCGGCGGTTGTACTCGTTGTGAGCCAGCAGTTCGTCGCGGGCTCGCGGATCGGTCCGTTCGCGTTCCGCCACGGTCCAGGTGTCCACGCCTGACGGGTAGACGCGAAACAAGGTTACCGTGCCGACGTTGTCGCTGTTCAGGACGGTCGTCGAATCGTGCCCCTCCAGGTGTTCGCGCAGCCACTCGGCCATTTCCACCAGGTGTCCCAGCAGCGTCCGCAGGCCGGCCTTGCCCAGCAGCAGCAGGTTGGCCAGCGCCGCCAGCACGCCCCCGGCGGCGCGCGAGGTTTCCAGCGTATACACTCCGGGGTGCCGGTCGCCCGTCTGAAACAGATAGGGCATCTGCTGGCGGCCGCGGACCAGCAGGTCGAGATCGGTCCGGTCGCGGACCAGGAACAGGCTGGAGATGTAAGGCGCGAACCCCGTCTTGTGGAAGTCGATGCCGACCGAATCGGCCAGGTGCAATTTGGCGATCCTGCGCCTGGCGGCCGCCAGCGCGCGGACGGTCCGCGGACGGAACCCCAGCGGATTCAGCTCGAACGGGTAGTCGTTGAACACCGACCAGGCCCAGCCGATCACGGCGTCCGCATGCACGTGGGGCCGGTAGTCCAGGCCGTGCCGCTCGACCAGCCGGTCGCGAATCCGCACGATGCCCTCCAGGTCGTCGATCCCCAGAGCGTCGGTGGTGCCCATCGTGCCAACCAGTGCCACGATGCGGCGGCCTTGAGCGAGTGCTTCCTCGGCGGCCGCTTCCAGCCGGTCCAGCCGGATCGAATTGTCCAGGTGCGTGGGCACTTGCACCACGCTCCGTTCGCCCAGGCCCAGCCAGCCGGCCACGTTCAGCCGGCAGTAGTGACTCTGCTCGGAGGCCAGCAGCACGCCGGGCCCCGGGATGCCGGTCTCCATCGCTCCGGGGAATGCTTTTTCGATCCCCAGCTTCACGCCATACAGATTCGTGCCCGTTCCGCCAAACGTGAAAATGCCGGACGAAAGGGCGGGATCGTAGCCGATCAGGTCCGAGACCATGGCCACAACGGCGGCCTCCGCCTCGGCCAGTCCGTACGACGTGTCGTCGGAAACCAGGTTCGGGTTGTAGATCGACGGCAGCAGCGAACCAATGATGCTGGGAATCGAGGGCGGGGCCACCACGTTGACCTGCGTGTGCGGATGCCCCCAGATCGGCAGCCCGCGCAGCCGTGCGACCAGTTGTCCGCTGACATCCTCGACCGTCGACACGTGGTCGGGAATCCGGGCCTGCTGAGCCAGCTCGTAGTCCGGCTGCACCGCGTCGCCCAGCACGGGCAACCGGCTCTTCATCGCGTCCACCTGGTCCAAGGCCCGCAGAATCGCAAACACGAAATACGCATCGTGCATGCGGTCCGAGACGGGTTGCGGGAAGGTCTTGCGAATCTGGTCCAACAACTGGTGATATTCCACGCCGCTCATCCGGTGTCTTCAGAAACCCGTTTTGGTCCGTCGCCAATCCTGCCGCCCGTTAGCCAAGAAATCGGTTTGCCCCGCGAAATCGGTTTGCCCCGCGAAATCGGTTTGCATTGTACACCGCGGTGCCGATACCCTGGTATCGCGGTACGAGGTCGCTACGCTGGCCGGGGCCGAAAGCATGTTCGGGTTTCTGAGCTGTGGTCGTGAACATCCGGCGTACCGGCAAGCCTACGCCCGCTGTTGCAGTTTCCAGCACCAGTATTTCGGCCTGGAGTCGCTGGTGCTGCTCAGCTACGAGTCGGTCTTCTTGTACGTCTGTGCGGGCGACGCGGGACTGGTGCCTTTGCCAGCGAGCGACGCCCCCACCTGCTGCCGGCTGCGGACCAGCCGCCGCCTGCGGCTTGCGGCGGACGCCGAAGTGGCCCGTTTCTGCACCGCCTTCGGATTGTTGCTCGGCCGAATCAAGCTGGAGGACGATCTGCGGGACGAACCGAACTGGGCCGTGCGCTGGGCGGGCAGGCGGTTGCGGGACCGGTTCCGCCAGGCGAGCGAGTATTTTGCCCGGCTGGATCCGGCCTTTGAGCGGCAGGTGGCCCGGTCGATCGACGAGCACCTGCGGCTGGAACGTCGCGGCGAGGCGGTCCGCTTGACCGACTACGCCACGCCGACGGCCGAGGCATTCGGGTATGTCTTCGGGCTATTCGGACGGCATCTGGCCGATCGACGTTCGGCCGCCGACGCGGACTGGTCGCTGGCTGGAAGGCTGGTCGGCACGGCGATCATCGCTCACGACTGCGCTGCCGACTGGTGGCGGGACCAGCGGAACGGGCAGTTCAATCCGCTGCGAAACCTGGACGAAGTGCGGGAAGCCAGGTTGTTCTCCCAGCACAACCTGGCGCGGCTCGGCTGGTGGTGCCGGGAACAGTTGCCCGGTTCGCGTTCGGCCGCCGTGGTGCGATCCACGTTCGACCGGATCGCGCGGCCCAGCGACCCGGCGGCAAATCCGCAAGCGGGGCCTGTATTCCAGGCGGAACCGGCAGCCGCGCCGGCCGCCCGGCCGTTTCGCAGCGGATTGAACTGCCCGTTCCGCTGGTCCCGCCACCAGTCGGCAGCGCAG
>JAGFJK010000306.1 GCA_024102795.1 Pirellulaceae bacterium
CGCTCCCAGGCTACTCCGCGAACGAGGGGTATCGGACGGTCCGAGCCCGGCAGCCGGGCGCTTAGTTGATCTTCACCAGACCACCCTTCAGGATCAGCATCGCGGAACCTTCCACGTTCGTCATGGCTCCCTTGGCGGTGAGCATGGCGTCGGCCTCGATCTTGATTTGCGGCGATTTGATGGTGATCGAGGCCGGTTCGATCTTGATGCTGCTGGCGCCGACCTTCAACTCGATCGCCTGCATCGCTTCGTGCGACGTCTTGCCCATCGAGATCTTGATCGTCTGGTTGCCCTTTTCGACCTTCAGGCTGTCGTTGTTGCCGATCGTCACCGTGCGGTCGTTGAAGACCTTGATTGTCTGGTCGCCGGCGTCTTTGATGCCGTAGCCGATTTCCCGCGTCTCGTTGTTGCCCACAATGATCTTGCGGTCGTTGTAGATTTCGATCGTCTGGTCGCCCTTGTCCTTCTTGTCGAAGCCGACCTTGAGCGTATCGTTGTTCTCGACGATCCGCTCGAAATCCTTCTCCGCATGAAAGTAAATCTGTTCCTCGCCCTTCTTGTCCTCGAACCGCAGCTCGTTGAATGTCTTGTCGTTGCCCGATTTGGTCGAGCGGCTCTTGATGCCGCTTTGCGTCTGGTTGTCGGGCAGGGCGTAGGGCGGCATGTTGTCGGCGTTGTAAACGCGGCCGGTGACGATGGGGCGGTCGGGATCGCCCTCCAGATGTTCGACGATCACCTCCTGGCCGATCCTGGGGATGTGGATGCTGCCCCACTGGTCGCCGGCCCAATACTGCGAGACGCGGATCCAGCAAGTGCTTTTCTCGTCGGACTTGCCGTAGCGGTCCCAGTGGAACTGGACCTTGATCCGCCCGTACTTGTCGGTCCAGATCTCCTCGCCCTGTTTGCCCACGACGATCGCGGTCTGGGGTCCCTGCACGATCGGCTTGGGGGTGATCCGCGGTGAGCGGTAGGGGGTCTTGGAATCGATCGCGCGAATGCTGGTGCGGAAGAACGTTTCCCCCTCGCCGTCGCCCGTCGTTTCGTATTCGTCCGAGCGGATCTCGTGGATGGCCGAGACGACCAGGTACTCCTTGTTCAGCTCGTCGTGCGGATGCAATTCCAGCGTGAACAGGCCGCCGGCCATCAGCCCCCGGGCGATGCCCCGCCCCTGGCAGACCTCGAAGTCAGCCTGCTGCTCCTGGATCCGGCTCTTCACGTACGGGTCGCCTTCTCCCGTCGTCAGGTACTCGCCCGGATAATCGTACACCTCCAGATTGGCCTGCGGATGGCTCTGAGGCGTGGCGACGACCAGCTTCAGGTCCCCCTTGGGCTTCTCGAAGTCGAAGTCGTTCAGCGCGTAGGCTCCCGTGCGGACCGTCTGGGAGTAGGTCCAGTCGTCCAGGTAGTCCCGCCGGCGCTGCGCCCCAGGGTCGGGCGGGAAGTAGGGGATCGTTTCGTATTCGGCGACCGGGGCGTGCGCGGAATAGTCGTCGCTCAGCACCAGCGTGTGCTTGCCATCCACGTGCTTGAAATAATAGTAAATGCCTTCCTGCTCCATCAGCCGGCTGACGAAGTTGAAGTCCGTTTCGCGGTACTGCACGCAGTAGACCCAGTCGCGGTAGCTGCCGGTCAGGGAGTCCTCGATGTCGCTGAAGCCGTTGTCCTTGAACACCTCCTTCAGGATGTCCGGGACGGTCATCTCCTGAAAGATCTTGCAATCGGCCGTCCGCGTCAGGAACCACAACCAGGGCTTGAGCGTCGCGCGGTAACGAACGTAGTTGCGGTGCACGCCGACCTGCCCGAAACTGACCACATGGCCGTTGAAGTAGCGGGTACCCTCTCCCTCCACCTCCCACTCCAGGGTCATCGTCAGGCCCAGCAGGTCCATGGGCTTGATGTCGAGCTTCTTGCTCAGCATCTCGATCTCGACCGTGAACAACCGCCCCAATTCCTCGGCGATCGTCGCGCGGTAAAACAGCAGAACGTCTTCCCCCAAGGGAGTCTTGACCTGGACCAACCGCTCCGACTGCTGGGGCATGCGATTCTCCTTCACTTTCAACGCCGCACAACGGACGCTTTACGGGCCGCACCGCGCAGCGGCAGCCCTTAACTTAATGCTCGCCGAGGCGATTTGCCACCAGCCAGTCAAAATGCGTTAGAATGCGCGGCCGGCTGCCCGAATGATCGTTTCGCCCGAAGCCCGCTCACCGCTTTCCTGGAGGCCGCCATGTCTGGACGAATGGAAGTGGACTTTCAGTTCGCCAAGCCGCAGATGCAACGTGAATCCCGGCTGTCGCACGACGACCCGCTGAGGATCCTGGTGCTGGGCGACTTCAGCGGACGTGCGCAGCGCGGCGCCATCGAGACGGGCGAGGCCCTGGCCCAGCGGCCGCTGCTGCCCATCGACGTGGATAACCTGGAAAGCCGGCTCTACGGCTTCAGCCCCCAACTGCAAGTCCCGCTCGGCCCCGCCGCGGAAGGCGAACTGACCGTGCAGTTTCGTTCGCTGGACGACTTTCACCCAGACCGGCTGTACCAGCAGCTCGAAGTCTTCCAGCGCCTGCGCGACCTCCGCCGCCAGTTGCTGGACCCCGCCACGTTCGCCGCGGCCGCCGAGCAG
>JAGFJK010000358.1 GCA_024102795.1 Pirellulaceae bacterium
GAATTCACGGTGTGCTTCGGCGTCGCTTGATTGAAGCACGAAACTCCAGGACGGGTGATTGCAAATTGCAAATTGCAAATTGCAAATTGAGAATTGAGCGACTGTGCAACGACTTCGGCGTTAGGGAACGCTAAGGACGCTCACAGAACGATGTAAACTCCGCAGAAAAAACAACTTATTAGCTGCACGATCTCGAAGCCGGGGAGGGGGCCAGAGGGGCTTGAGTGTCGCAGCCCTACCGGCAGGATAGTTTTCAGCAAGAAAATCGTGACTTCGAAACGCGTTGGCCACGCCGCCATGGGCAAAACCCGCTGCATCGGCCAAATGACCTCTCGGGTTAATTGTCCGGCTTGCCGGTATTCTACCCAGCCTGCCAAATCGACCCCAGAGGTCAATGGCCCAGAGGTCAATGGCCCCCGATTCCCAGAGCTTCGGCGGCCTGCCGCCGCCAGTGTTCGGCAGGCGAATCGCCCGGGGCGGCAGCCGGCAGGAGCTGCAGGCCCGCATCGTAGGCCGCGCGCGCTCGGTCCAGGTCCGGGTCCGGTTGCCGCTGAGCCAGCGCCAGGGCTTGGACGAACAGGTGGATCGGGTCCGCTCGGTAGGCTGTCGTGGCCACTTGATTGGTCTCGTGCCGTGCCTGGTCATGGTTGCCGGCGGCTAATTCGAGCTGGCTGAGCAAGGTCCGATACTTGCCGTTGGCGGGCACGGCCGCGGCCAGAGCGCGGCCGCGCTGCAGCAATGCCGCCAAGTCTTTGGCACCGACCTTGAGCTGGAGCCGGATTTGTTCGTACCGGTACTCAGGCAGATCGGGCAGAGGCTGGCGATAGTCCAAGGCTTGCTGGTATGAGGACTGGGCAGCCAGCTCGTCGCCCGCCTGCCGCTGGTCATCGCCGCGTAGTTCCAGGCACCAGGCGAGTTCTTCGCGCGTATGTCGATCGTCGGCTTCCGCCAGCAACTGCTCCAGCAATTCCAGGGCGGTGGTCAGTTCCTTGTCGGCGTCCGTGGTTTGTCCTTCGCGCTGGTGCAGCCGGGCGAGTTGCCGGTGCGTGGCGGCGAGCCCGAGGCGATACGGTCGAAACTGCGGGTCATCGTCGCGCAGAAGCTGCTCGTAAAGCAGCCGCGCCGACTCAAGATTGTTCCAGGCTTCGGGGCGATTCTGGTCGATCAGCAGGCGCCCCAGCACGCTGCAGGTCTGGGCGAGCTGTTCGAGGTAATGCGGCAAGACCACCGGACCATTGGCCAATTTCTCCAGAAGACGCAGGGCCTCGTTAAGTTGCTTGTCGGCCTCGTCAAATCGAGCCGTGCGGTGCAGCAGGCGTCCGAGATTGGAGTGCGCCGCGGCCAGATTGTCCTGGTATCGGGGTACGTCGGGGAGCACGTCGACCAAACCGGCCAGTTCGCTCGCCGCCTGGCGAAGCTGCTTTTCCTCGGCATCCACATCGCCCAGGCCGGCCAGGGTGTTGGCCAGGTCGAAACGAGCGAAGGCCAGGCCTTCCTGGTACCTGGGCTGCGCCGCGTCGCCGGCGGCCAGTTGCTGGTAGATCTGCAGCGCCCCTTCCTGGCGGACCTGCGCTGTGTCGTTTCGTCCGCCGGCAGCCAGCAGTTGGCCGGCCAGGGTGTGGACCAAGGCCAGCAGCTCCTGGCTTTGATTGGTGGTCGGGCCAGGGATGGACAGCAGCGGGCGCAGTTGGTCCTCGGCGGCTTGCAGGTCGGCCAATGCCGCGTCCAGTTCGCTGGCGGGCTGCCGCAACTGAGCACGCACAATGAACGTCCTCGCCGCCTCCAGCCGCATCCCGGCGTCGCCCGGTTGCGTGGAACCAGCGGCCAGGGTTTCAGCCGTTTCGAGTTGCCGCTGAGCCTGGTCGGAGTGGCCTTGCAACGCCAGCACCTCCGCCAGCAAACGATGAGCGGCCACGCGAGTGATCTGGTTTTCGAGACGGCCGAGCAGTTCGTCGGGCAGGCCGCCGACACGTTCAACCGCCCTCCTCAACACGTCCTCGGCCGACTTCAGTTCGCTGAGCTGCAGGTGCACTTCCCCCAGTCGCAGTTCGCAACGGGCGGTCTCGGCCAGCAGGCCGGGGTCGGAGGTCGGCCGCGCGGCCAGGTCCGCCAGTTGCTCGGCGGCCTTGCTCAGCAGTGGAATCCGCAGATCGCGAGCTCCCGGATAATTCTCCGCAACTCGCTCCACGCCGGTCAGCATGGTATCGATCGTGTGCAGCGATTGTTGCAGGCGTTCGATCGCTTCCAGCTTGGCCTGGTGTTCATGGCGACGAGCGCGTTCGACGCTGACGGCGGCGATGGTGGCAACCACGGCCACGATCAGCAGCGCGGTCCCCACGGCTTGCGTCCAGACGCGATGCCGGCGCATCCAGCGGGCCGCCCGCTCGCTCAACCGTTCCTGGTAAGCCCGCACGGGTTCGTCGGCCAGCCACCGCCGCACGTCCTGGGACAGCTCGTGAACCGTCGCGTAACGATCCTGCTGGTCCTTGCTCATCGCCTTGGCGCAAATCGCGTCCAAGGGGCGCGGGACCGTGCCCACGGCGTCGCGGGCCCGCGGCGTGGGGCCGTGGATAATGTTGTCCCGGATCCGCTGGGTATCCTGGCCCGCATGGGGCGGCCGACCGGCGAGAATCTCAAACAGGATGGTGCCCAGGCCGTAGATGTCCGTGCGTCGATTGATCCGCTCGACCTGGCCCGCGGCCTGTTCCAGCGACCAGTAGGGCGGGGTGCCGGGGCGACTTCCTGGCCGCGTCCGCAACGCGTCGGGTGTTTCCGATACCTCGACATACCTGTCGGTCGCTTCGTCGTCGCCGGCCCGGTCAAGCCGTTTGGCCAGGCCCCAGTCCAGCAGGTTGACCTCGCCGAAAGCTCCCAGCACCACGTTGTCCGGTTTCAGATCGCGGTGCAGGACGCCGCGAGCGTGCGCGTAGCTCATGGCGTTGCAGACCGCGACAAACGATTCCAGCAGGCCATGCAGTTCCAGCGACCCGGCCTTGCCCTGCTCCCGGCGCTTGTGGTATTCCGCAATCGCCGCCCGCAGCGACTGCCCCTGCAGAAAACGCATCGTGTAGAACGGCGGATCGTTTCCCAGGCGGATCAGTTCGTAGACGGGAACGATGTTGGGATGTTCCAGTTGTCCGGCAATCTGGGCTTCCTGCAAGAAGCGGCGCATGGCCGCCTCGCTCAGGGACTTGTCCGGCCGCGGTTCCTTGAGCGCCACGCGGCGATGCAGCCGCTGATCGTAGGCCAGCCAGACACGGGCCTGTCCGCCCGATTTATGAACGCGAGTCAGGTGGTAGTGCGTCCGTTCGCGGGACGACAGATCCGGTGCCTCCAATTGCTCCAGACGCTGAGGCGGGAACGCTTCCAGCGTCAGGCGGATCTGCTCGCCATCGACTTCGCGAAGGACTTCGGCCAGCGACTCGTCCAGCAGATCCATCAGCGAGGCGGTGGGATCGCCCGCCTTGCCGGCCAGCCGATCGCTGATCAACTTCTCCAGGTTCTCGAACTGCCGCTGGGTGAGCCACCCCCGTTCCAGCAGCAGTTGCCCCAGGGACTGATCCTTGCGCAGCATCCAGGCGGAGCAGACATCGACAAACTGTGCCTGGTCGATGTAATCCAGTTGCAGTGCCAGGACGCCCTGCATCAAATTCCGGTCGGCCAGCAAACGCGGTTCGAGTCCCGTGGCCCGCGGGCGGAACAGCCGCCGGATGGTGGATTCGTGTTCGGGAAACTGCCGGATGTACAGCTCGGCGGTAACCTCACCTCCGGCCCGCCGCCGCAGCGAGCTGTCCACCAGGGTCAGGCGGACCAGCAGCAGGTGACGCAGCTCCACGTCACATTGCCGGTAGTATTCGCCAAGGTCCGGTGCCTTGCCGTCCTGCCACTCCTGCTCGTACTGCTCGCACAGCATTTGCACGCACTGCGAGGGCGTCATCTCGCTCGTGGCGTCCTGGGTGGCGTCACTCGATCGGTCGTTGTCGGACATGGCTGGCCTCTTGGCTGAAGAACCTCAAGCCCAGCGTCGGCTGGGACCGGTTACGTCTTGCTGAGCACCACCGCTTCGTCGATCTGCTGGAAGCCCAACCGCCGATACAACTCCAGCAACCACAACTCGTCGTCCGGCACGTGCACCTCAACCAGCGCCACGCCCTGCGCGTGGAGCTGCCGGAAGGCTTCTCCCAGCAGGAACAGGCCCACCTCGGTCCGCGGCTCCAACTGTCCCAACTCCAGGTCCTGCACGCCCGCCGCGCGGACGCCCCAGGAACTGGCCAGCGGTTCCAGGTCCCAGCAGGTAACGCCGCCCACCGGCTGGCCTTGCCGGCCGAGCAGCGCGAACTGCGTGCGTTCGGTTTGCCCGGCCGTGCACGCCTCCCACCAGGTCGCGGCGGGCGGATCCGGCTGGACTTCGACCTGGTACTGGCGACGGATCTGCATCATCTGCCGGTCGACCAGCGGCCGAAATCCACTCAACGTTCGCTGCAGGACCAGGCGCCGATCCGTCTGCTGGTAACCGTGACCGCGGAACAACTGCCCGGCCCACTGATCCGACGCCAGAATCCCGGACTGCTGGCTGCCACCGTACAACCCCAGGTAGAACGCGTCCGCCGGCGGCGACGCTCCGGCCAGCAGCCGCGTCGCCCCGGCGTCGCGCAAATACGCCTCGCTGCGCGCCAGCAGCTCCTCCGCCAGACTTCCATCGCGTTCGTGCGGCGCTACCATCAGCATGCAAGTCGCGCCTTGCGTGGTTGACTGCCGACCCTCCGCGTCGCCGCTGAAGCCAGCGTGGGCAAACCCCAGCACGTCGCCGTTCCGGACGGCCACAACCAGCCCCCGACGATCGAAGTACGGCTTCGAGAGCACGGTACGATCCAGCAAATCGGCCGACATGGGCTGCACCAGCGCCCGCAGCGGCGGCTGGTGGCACCAGATCTCGGCCAGCGCCGGAGGATCGGTGTTGCGAAAAGGGCGAAGCTCGATCAAACCGTGTGTGCGACGTCTCGGGGCAGCCGGCGGCCTGGTCCGTCACCACGATCGGCCATTACCGCGGGGGAACGCGAGCCCTGACCGGACCTCCGCCGGGAAGAGGCCGAAGTCGAGAATTTCGTCCAGTGTATTCCAACCGCGGATACGGGGAAAGCGGTGGCCCGCCGCCAGTCGCACCAAGCAGCGCGAATCATTCGAGCCCGTCCATGTCCACGTAGACGGTTCCCGCCTCGACCCGGACCTCCAGCCGGGGATGGACCAGCGAGAGGCTGGTCTGATGCTGGCCCGTTGCCACGTTGAATTGCCAGCCATGCCAGGGGCAAGTCACGACGCAGCCGCTGAGCCGCCCTTTTCCCAGCGGGCCTCCCTGGTGCGGGCAGATACCGTCCAGGGCGTGCAGTTGCCCCGCCACGTTGAACAGGGCGACAATCCGCCCCTCGGCCACCAGTTCCCGCGCTTCGCCGGGGGGACAATCCTCGACGGCCGCAACAGCCACCCAGCGTGCCATGACTCGCGGTTCTCCGGCGCGGGCGTGAGGCGACTTCAGGCGGCCCGATTCACGGACGGGTCTGGCGCGGCGCGCCGCCGCCTCGGCCGCCGACCCGGCTGTCCCTTCCAGCGACGGTGGATCCACCAGTACTGTTCGGGATGCGCCAGGATGATCCGCTCCAGGTGCTGATTATACCACTCGGTCAGCGCCGTGACGCTGGCCGTTTCCGGCCCACCCTGGCGCGGATCCGCGACGCCCGTGCAGCCCACCTCGAACCGCATCGGTCCGCCGCGGCGGCAAGCATAGGCCACCACCAGCGGCGCGTCTCCGGCCAAGGCGAACAGAGCCAGCGCCTTGTGGCACGACGCGGGCCGGCCCAGAAAATTGACCCAGCAGCCGGTCGGTCCCGCATGCTGATCGCCCAGCAGCGACAGCGCTCCGCCGGCCTTCAACACCGCGTCCACCTGATGGGCACTGCCTTGCTTGGGCAGGATGTACTGCCCCTTCGAGCCCCGAAAGCGGTTGATGTACCTGTTCAGGTAGGGGTTGTCGAGCGTGCGGGCGATCGTGAACGTGGGAAACCCCAACAAGCCCGTCATGAACCCGCCCAGTTCGAAGTTGCCGAAATGCCCGGTCACCAAAACGAATGGGCGCGGGCGCAGAGCCACCTCGACAAGTCGCCGCTTGTCCCGAAAATCGATGTACTGGTTGAAGTTGGTATCGTGAATCTTCCGCGGAGCATGGGCCACCTCGCAGACCATCAACAGCAGGTGCCGCCACATGCGCCGAGCCAACGCCCGCCGCTGCCGCTCGTTCCAGTTCGGGAACACGTGCCGCAGGTTCTCGTCCGCCACCGCCCGCCGCAGCCCCAGCACGTCGCTGGCGAACCAGGCCAGCAGCCGAGCCAACTGCTCGCACGTCTCCAGCGGCAAGGCCTGCACGACGCAGATGAAGACCCTCACCAGCAGGTATACCAGATAGTCGGTCAGAGCTCGGGCGGACACGCCGCAGGATTCCTTTCCACTTGGACTGCCGTTGACCGTACCACGTTCACGCGGCACGCATCCGCTGGGCGCCGGGCTGCCGCGCCAGCCGCTCGGAGCCGGGCATGGGCAGCGCCACCAGATCGTGAATGTCGCCCCGCACGGGAAAACTGCGATACGGCTCGCGGGCCGAACCGATCCGCATCGGCAGCCCGGCCTTCGGCTCCAGGACCAGCGTCACCTGCCGGTCCACTCGAGCCTCGGCCAGCATCGCCGGCCGATAGCGACCCAGGATCATCGCCAGCGAGGTCTTCAACACCAGGTCCGCGAACGACGCTCCCAGGCAGCGCCGCTGTCCGGCGCTGTACGGAAAATACTCGTACGGCGACGGCTGGATCCGCAGCCACCGGTCGGGACAGAAACTATCGGCATGCCCGTACAACTCCGGCCGGCGGTGCGTGATGAACTGGCTGAGCATGACCAGCGAGCCGGCTGGCAGGAGCTGCCCTTCCAGCTCCGTCGCTTCCTGGCACTGCCGGGCCATGCAGACCACGGGAGGCAGCAGCCGCAGGCTTTCCTTGACCACGCGGTCCAGCAGTTCGAGCTTCGCCAGTCGCTCCACGGTCGGCGGCTGGCCGTGCAGCACGCCGCCAATCTCCCGCTCCACCTGCCGAGCGATCCAGGGATGTTGCGACAACAGGAACAGCGTCCAGGCCAGGGCGCTGGCCGTGGTCTTGTGAGCGGCACCGAAGAGGAAAGCCACGTCGCCGATCATTTCGGAGTCGCATACGGCACCGGACTGGCCCTGGCTGGCCTGCAACAACCGGCTCAACACGTCGCGTCCCATCCCGGCCGTCCGCCGATAATCGATCAGTTGCTGGATGCGGGCCTCCAGTTGCTCGGCCAGTTCCAACAGCCGATCGTACACCGCTGGGTCGTTGTCCAAACGCGCCACGCCCGGCCGCCCCACGCGGCTGTCGGTCATCAGGAACCGGTCCAGCAGCAGGCCGGCGTCGAGCGCCATGTCGGGACGGTCCAGGCCGAACAGAATCCCGCTGGTCACGCGGAGCATCAACTGGTGCATCTCGTGGTGCACGTCCCGCGTCTGGCCGACTTGCCAGTCCCGCAGCATCTGGCTGGTCAGCCCCACGACGTCGCCCAGGTACGAGGGGAGCAGGATCTTTTTCATCGGTTCCAGCATCACCCGCCGCCGGCGCTTGTAGTCTTCGCCATTGGCCGCCACCAGGCTCATCGCCAGCCGACGTTGGGCCGAGCGGCGGGGACCTGGATACAGCACGGCCAGCGAATGAAATCGGTCGGGCTGCGTGAGCACCTGCTGGTTCAATTCGGGCGAGAACACGAACGTCGCCTGCCGCTGCGGCGAACGGACGCAAGCCAGGTCCCCGTGCATCTGGTGCAGTTGCCGCAGCGTGCCGATCGGATCCCGCGGAAAGTCCTCCAGACCCGGCTCGGTACTAGCCGCCGCGCTGGCACCGGCTTTGTCAGCGGCGGGGTGGGCGGCGGGCTCCGCCAAGGTTTTGTCTGGTTGCCGCACGGCGTCGGCTAGCCGCGCCGCGGCGCGGGGGAGAACCTCGATCGCCACGGCCTACTCCTTCACGAACGTGAGGATCTTGTAGCCCAGCAACTGAGCGCGGCTGGCCAGTTCAAGCTGTGCCGTGGCCTTGTCGAACAGGGCGGCTTCCGCCGCGTCCGGCCAGGTGCGCATGTGCTTCCGCAGAAAGCTGTAGGTGGGTAGCGTCTGGGTGGTAATATCGTCCTCGGTCTCGAGCCGCAGCCCGACGCCCTCGGCCAACTCCCGATACTCGCTCAGCGGGCAAGTCACGTCGATGTGGCCCCAGGTGCGCCGAGTGGCTTCGTCGCTGGCCGTGTCGAACGACTGCAGGAACCGCAAGGCGTCCTCGCGCGGCACGAAGTCGGACAGTGCCAGCAGCCCGCCCGTTCGCAGCGCCCTGGCGGCGCCTTCAAAGAACGCTCGGCGGCTGGGGAAATGAAAGATGCATTCCACGGCCAGCACCACGTCGAAGGCGGCGGGCGGAACCTGCAAGTCGCAGGCGTCGCCTTGCTGGAATCGGATGCGGTTGCCGGCTCGCGGCGCGATCGTTTCGGCCGCGCGCTGCAACTGCCGGTCGTCGATGTTCACTCCCAGCAACTGCAAGTCGCCGAACCGCTCGTTCAAGCTGGCAATCGTGCCGCCAAAGCCGCAGCCGACGTCCAGGATCGCCTGCCCTGGGCCGATGCCGGCCGCGTCGCAGATCCGCCGGCAAAGCGCTTCGGCGGCCTCGGCGTAATCGGCCCCGCTGCCGTCCGCTTGCCGAGGGTCGGACCAGCATCCCCAATGCACGTGCCGACCGAAGGCCCGCCGCATCTCCGGCTCGTCCTGCAGCCGCGTAAACAGCACATCGAAATACGGAGGGGCCGACGCGGCAGCGGTCGCGGAAGGGGACGTCATCCATTGTTCCTCGTTGGCCAGCGGGCTTTCTGCCTGGGCGGCGTATCGTAGGGGCAAGCCAGCTCGCGCGGCAAGAGCAGTTTACTTCTGCCTGGGGCGGGCCTTGAGGACCGGATCGGAGTCCAGCGGCAGCCGGACGCTACGGCCCGTTTCCGCCGCCTTGTAGATCGCCAGAATTATCTCCACCGAGCGGCGCCCTTCCGCGCCATCCACCAGCGGCTGCCCGCCCTGCTTGATCGCCCGGGCCACGTCGCGGAACAAGGCCGCATGGCCATGATGCCCGATCGCGGCCGGGTCGGCCGCTCCGCCGCCCGTTTCGGTCTTGCCCGCCATTCGCTCCCGCAACGCCGCGTCGCTGCGCAGCGGCCTGGCGAAATCCCACTGCGTGATGTCCTCCTCCTCCAACGCGGCCGAACCTTCCGAACCGTGAATTTCGATTCGCTTCAGCCGGCCGGGAAAAGCGGCCGTCGTCGCCTCGATCACCCCCAGCGCGCCATTGGCGTACCGGATCGTCGCCAGCGCCACGTCCTCCACTTCGATCCGCTCGTGCGCCAGCGTGGCCGTCTGGGCGGTAATCTCGGCCACCGGGCCCATCAGCCAGGCCAGCAGGTCAACGCTGTGAATCGCCTGGTTCATCAGCGCCCCGCCGCCATCCAGCTTCCACGTGCCCCGCCAGGCGCCGCTGTCGTAGTATTGCTGCGTGCGATACCACTTCACGTAGGCGTCGCCCATCGTCAGCGTGCCAAACCGCCCCTTGTCGATCGCGCCCTTGAGCAACTGCGACGATTCGTGAAACCGCGACGGAAAGATCGTCGATAACACGACGCCCGCCTCGCGGCAGGCGTCGATGATCCGATCGCACCGCTTCAGCGTCACTTCGAGCGGCTTCTCGACAATCACGTGCTTGCCCGCTCGCGCCGCCGCCACCGCCGGCTCCATGTGCGCTCCGCTCGGCGTGCAGATCGTCACCACGTCGACTTGCGGATTGGCCAGCATCTCCTCCAGCCGGTGATAGGGCTGGCAACCCGTCCGCTCGGCAAACGCATCCGCCGCCGCCGGCACCATGTCAAAGCAGCCCACGACCTTGGCGCCTCGGATGTCGTTGACCGCCCGGACGTGGAAGTTGGCGATCATGCCGCAGCCGATGATTCCGAAACCCAGTGCCATGGTCGATTCCCCTCGAGGTGCCGCCGGTCCGCAAAACCGCACATTATAGGCCGCGCCGCGGCTCGCGAAAGCACCGGCCCGCGGCCCGCTCAACCGCCGCCGTAGACCTCCGCCGCCAACGCCAGCATCGAGAGGCTGTTCAGCAGAAAATGCACCGTGATCGCCGGCAGCAGGCGGTGCGTCCGCCAGTACAAATAGCCCAGACCCAGGGCCAGCAAGAACAAGGGCACCCAGTCCGGACCATGGCTGAAATGCAGCAGCGAGAAGACCGTTGAACTGACCAGGATCGGCCACCAGGCGGGTTGGCTGGCAGGTGGGGGGCCTTCCACTGGCAGGGTCGGTCCCGCGTCATGGTCGGGCCGGAGGCCCCACGGCACCGGGGGCACCATCGGCGTCGGGTCTGGTTCCTTGACAGGCCCGCGGTCCGTCGCCGCCGGGCGGCCCGCCACCCGTTCCAGCCAACCCTGCAACAACAGGCGAAACAGATACTCCTCCACCACCGGAGCCACCAGCACGGCCGCGAATCCGCTCAACAGGAAGAACCCCGCGCTCGGCTGTTTCTTCAACAGCTCGATCAACGGATGCTTCGACTCGAACCACTGCACCAGCACCAACTGGACCGCGTACACGGGAGGCGCCAACATGACGAACGCGGCCAAACCCAAGCGCAGGTCCTGCCCCACCTTCGCGGCACTCAGACCCAGATCGCCCCACGATGCGCCCGACCAGACGCGCAGCACGAGCGCCGACAGGAACATGGTGAGCAGGCTGGCTACCGCCCCGGCGAAAACCAGCGCGCCTTGCGCCTCGAGGCTCAGGCCGGCCGCCGCGTCGACCAGGCTCTCGGCCACTTCGGGCACCGCATCGAGCTCGGGCGCGGCTGCGGGC
>JAGFJK010000347.1 GCA_024102795.1 Pirellulaceae bacterium
CGCCGCTGTCCCGCCGCTCAGGGCGTGCTCCCGGTCCGCCGGCCGCTTCCGCCCCCGGACCATCGTCCCGGTGACGGACCGCGATCACGCGGAAGTCGAGCTCCCGGCGGTCGATATCCACATGGGCCACTTCGACCGTGATCACATCGCCCAGCCGAAAGCGGTTGGCCTGGCGATGACCCACCAGGCAGCGAGCTGTTTCGTCATAGTGGTAGTAGTCATCGTGCAGCGAGCTGACATGAATGAAGCCCTCGGCCGGCAACTCCACGGCCTGAGCGAACAGGCCGTATTCCTCGACGCCCGTCACCACGGCCTGCATGCGGGAACCGATGCGGTGGCTGAGGAACGTCAACAGCTTCACCTTGACCAGCTCGCGTTCGGCCGCCTCGGCCCGCTGCTCGCGGTCCGAGCAATGGTCGCCCAGCGTGACCAGTTGCCCGAAATGCTCGGCTGGCGTCCGCCCCGCGTCCAACTGCTCCAGCAGCCGGTGCACTGTCAGGTCGGGGTAGCGGCGGATGGGCGATGTGAAATGGCAGTAGTGCTGCTTGTGCAGAGCGTAGTGGCCTTCCTGTTGCGGGCCGTAGACGGCCTTCTGCATGCTTCGCAGGACGGCGAAGTGCACGGCATGCTCTTCGGGCTGACCGCGTACAAGTTCGACCACCCGCTTGATCTCGAAGCGGCTTTCCAGGCTCTCGCAGGGGATCCCCAGCTCCCGCACGAATTCGGTCAGGGCCTTGAGTTTCCGGGGCGAGGGCATCCCGTGGATGCGCCGCAGAAAAGCCTGCTGCCGGTCGCTCAGGTGCTCGGCCACCGCCTCGTTCGCCTCCAGCATGAACTCCTCGATGATCTGGTGGCTCTCGGTATGCTGCACCAGGTGAGCGCCGCTGACCCGGCCGTCGGCGTCCAGATCGATCTTCACTTCGGGCAACGTCAGCTCGATCGCTCCCCGATCCATCCGCCGCCGTCGCAGCAGCATCGCCAGCTCGTGCATCTGGCCCACCAACCGGTGCACGTCGGCCGGAAGCCGGTCGAGCCACGGTTGCCGGTCGCGCAAGTAATCGTCCACCTCCTCGTAATTGAACCGCCACGCGCTGCGGATCGCCGCTCGCGGCAGTTCCGTCGCCACGCGGCTGCCTTCGGCCGTCAACTCGATCATCACGGCCCGCACGTACCGGATGCGTCCCGGTTGCAGGCTGGCCAGGTTGTTCGAGATGACTTCGGGCAGCATCGGGATCACGCGGTCGGGCAGGTACACGCTGGTGGCCCGCTCGCGCGCTTCCCGATCCAGGGCCGAGCCCTCGCGGACGAAGTGAGCCACGTCCGCGATGTAGACGCCCAGCAGCCAGTGGCCGTTGTCGAGTCGTTCCAGCGAAATGGCGTCGTCAAAGTCTCGGGCGTCCGCCGGATCGATGGTCACGACCGTCCGGCCGGTCAGGTCCGCGCGCTCGGCACCGACCGTCTCCTCGAACTTCTCCGCCTGCGCACGGGCGTCGTCCAGCACTTCCTCCCCGAACGTTTCGGGCAGGTTGAATTCGCGGATAATCGCCAGCGTGTCCACGCCAGGCTGCCCGCGCGGTCCCAGCACCTCGACGATCACCCCCTCGCCGGGATGCGTGTGCGAGGGGAAGCGGACCATCTCGATCACCACCTTGTCGCCCGGTCGAGCTCCCTTCGCTCCCGGATCGCCCACCAGGATCGGTTCGGCGAACACGGTCCCGTCCACCTGCACCAGCGACGTGCCTTGCCGCTGCAGGTAGTTGCCCACGAACTGGTGCGTCTCCCGCTCGATCACTTCCAGGATCTCGCCCCGCACTCGCTGTTCGGGCGCCGCTCGACCCTTGACGCGGACCCGCACCAGGTCGCCGTTGGCCGCGTCCCGCGACTTGCTGGCCGGGATGTAGATGTCCTGGCTGCGACCGCTCTCGGCCGTGGCGGTCGAGGGGCGCACGAAGCCGAAACCGCTGGCCGTGCGGCGAAACGTGCCCGTCACCAGACCTCGCTCCTCGGTCTGGCCGCCGGCCAGCACCAGGTGTTGAGGACCGTAGGCCAGTTGGCCCTTCTTGACCAGCTTCTTGATCGCTCGCCGCACATCCCGCAACTGATCTTCGGGCAGGTCGAGCTGGCGGGCGATCACGCGCGGCTTGACCGGCTGATACGTGGCCGTTTGAACGTGGCGCAGAATCCGCTCTTGCAGCTCGGACAGGTTCATGATGCACCCAGGCTGGGCTTGTACAGCTTGCGGCCCAGGGACGGTTGGTAGGTGGTCCAGTCGCTGTCGGAGTTCACATCTTCGCGGATCAACTGGCCGACGGTATACAGCTTGGCGTCCAGGTTGTCCAGGAAATGCAGGGCGACGGCTTCCAGAGTCATCGGCAGTTTGGGGCTGCCAAACTCATACTGGCCATGATGGCTGACGACGATGTGCTTGAGTCGCAACAGCAGGTCGGCGGGAAACGGTTCGCCTCCGAGCCGTTCGGCCTCGCTCGCCTTTTCACTCAGCAGCTCGACGCCAATCACCAGGTGCCCGACCATCTGCCCCGCATCGCTGTAGGCCAGTTCCCGTTCGTAGGCCAGCTCCTCAATTTTTCCCAGATCGTGCACGAAGGCGCCCATCAGCAGCAGGTCGGCGTCCACTTCGGGATAGCGGGGCGCGACGACGCGCGTCAGCTCCATCAAGCTCAGCACGTGTTGCAGCAGCCCGCCGCGGTAGGCATGGTGATGCTTGACACCGGCCGGAGCCTGGCTGAACTTCCGCATGAAGGTCTCGTCCACCAGGAAGCATTCGGCCAGCGTCCGCAGTTGGGGGCTGGCCATCGAGCGGAGCAGTTCGGCGACCCGCGAGGCCATGCGGTCGATTTCCCGCGGTCCCAAGGTGACGAACTCCGATTCGTCCACCCGCGCGGCGTCCACCACCTCGACCCGGTTGACGATCAATTGCAGCGAGCCGTTATAAAACTGCGTCGCGCCGACGATCCGGACGTAGTCGCCGTTGTCGAAGCTGCCATAGACCTGGTCGCTGGCGTTCCACATCATGCCGGTCACCGAACCGGTGCGGTCCGAGAGCCGCAGTTGCAGGTACAGGTTGCCGTTGCGGTTGGCCCGCAGTTGCTTGTCGGAGGCCAGAAATACCTGGTCAATACTTTCACTTTCTCCCAGTTGGGAGATAAAACGACGACCCATGGTTCGCATTTGCCCGCCGGGGGAAACCACCGGCTAAAAAAACCAATTCGAAGGGACAAGAAGCGCGCAAGGGACTGCGCCCAGGAGGGACCCGCCTGCTGCTGCTGCCGGATTCTAGGGGCCCCGCGGTAACCACACAAGGGGACGATACCTGGTTCCCCGTCGAGGGGACGAGACCATGACGACATTGCCGGCAACCCGTCCTGACTGACGCCGCTGGGCGCTGACGCCTCACGGCGTTTTCGTCCTCCTGCTCAATCCACCGGCAGCCCACAGGCCCGCAGCAAAGTGCGTTGCACGGCCACGAAACAAAGGTGTCAGGAGTCTTTTCTGCGACAGGAATCCTCGTGTTCTCAAAAAAGGGTTTCCGAGGCCCTGTTCAATCCACCGGCAGCCCGCAGGCCCGCAGCAAAGTGCGTTGCACGGCCAGGTCGTGGGCGTACGAGAAGTCGCTGGGCTTGTCGCCGCGGATCACGCGGGCCATGTCGGCCGCGTCGTCCACATAGCGGACATACTTGGGAAACCGCACGTCCTGATATCCGCGCTGGTAGCTGTCCCTGGTTTGGGACAAGGCGACGCGGGCCGAGGGGTTGTCGAGCGGCTGGATGTGGAAGGTACCCTCCGTGCCGCAAACCACCAGGTGCCGCCGCTCGCCCCCCGCCACCTCCAGGGCGCTGGACTTGACCGTCGCCGTGGCCCGCGGATACGACAGCACGGCCAGCATGTTGTCGGCCAGCCCATCTTCCAGCGGCGAAGCGTGCTGGATGAAGGGCGTCACTTGCCTGGGTTCGCCCAGGATGCCGAGCACCAGGTCCAGGATATGGCAACCCAGTTCGAACATCATCCCGCCCGGATACTCGGCCAGTTGCCGGCGAGCGGCCGGTTCGACCACCTTGCTCATCACCGTGTGCACTTCGAACACGTCGCCCAGCCAGCCCTCTTTCAGGAACCGGTGCAGCAGCACAATCGCCGGATTGTAGCGGTACATGTAGCCCATCTGCACCAGCAGCCCTTGCCGCTCGGCATTCTCCAGGATCCGCTGGAATTGCGGCAGGGATTCGCCGGCCGGCTTGTCCAGGTGAATATGCTTGCCCGCGGCCACGCACGCCTCGGCCGTGTCCAGCAGGTCGCGGACGCGGGTCTCCACCAGCACGGCCTGCAGGCCTGGCACGTTCAGAAGTTGTTCCCGCGTCATCCAGGGCAGATCGCGCAGCGCGGCTTGACCTTCCGCTCGCCGTCGCAGCCCCTCGTCGGGTTCCACCAGCCCCACGACTTCGTAGTCCGGCGATTGGCGATACACGGACAGCTTGCTGGCGTGGGCATGACCGACGCCAATCTGTCCGAGTTTGATCCGGGGGCGCGGGCCGGGATCGGCACTGCTGGCCGGTGAAGTCCCAAGCTGCGGCAGCGTAACCGCCAGCGTCGCGGCACTCAGACCGCTGAGTACCTCCCGCCTCGAAAAACGGGGCCTGGTCCAATGGTTTCGGAATCTGTGAGGCATAGGGTATCCCTCAAGCTCGCGACACGTTTGGTTTGACTTCGCCCAGCCAGACAGCTTTTTCTGGATTGCCCAACGTCCGAAACAACTGGACCAGGCCCCGATTCCGCTTCGATGTGTCGCTGAGTATCCCAGAGTTTCCAGGCGGAATAAACCGGACTGTCGTGGGCATCCGCAACTGAAGTCCAGGAGTGCGAGCAGAGAATTGCCCAGTGGTCGCCGCCGGCGTGTAGAATGACGTTCGGCCGAAGTGGAAGCAACTTCCGAAGTGCAGCCTGCCGTTCATGGGCGGGACCCGTGTCCCGAACTTCACACCCGATGAACCCCTACGAATCGCCCGCGACCGTCCAGCCGCCGCAACCGCACTCGCCAGCCGGCGCCAGGCAGCTCTGGCGACGAGTCCTGGCGGTCGCGATCGGCGTGGTGATCGCCTACTACGCGTTCAGCTCAGCGACCTTGCCCTGGGCCGATGATGTCTGGCTGGGGGAAGTGCCGCTACTGGCCTTCCCGCAGTTGCCGAAGATGCACCTTAAGTCCGTGCTGCAGGACGGCCTGATCGCCCTGCTGCCGTTGTTTGGCCTCGATGCCGGTTCGCCTTCGCCCAACTCGATCCGCACGCACCCCTGGGCGATGGTCTTGACGGCCGCCGGACCTCCGCTGCTAGTCATCGGGCTGTTGCTGCTGCCACGGTCGGGTCGAGTGGGCCGCCGCCGGGCGTTGATCGCCGCGGTGCTCGCGGTTGCCACAATCGACGGCCTGGTCACCTTCTGGTTCGACTCCACGTCGCGGCTGTCGCTGTTTTAGTCAAAGCGGGCTGACTTGATTCGGGCGGCGCCAACGGCGAAACTACGGGCTATCAACGCTTGTCATCCCTGTCCGTCCCCGCCGCCCGTTCGTGGCGGCCTCGCGCGAGAGAAACCACCCATGGCGTATCGTGAAGTCATCTGGGCCTGCGCCATCCTGACCCTGGCGGCGGCCAGTGGATCGTTGCCAGGCCGTGCCTCGTCGGCGGAGAAGCCCAACTTCGTCGTGATCAACGTGGACGACCTGGGATATGCGGACATCGGCCCGTTCGGCTCAAAGAACAACCGCACGCCGCACCTCGATCAGATGGCCCGGGAAGGCCGGCGATTGACCTGCTTCTATGCCGCGCCGGTCTGTTCGCCGTCGCGCGCCGCGTTGATGACCGGCTGCTATCCCAAGCGGGCGCTCGGTATCCCGCACGTCCTGTTTCCGGCCAATGACGTCGGCCTGGCGTCGGAGGAAGTGACGGTGGCCGAACTACTGCGGGAGCAAGGCTACGCCACCGGCATCATCGGCAAGTGGCATCTGGGCGACCAGCCGGAATTCCTGCCGACGCGCCAGGGATTCGACTACTACTACGGCCTGCCGTACTCCAACGACATGGGACCGGCGGCCGACGGAGTGAAAAGCAACCTGGGCGCGCCGCTGCCCCGAACGCCGGCCGCCGGTCGAGGCCAGCCTCCGTTGCCGCTGCTGCGCAACGAGACCGTGCTGCAACGCGTCCTGCCAGACGACCAGCGGCGGCTGGTGGAAAACTACACGGAGGAGGCAATCCGGTTCCTGCAAGCCAACCATCAGCGGCCGTTCTTCCTGTACCTGCCCCACTCGGCGGTTCACTTCCCTTTGTATCCGAGCCCCAAGTTCACGGGCACCTCGCAGGGCGGACTACACGGCGACTGGGTACAGGAAGTGGACTGGAGCGTGGGCCAGGTGCTGGCGGCCCTGCGCGACTTGAAGCTGGAACAGAGCACGCTGGTCATCTTCACGTCGGACAACGGCGGAGCGGTTCGGCAGGGATCGAGCAACGCGCCGCTACGAGGCGGCAAGGGCAGCACCTGGGAAGGCGGCATGCGCGAACCCACAGTCGCCTGGTGGCCCGGCAAGATCCCCGCCGGCAGCCAGACCGACGCGGTGACCAGCATGATCGACATCCTGCCCACGCTCGTCGCGCTGGCCGGCGGCACTCTGCCCACCGACCGCAAGCTGGACGGAGCGGACGTTTGGCCGCTGCTGGCCGGGACGCCCGACGCGCGTTCGCCGCACGAGACGTTTCTATACCACCGCGGGTTGAAGCTGGAAGCGATCCGCCATGAGTCGTGGAAACTGCATCTGGCGTCGGGCGAGTTGTACGACTTGAGCCAGGACATTGGCGAAGCAAGTAACGTCGCCGCGGATCATCCGCAGGTCGTCGCCCACCTGCGGAAACTGGCCGCCGATACCAACGACGATCTGGGCGTGGACGGACTGGGGCCCGGCTGCCGGCCGCTGGGCCGAGTGCAGAACGCCCAGCCGCTGATCAACCACGATGGCACCATTCGCGAAGGCTTCGCGCCAACCGCCCACGCCGGGCAGGGCATCCTGGTGGGCGAAGTCACTTCCCAGTCGGCCGTTGTGCAAGTCCGGCTGACGCACACCGACAAGCCGATTCAAGGCGAAGTGCCGGGCATCGCGGGAGTGGTCAAGTTCATGCTGCGTCCGGCGGCTGCCGGCTCACGCGGCGACGCTGGGAACTCCGGCAGCGACGACGCCCGCGGCGCCGACAACGCCAAGGGCGCCGGCGACTCCAGCGCGATCGAACGCCTGGTGCCCGCCTTGCCCGAACACGATTTCATCGCGCGCGCGGTCTTCGAGGGACTCTCGCCCGGTGTCGAATACCAGTGTCGCACGCTGATCGGGCTGGACGAGCGGCATCTGCGGCCCGGCCCCACGGCTCGTTTCCGCACACTGCCTGGTCCCGACCACGCGGCGGCGACGCGGTTCGTCGTGGTGACCGGGATGAACTACGCCAAGTTTCATGGCGACGGGCGGATCGACCGGCAGCAGCACGTGGTGCAGAACAACACCGAACTGCCGGCGGCCTATGCGGGCCCGGACAAGCCGCTGGGCTATCCGGCACTGGAGACGATCCTCAAGCTGCGGCCCGACTTCTTCGTCGGCACGGGGGATAACGTGTACTACGACACTCCGACCAGGCCGCGCGCGAAAACGGTGACTCAGATGCGGCAGAAGTGGCACGAACAGTTCGTGCAGCCGCGCTACCGCCAGTTGTTCTCCGCCGTGCCGACCTACTGGGAGATCGACGATCACGACTACCGGGTCGACGACTGCGACAACACGGGCAACTATCCGCCGTCGCCCGCCGAAGGCCGGCAAATCATGCTCGAACAGTTGCCTCTGGCCGCGATGGACGACGCCGACGCGAAAACCTACCGCACGCATCGCGTCAGCCGCGACCTGCAAATCTGGCTGGTCGAGAACCGCTTGTACCGCAGCCCCAACGCGATGCCCGACGGCCCGGACAAGTCGATCTGGGGCCGCGAGCAGAAGGAGTGGCTCAAACGCACGCTGCTCGACAGCGACGCCACCTTCAAACTGCTCATCTCGCCCACGCCGATGGTCGGCCCCGACGACCTGCGGAAGACCGACAACCATACGAACATCGGTGGCTTTCGCCACGAGCGCGACGAGTTCTTCGCCTGGCTGAACGAAACGGGCCTGGCCACCCGGAACTTCTACCTGCTCTGCGGCGACCGCCACTGGCAGTACCATGCCCGGTCGCCGGAAGGCATCGAGGAGTTTTCCAGCGGCGCGCTGGTCGACGCCAACGCCCGGCTGGGCCGCAAGCCGGGCGATCCGAAGAGCACCGACCCGGATGCGAAGATCCGGCAACTGTATTATCAGGACCCGGCTTCCGGCGGGTTCCTGCAAGTGCAGGTCGAGCCGGCCCAGGACGAGCGGCCGGCCCGCCTGACATTCACGCATCACGACGAACACGGCAAGGTGCTGTATCGGCACGAAAAGTCTGGCAAGTAGTCTGCCGCTCGTTGAGTCGCTGAAAGGTGGATCGCAATGACCTGTCGCGTGGGCCGTTCGGCACGGCCGCGGATTTCGTTGATGTTGGTTCCGTTGACGCTCGTGCTGATCTGCCAAGTCATCTGGGCTGACCAGCCGGCGGCGGCAGCCAGTTCGCTGCCGGCCGAAGTGCGCACGCTGACGAGCGATTACTGTTTGGAATGCCATAGCGGGGCGGAGGCCGAGGCGGGACTGGATCTCGCCGCGCTGGCCAGCCTGCCGCTCGAACGGCATCTGGCCGGCTGGGAGCGCGTGGCGCGCAAGCTGCGCGCTCGGCAGATGCCTCCGGCCGAAATGCCTCGACCCGGCGAGGCCACGTACGCCGCCGCGCTGCAGTCGCTGGAAACGGCCCTGGATCGGATCGCCGCCGCGCGGCCCCAGCCCGGTCGTACCGACACGTTTCGCCGGCTGACGCGGATCGAATACCAATACGCCATCCGCGACCTGCTGGACTTGGACATCGACGCGGCCGCACTGCTGCCCAAGGACGAATCGAGCCACGGGTTCGACAACATCACGGTCGGGGAACTTTCGCCCACGCTGCTCAACCGCTACATCACGGCCGCCGAACGGATCAGCCGCCTGGCGGTCGGCGCGGCGGGCCGAGCGCCTGCGGGCGATACGATTCGCATCCGGCCCGATCTGACTCAGGAACACCACGTGCCCGGCCTGCCGCTGGGCACGCGCGGCGGAGCGCTAGTTCCGTACACGTTCCCAGTGGACGGCCAGTACGAAGTCCGAGTGCGACTGGCGCGGGACCGCAATGAGGAAGTCGAGGGGCTGCGCGAGCCGCATCAGTTTGAGGTGCTGCTGGACCGGCAACGCCTGGAACGGTTCGACATCCGGCCGCCAGCCGACGGCGAGGACTACAGCCAGGTGGACGCGCACCTGGTCGTGCGCTTCGCCGCCACCGCCGGACCGCACGAGTTGGGCGTGACGTTTCCGCGCGGTTCGCCGTCGCTGCTGGAGACGATCCGGCAGCCGTACGAGGCTCGTTTCAACATGCACCGGCACCCGCGCACGAACCCGGCCGTGTACCAGGTGTCGATCACGGGACCGTACGAGACCAATGGGGCAGGGGAGGGCGGGGCAGGGGAGAGCGGGGCAGGCGAGACGCCCAGCCGGCAACGTATCTTTGTCTGCCGGCCGGAGGGGCCGGACGACGAACTGGACTGTGCCCGCCGGATCCTCGGCACGCTGGCCCGCCGCGCGTGGCGCCAGCCGGTGACGGACGACGATCTGGTTCGGCCACTGGAGTTTTACCGCCAGGGCCGCGCGGCCGCCGACTTCGACGCAGGAATCCAGTCGGCGCTGGCCTATCTGCTGGTCGATCCGCGGTTTCTATTCCGCATCGAACGCGATCCGCCGGGCATTCCCAGCGGCGCCATTCCCAGCGGCCCCATTTCCAGCGACACAGTCTATCGCGTCAGCGACCTGGAACTGGCGTCGCGGTTGTCGTTCTTTCTCTGGAGCAGCCTGCCGGATGACGAGCTGCTGAACCTGGCCATTGGTGGCCAGTTGCACCGCCCGCAGGTGCTCCAGCAGCAGGTGCGACGCATGCTGGCCGATCCGCGGAGCGACGCGCTGGTGACCAACTTCGGCGGCCAGTGGCTGTACCTGCGCAATCTGGACGCGATCAGTCCCGACATGCGGCTGTTCCCCGATTTCGACCACAACCTGCGCGAGTCGATGCGGACCGAGACGGAACTGCTGTTGCGGAGCGTGATCGGCGACGATCGCAGCGTGCTCGATCTGTTACGGGCCGACTACACGTTTTTGAACGAACGTCTGGCTCGGCATTACGGCATCCCGCACGTGCTGGGCAGCCGCTTCCGGCGAGTGGCCTTGGATCCGGCCAGCCACCGCGGCGGGCTGCTGCGGCACGCCAGCATCCTGACCGTCACTTCGTATGCCACGCGCACCTCGCCCGTGATCCGCGGCCACTGGATCCTGCAGAACCTGGTCGGCACGCCGCCTCCTCCGCCGCCCGACAACGTGCCGGCGCTGCGGGACAATTCGGTCGAGGCCAGTCTGCCGGTGCGCCAGCGGCTGGCCCGGCATCGCGCGGATCCCAACTGCGCGAGTTGCCACAAGCTGATGGACCCAGTCGGATTCGCGCTGGAACAGTACGACGCGGTGGGGCGCTGGCGGCAGTTGGAAGCCGGTCTGCCTATCGACGCGACGGGCGGACTGCCCGATGGCAGCCGGTTCACGGGCGCCGAGGGGCTCGAACGGGCCTTGCTGGAGCGTCCGGAGTTGTTTGTTGCTACACTGACCGAAAAGCTGCTCACCTACGCCTTGGGACGCGGCGTGGATCACCACGACGCGGCCGCGGTCCGCCGCATCGTGCGCGAGGCGCGCCAGGACGACTATTGCTTCTCGTCGCTCGTGCAAGGGATCGCTCGCAGTCTTCCCTTTCAGATGAGGATGGCCGAATGATCGTGACCAGGAAAGCGTTGCCGCGGCGGACCGTGCTCAAGGCCGCCGGTGCCGCCGTGGCGTTGCCGCTGTTGGATGCGATGGTCCCGGCATTGACGGCCCTGGCGGAAACGCCGGCCAGCCCGGAGCGGCTGCGGCGGATCGGCTACGTCTACATGCCGATGGGTTGCGACCTCTCGCGGTGGACGCCGCCGGGCGATGATCTGAGCGAACTGTCGCCGACGCTCAGCCCGCTGGCACCGGTCCGCGACCAGGTCACCGTGATTTCGAACCTGGAGCTGCGCAACGCCTATCCGGGTACTCACGCCACGTCGAACTCGTCGTTTCTGAGTTGCGCGCGAGCCAAGCGGACCGAAAGCACCGACTACTACCTCGGCACGACGGTCGACCAGCTCGCGGCCCGGCGGATCGGCCATCAAACGCAGCTCCCGTCGTTGGAACTGGCGATGGACCTGCTGGCCACGGTGGGCCAGTGCGACAACGGTTACGCCTGCGTGTACCAGAACAACCTCTCGTGGTCCTCGCCCACCACGCCGCTGCCGTCCGAAGCCCATCCGCGGATCGTGTTCGAGATGTTGTTCGGCGACGGCGGCAGCCCGGCCGACCGCCGCTCGGCGCTGGCCCGGCGAGCGAGCTTGCTGGACGCGGTTAGCGAACAGATTGCCCGCCTGCAACAGACCTTGGGACCCGGCGACCGCGCGAAAGTGGGCGAGTACCTGGAGAGCATCCGCGAAGTGGAGCGTCGCATCCAGCAGGCCGAGGCGGGAGTGCGCGAGAACCCGCTGCCCGACCTGGAGCGTCCGTTGGGCGTGCCCGCCGCCTATGCCGATCATGCCCGGCTGATGTTCGATCTGCAGCGGCTGGCCTTCCAGGGCGATGTAACTCGCGTGATCACTTTTCAACTGGCCCGCGAGACCAGCAACCGCACCTATCCGGAAATCGGCGTGCCCGAACCGCATCATCCGCTGACCCACCACGGCAACGATCCGGAGAAGATCGCCAAGGTGGCGTTGATCAACCGCTTTCACGTGTCGTTGTTCGCGGAGTTCCTGGAAAAGCTGCGGGCCACGCCCGAAGGCAACGGTTCGCTGCTGGACCATTCGCTGTACCTGTACGGCAGCGGCATGGGCGATCCCAACGTGCACGACCACCAGAACCTGCCCACGATCGTGGCCGGCGGCGCGGCGGGCCGCATGCGGGGCGGCCGGCATATCGCGTACCAGCAACCGATGCCGCTGGCCAGCCTGCACCTGACGCTGCTGGACAAGCTGGGCGTGCCACTGGATTCGTTCGCCGACAGCCAGGGTCCGATCCGTGAGCTGTTCGAGCCGCTGTCGATGTGATAGTCGCCTTTCGCTCCGCGAAAGTAGCGGGCAGCGTGAACCGACTTCCAGCGAATGCAAACAACATTCGAGAATATGTAACCCGCAGCGTAAGCGAGGGGCACACCGAGACGACGAAAATCCCTCGCTCACGCTTTTTGAAGTCGCGCTTTTCATGAGGCCCGCGTCGCCATGCGCCCTCAAATTCCTTCTGGCTCCCTCCCCGAAGGAGATCGTGCAGCTTTTGAGTAGTTTTGCTGAGTGGATTTGGCATTATGACCGAGGGAGAACGTGAACAGCCTGGACTCCGGCGAGCGCTCCCCCCTGGAAGTCCCTTTGGCCCCCTCCCCGGCTTCCGGGGAGGGCTGGGGAGGGGCTCTTGTGCACCCTGTTTTGGCGCAGTTGGCACCCGATGGAATCACC
>JAGFJK010000363.1 GCA_024102795.1 Pirellulaceae bacterium
CGTCGGTGGGAACCGTGGCGGGCGCGCCGCCGCTGACGGGCTGAGCGGAGTCCGGTTCGGTCTGCTCGTCCGCGTTCACGACGGGCTGTTCGGGCGCGGGCAGCAGGCGAGCCAGCCAAAGCGCGTCGGGCAGCGACAGCGCCAGCTCGCGCTGTCCATGCCGCAGCAGTTCACCGGCCAGTCGTAGCAGCGGTGATTCGTTCACAATTCGTGGCCTATTTCGTTAGCCAATGTCCGCCCGCTGTTTCTTTGGCGATTGCGATTTTCATGGAATCCGCTTCGGCGACCGCTCCCCCTTGATATCCCTTTGGCTCCCTCCCCGCTTCGGGGAGGGCTGGGGAGGGGCCTGCGGGGTTCGAGTGGACAACGCAACGCTTAACGCGCGCAATGGCCTGCGGCGCACGCGGATTCGGAGTGGTTCGTGTTCAGTAAAAGGACTTCGAAGTATGCATCCAGTTGGTAGTTGAGCGGATTCGCCGAATGCTTGATAAGTTGGAGTTTAGAACAAGTGCCAAGAGCCCCTCCCCAGCCCTCCCCGAAGCGGGGAGGGAGCCAGAAGTGATTTATGGGGTTTTCCAAAGCGGGTTGGAAAACGGATCGACCAAGACGTTCCGAATATTGCTGGTATAAGGACTTCAAAGCGGCACGACCTCGCAACGGGGAGGGAGCCAGAAGGATTTTAGTTATTTCCTCGTCGCCTACGTGAATGTCCAATCGCTCGTTGTTGCTTGAGTAGCCAATGCACCGGCGGTGTTGGAACAAAAGTGTGTAACTTCAAAACTTGCGATTCGGGCTACCTTTGATTTCGGAATGGCACTGTTCTACTACTCCCGCAAGTCACGCAAAATCATCGCCAGCAGCTCGTCACGGCTGCCGCAGTCGGTCGCGTTCAGCAAATACAGGGCGCTCAGCAACTGGTCGTTGGCGTTCAAACTGCTGTCGTCGCGCCGCTCGAGGAATTTCTTGATCAGCTCCTCCTGATCCCGCAGCCCGTGCTGCTGGACAATCTGCCGCAACTGTTCGATCTCTGGTCGCTTCACATCGTGCCGCAGGCAGCGCCGCAGGAAGGCGGGCGGAAACTGCCGTTCCTGATTGCTGGTAATCACCACGATCGGAAACTCGTGACACTGCACATGCCCGTGCCGCACCTCGACCAGCTCGTCGCTGGCCGACGTCTTGCGATAGGCCGTGCGCAACTTGACCACCGGGCGCTGCTGGCGGATGCGGGCCAGTTCGTCGATGTCGAACGAACCTTCCTCGAACAGGTCGAGCAGATCGTTGGGCAGGTCGACGTCGCTCTTGTCCAGTTCGTCGATCAGCAGCACGCGCGGCTTCCGATCGCCAGCGGACCGCGGCGCCAAAGCGGTGCCGAGCGGACCGAGCGACAGGTAGTTTTCGATCGGCTCGACGTCGTGCGGTCGGTTCCGGCGGCCTGGCCGCGTTCCCTCGGTCCTGGCTTTCCTCAGGTTGGCGTCCCGCAGGCGGCTGATGGCGTCGTAGCGGTACAGGCCGTCCTTGATCGTGGTCTGGGAGTTGATGCCCCAGTACAGCACTTCGCCCAACTCCAGCCGCCAGGCGATGGCGTAGGCCAGCGACGACTTGCCGCAGCCGGGGTCTCCGGTCAGCAGCAATGGACGACGCAGATGAATCGCGGCGTTGACCGCACGCACCTCGTCCGCGGTGGCGATGTACGTGCGGCCGCGATACGCCTGCTGGTCCTCTGGCTGGAGTTCGCCCTCGGGCCGGGGGCCGTCGCCCGCCGGCTGTGGAAACCTGCGCCACGGCGGCGCCTCCGGCGGCTCGGCCGGCCAGCCGGTTGGTTGCGGGTCCTGCTTGAAGATCTCGAAAGGGGTCATCCACGGTTTCCTTCCATTGAGTTACAAGCCCTGGGCAATCGGCTGCTGAGTCTGAGCGAACTGGATGGTAATCTGCGGTGCGTCGAAGATCAGCGACGTGTCCACCGGCCGTTTCATGAGTTGGCGGGGCAGTCGATACAAACAACCGACGTTTTGAAACCAGTCTGCGTTGTCTTCGGCCCCGTCATGCTCGACAATGATCGTGGGAACCGGACTGTCCACGCACAACTCGGCAACGTCGCGACTGGGTGTGATCACGGTGACGGTCCCCTCCGGCAACTTTCCGTCCAGCTCAAGGTCGTTCTTGGCGTCTTCGATGCGCACGAGCTTCCCGCTCCAGGGTCTTCCCCGCTCGACCTGGGGCAGCCCGTGCGGTTTGGAATCCAGACCACTGCGTCGCGCACCGGAGTAGACGGTGGGAAACCAGCGGCCGAGGCGTCGTGATCCCCAGGGCTGGATTTGGTCGAGCCGCGCGTCGTGGACCAGGTATGCCAGCAAGCTGTCGGGAGCGATGATCTGCACCAGGTCCGGCGAACAGGCGCCGAACACTCCCAGGACGCTATCGATCTCGTCGCGCAGCAGGTCGGCGAGTTCGTCCTTCGTGGACTGGTCGAGCGACTTTGACCAGACCGTGGTCAGTTCCCCGGTGGCGGTGGGTGCACAGTCGAGGCAACTGGCGCAGCAACCGCCCGCCTCAAGCGGGCACTGCGCCTGGTGAATCTGTACTTCGTATCGCCGCCCGCGCTGCCTTTCGCCGCGCGACGGGATCTTCCGCTCCTGGATGCGGATGATCAAGCGGCGATAGGACTGCTCCTGGGTGACCTCGCCGCCGACCTCTGGCAGCTCATCGCCCAGGTGCGGATAGTCGTCGTGAATCGCAGGACGATTCGTTTTGCGGGCCAGTGCCTGCAGAAAGGAACAAGGCGATCTCCGCATCCGGGACAGAGTAAAGATGCAGCCAGTCAGCGAAGCGTCCGCGGGATGATCCCCGCAAACCTCGCGGCAAGCGTCGACCAGGTCCCAGGTGATGTCCCTCGCGCCATCCAGGGACCACAACCACTTGTGCAGCTTCCAGTGGCTTTCGCCATACAGGCTGTTGCCTAACACGTCTGGCATCTCGGGCCAGATCTTGGCCAGGTGCCAGATCGGAAAGGCGGTGCCCGTCTTGAACACGTCGCCACCGGCCGACTTGCGGCGAGCGTCCAGTACCGCGCACACGCCGTCCTCGGCCAACACGGGTGACCCGCTGTAACCCTTTTCGATCTGATCCGGCTCGACCGACTCGTCCCGGTCGAGATGCAACTGCCAGTACGGAATGTCGCTGCTGCCACTCGCCGGATCCAGTAGCAGCAGCCACTTCTTCAACGATCCTTGCAGTGGAAGAATCGTTCGTTGCCGTTCGACTGAGCGAATGCCAGGAATCTCGACCCGCTGTTCCTGAAAGTCTTTGCCGCTGATGGTCAAAGAGCGGACGCTTCGCCGGCAAAGTTCCACTCGAACCACTGCCAGGTCCAGCCCATGCCGCGTCCCCCGAGCCACTACCGTAGCTTCTTCGCCCCCGATAACGATCCCCGCCTTGCAATCCTCCACGACGTGGGCGCAGGTCACCAGCCACAAGTTCGGCCTTTCGCGGTCAAGCGACTGCTGGTGCACAACGAATCCGGTCCCAAACACGGCTTCGTTGGCCTGGTCGTGAACTTGATAGACGGCACCATCCCACTTCGGAAACGCCATCTTACTCCGCCGACTTCTTCATGACTGCCTTGACGGTCAGGCTGGCGCCGGCCTTGGCCTGAGCGATGAACACGTTGCCGCTGCCTTCGAAATTCAGTCCGAATTGAATCTCCACTTCCTGCAGGTCGATGCCTTCGGTCTGTTCCTGCCAGAACTCCCGCATCGCGCTGCAAGCCTTCCGCAGCAAGGGGCTGATCTGATTGAACCCTTTCTCAACTTTGTCGGCTGTTCCGGCCGAACATTTTTCGCCTCCGTCCGATTCCACTTCGATCAAGATGCCGTCGCTGGTTTCGATCAGCTTGGACATGCCGGCCCCTTTGCGATTGTTTGCGACTGCGTGGTGAATGGTCCCGCATAACATAAGCGGGTGGCGACCGCCAATCAAGTTTGGGGGCGAGGGGCCAGGCGAGCAGCGGGCGTCAGCCCGCTGTTTCTCGATTCCTCGACTGTCGACCGTCCCGCGTTCAGATTCCGCGCATTTCGCCGCGTCAAATTGAAACAGGGGGCTCACGCCCCCCGCTCGCCTGGCGCTCGGCCAAACTACCGCACGTCGGCGGGTGCCTCGATTTGCACGCGATCGGTGCCGCCGGCCAGCTCGATCAGATCCGGCAGATCGTAGTGCCGCAAGGCGCCGTGAACCACATTCACCGCCTGGTTCATCGTCTCCGGAGCGCGGACAATCTCGACCCACGAACGGATCATGTTTCGCAACTGCAGCGCGGCGAAGCGGTCTGGCTGCAGCGCCGCGGCGTGCAGCGCTGGAATCGCCGCCTCGCCCTGGGCGACCACGTGCAGCTCGCGCGGCGAACCGTTCTCCGCACGATACTCCGCCAGCAGGTCGCTCCAGGCCAGCACGTCGCCGGTCCGCATGCCGACATACGATCGGCCAATCAGGTACGCCAGGAAGATCTCCTGCACGTCGCGGCCAAAGTAGCCGCGGCCGTAGTCGCTCTTGTGGTGCCCCGTCTCCGTCTCCCCGATCCCCCGCAGTTCGGCCGCCAGCACCAGGTGGCCTTGCCCTACCAGCTTCTCGATCGGCCCGCCCGAAGCCGCGTCCGCCGCCATGCTCTCGCCGTGCAGGTACAACGTGGCGTGGCCGCCGGGCCGCTCGGGCACAAACGCCAACGCGGGCAGCCGCAGCCCCGGTTCGACTGTCAGAATCAGCTTTTCGATTTTATAGCCGTCGCGCTGGATGGTCCCCACCACCTCGTGCCGCGAGGCCGCGGGCGGCTGTGCGGTTGCCGGTTCCGGCGGCATGGCGGGCAGCCCGATCGTGCTCGCCACCAGCTCGCGCCGCTGGCCTGCGTCGAGCTGCCGCCAGGCCGCCTGGCGCGCCTCGCGCAGCTCCGCCTCCCGCTCGGCATTCAACTGAAACACCGACTTCTCGCCCTCCATCAGCAGCACCTGGCCTTCGGGCGTGCAGTACAACTGCTGGCGAGTCCAATCGCCTTCGCTGAGCGCCAGCCAGTCCTTGTCGGTCGTCGGATCGGGCAGCGATTCGGGCGGCACTTCGTGGATCTCCTTGTCCTGCCCCAGCAGCCAGCGGTGCAGGAACCGCGCGGCCGCTTCGCGCTGCGGCAGGTAGAAGCCGTGTGGCAGATCGGCGTCGTTCAGATCCACTCGTTCGGGATAGCCCAGCCGGGCATAGAACCGCTTCGACTGCTGAAACAGCTCCCAGGTGCCGTTGATATCGAACGTGGCATCGCGGCGGCCGGCGCAGATCAGCGTCGGCTTGGGAGCCCGCATCATCACATAGTCCGGTTCGTCCATGCCGAACGCCAGTTGCCCGAAAATGTTCTGCTCGGCATCCTGCGCCCCGCGCGACTCGATCAGCCGCCGGAACGTGGTCAGATAACAGGCCGGCGCGGCCGCCACAATCCGCTCGTCCAGGGCCATCAGGTATGAAGTGAGCGTCCCGCCGCCCGAATTGCCCGTGCAGCCGATCTTGTCTTTCTGGATGTCGTCGCGGCTCTGCAGATAATCGATCGCCCGCATGCCGTCCCAGATACGATACTGAGCGACGTTCGAACCGAGCAGAATGCTGCCCAGTCCCATCATGGTATGCTCCATCGTGCAGAGAAACTTCACTCGCGGATGCGGCACGGGCAGCCGTCCGCCGTACGTCGGAAAGAACTCGTGCTCGTGCTCGTGATCCAGGATCTGGTACCGCTCGCCCTGGCCGATCGGGTCGTAGCACAGGGCGGCCATGCCGTTGCGGGCCAGCAGGATCGACGCCCGCTGGTATCCGCCCGCCGCCTTGCCGTCGTGGCTGTGGCCGCAGGGGACGATCACGCCGGGATACGGCCCCGGCGTTTCCGGCAGGTAGAGATTGGCCGTCACATGATGGCCCGGCCGGCTTTCAAACATCACGTTCTCCACGCGGTAACCCTGGCCCTGCAGCCGCCCCACGACGCGGGCATTCAGCGGCGTGCGGTCGGGAAAGCCGCCCAGTTGCTGAATGAAGAACTCGCGCCGCTGCCGCTGCCACTCGCGGCACTGCTGGCGGCTTTGAATCGCCTCGAACGCGGCCGTGCGCCGATCGAGCTGCTCGAATGCCTGCTCGACCAGATACAGCTCCAGTTGTCTGCCCGGCGCGACTCCCAGCCGGGCTTCGCTGAGCACCGTCAGATCGTCGTCGGCCCAGGCGGGCGTGAGACATACCAGCATGACCATGGTCGTCAACATGAGAGCAACTCCCTGCCTGGACTGTGTGGTGGAACCGGATTCGACGGGTGAAGTTCCCGCCGGTCGCATGTTCGGGCGATTGACTTTCGCTTCAAGTCTCTCCCAGAATAGAACCCAGGCACACGCGATGCGAGTAGGGACTTTGATTCCCGGCCTGAAACGAAAGGAGCGGCTTCCAATGATTCAGCTCGGCCCGCGAGGTGTCGTTCCGCGACTGGCTCTGTTGGCCGGCCTGATCCTGCTTTGCCGCACCAGTCTGGCCGCCGACTACGATCCGCTCAAGTTGCCCGACAACGGCAGTGCCAGTGGCAGCGCCAGTGGCAATGTGAAAACGGTCGAGCTGACCGCGCGGGACGAGGCGCGCGACCGGCGGTTGCCGGTGCTGGTCTACTTGCCGACGGCCAGCGAGCCGCGGCCGGTCGTGCTGTTCAGCCACGGTCTGGGCGGCACTCGGCAGGGCTGCGAGTTTCTCGGCCGGCACTGGGCCGCTCGCGGTTACCTGGCCGTGTTTCTGCAACATCCTGGCAGCGACGATTCGGTCTGGAAAGACACGCCGCTGCTGCGCCGGATGGCGGCCTTGCGCGAAGCGGCATCGGCCGAGAACTTTCGTCTGCGAGTGCAAGATGTGCCCGCCGTGCTGGATCAGTTGGAGAGGTGGAATTCGCAGGCCGGCCACGTGTTGCATGGGCGGTGCGACCCGCGGCGGATCGGCATGTCGGGCCACTCGTTCGGCGCCGTGACCACGCAGGCCGTCAGCGGCCAGTCCGCGCCGCTGATCGGTCAGCGGTTTACCGACGGGCGGATCCGGGCGGCGATTGCCTTCAGCCCCAGCAGCCCCCGCCGCGGCAATGTGTCCACCGCCTTCGGCAGCGTGTCGGTCCCCTGGCTGCTGATGACGGGCACCAAGGACGTTGCGGCGATTGGCGACGCGGACCTGGAGTCGCGGTTGAACGTTTATCCGAACCTGCCGATGACGATCGGCAAGTACGAGTTGGTACTGCACAAAGCCGAACATTCGGCATTCACGGATCGGGCCTTGCCGGGCGACACCGAGAAACGGAATCCGAATCATCATCGAGTGATCCTGGCGCTATCGACCGCCTTCTGGGATACGTACTTGCAGAACGACCCGGCCGCTCGCGCCTGGCTGCACGGCTCGGCGCCGCGTCAGTTGATGGAAGCGGACGATCGCTGGCAGTTGCACGCCGGCGGCGCGGCGGCCGATAGCCAGCCGAAGGACGGATAAGCTGATGCGAATCCTGGAAACTGCGGCGCGGCTGGGCTTGCGAGCCGACGATCTGCTGGCGTACGGCGACCAGATGGCCAAGGTGCGAACCGGCGCTGGCCAGCGGGCTCGCACCAGCGACGGGCCGCCGCGACTGGTGCTGGTCTCGGCCATCACGCCCACGCCGGCCGGCGAAGGCAAGACCACCGTCAGCATCGGACTGGCTCAAGGGCTGGCACGGCTGGGGCAATCCGTATGCGTGGCGCTGCGCGAACCGTCGCTGGGCCCCTGCTTCGGCAGCAAGGGCGGCGGCACCGGCGGCGGTCAAAGCCAGCTTGTACCTTCCGACCGCATCAACCTGCACTTCACCGGAGACATGCACGCCGTCGCGTCGGCTCATAACCTGCTGGCCGCGCTGCTGGACAACCATATCTATCACGGTAATGAACTGGGCATCGATCCTCGGCAAGTTGCCTGGCGGCGCGTGCTGGACATGAACGACCGCGCGTTGCGGCATGTCGTGACCGGGCTGGGAGGACCAGGCCAGGGAGTGCCGCGCGAGTCGGGGTTTGACATCACGGCCGCCTCGGAAGTCATGGCCATGCTGTGCCTGGCCGAGGATGCCGAGGACATGCGCCGGCGCCTGGACCGGACGCTGCTGGGCTTCACGCACGACGGGCAGCCCGTGACGGCCCAGGCACTGAAGGCCAGCGGGCCGATGCTGGCGCTGCTGAGCGACGCGCTGCTGCCCAACCTGGTCAGCACCACCGAGGGCGTGCCGGCGCTGGTCCACGGCGGGCCCTTCGCCAACATCGCGCATGGCTGCAACAGCGTGATCGCTACCCGCCTGGCGATGCATCTGGCCGACTGGACGATCACCGAAGCGGGATTCGGCTTCGACCTGGGCGCCGAAAAGTTTTTCGATATCAAATGCCGCTCGGCCGGCCTGGACACGGCGGCCGTCGTGCTGGTGGCCACCATCAGGGCGCTGCGATTGCACGGCGGCAGGCGGCTAGCCGAATTGAGTCAGCCGGACCCGGGCGCCGTGGAGCGCGGCCTGAGCAACCTGGACAAACACATCGAGAACATCCGACACTTCCGCGAAACGCCCATCGTGGCGCTGAACCTCTATCCTGGCGACACGGACGATGAAATCGACCTGGTCCGCGGCCGCTGCCTGCAGATGGGCGCTCCGCTGGCCGTGGCCGACGTGTTCCAGCAAGGCGGCGCCGGCGCGGAACGGTTGGCGCGGCTGGTACTGGACCGCGCCGAACAGGCGACGACTCCCTTCCGCCCGCTGTACGCCCTGACCGACTCGGTGCCCGACAAGATCCGCGCCGTGGCCACCAAGATGTACGGCGCGAAGGACGTTTACTTCACCAAGGTGGCCGAAAGGCAATTGAAACAGATCGAGCGGCTCGGTTACGCGGATTTACCCGTCTGTATGGCCAAGACCCCGTCGTCGCTGTCGGACGACTCGCGGCTGCTCGGCGCGCCAAGAGACTTTGAAATCACGGTTGACGGCATCCAAATCAACGCGGGCGCCGGCTTCCTGGTGGTCCTGACAGGCGACATCCTTCGCATGCCCGGACTTCCCCGGCGGCCGCTGGCTGAGTCGATCAACCTGGTGGACGGTCGGATCGTGGGGTTGGGTTAGTCCGGGAATGAAATTGAGCGTGGTCCGGTTAATCGAAAGCTGGAGAACCACGAAACACACGAAACACACGAAAAAAGAGAAAGAAGGTCAGATTTTCAGTAGCCCCTGTTGAACAGACCGCTTGCATTCATCAGCCGAAGCATGAATGCTATCTTCCATCCTTGTCTTTCTTTTTCATCTTCTTCTTTCTTTCGTGTGTTTCGTGTGTTTCGTGGTTCCCCCCGACTGCAGAACACGAAGAGAAACGCTTCTAACTGTTGATCACCGAGGCACAGATGGCAACCAGTTCGCTGCCGGTCAGCATTTTCAACGACGTCATTGGCCCCGTGATGCGCGGGCCGTCCAGTTCGCACTGCGCGGCGGCTCTGCGCATCGGCCGGCTGGCTCGCGACCTGATGCGGGGCGACGTGCGTCACGTGCTCGTCGAATTCGACCGCGGCGGGTCGTTGCCCACCACACACGAGAGCCAGGGTTCGGACATGGGGCTGTTCGGCGGGCTGCTGGGCTGGGATGCGGCCGACTCGCGGCTGCCCGATTCGCCCAGGCTGCTGGCCGAAAGCGGCGCGGATGTGCGGATCGAAACGGTGGACGCTGGCGACGAGCATCCCAACACCTATCGCCTGACGTTGAGCAACGATCGCCAGCGGCACTTTCTGCGAGCGATCTCGACCGGCGGCGGCATGATCGAAGTGATCAATGTTGATAGCTTTCCCGTGTCAATGTTCGGCGACTATCACGTGACGTTGATCTGGCTGGATCGCGACGGCGAACGTCTGGCCGAACACCTGCGAGCGGCAGCCGACGCCGACCAGGTGCTGGTGCACGCATCGAACGCCGGGCAACTGATCGAAGTGCGAGCGGCCGGCTTTCTGAACGACGACCTGCTGGCATCGCTGGGCAACTCGGCCAGCTCGACGCCCATCCGCGAGGTGCAACGTCTGGCTCCGGTCTTGCCGGTGGCTTCGCGGCGATCGATGCGCGTGCCGTTTGCGACTTGTGCCGAGATGCTGCAGTACGATGCGGGCCGCGAAACGCCGCTGTGGCGACTGGCGGTGGAGTACGAGACCGAGCGCGGGCAGTTGACGGAATCGGCCGTGGTGGACCGCATGGTCGAGATCGTACGGATTCTCCGGCAATCGATCGCCGAGGGGCTGGCGGGAACCCGGTACGACGACCGCATCCTGCCCGCTCAAACCGGCCGCTTCCAGCAGCAGTTGCAGGCCGGCCGGCTGCTGGACGGCGGAGCGCTGAACCAGGTGGTGCTGTACGTCTCGGCACTGATGGAAGTCAAGAGTTCGATGGGCGTGATCGTGGCCGCACCGACGGCCGGAGCCTGTGCCGCGCTGCCGGCGGCCGTGATCGGCATGGCCGAGGCGCTGCAGATGGACGAAACCGAGATGGCTCGCGCGCTGTTGGCCGCCGGGCTGGTCGGCACGTTCATCGCCACCGCCTGGACGTTTGCCGCCGAAGTGGGCGGCTGCCAGGCGGAAGGCGGCGCGGCAGCCAGCATGGCGGCCGCGGCTCTGGTCACACTGGCCGGCGGCACGCTGCGGCAAGCGGTCGCCGCCGCCTCGATGGCCCTGCAGAGCATGATCGGGCTGATCTGCGACCCCGTGGCCAACCGCGTGGAAGTGCCCTGCCTGGGCAAGAACGTGATGGCCGCCGCCAACGCGCTGTGCTGCGCGAACATGGCGCTGGCCGATTTCGACCCGGTCATCCCGCTGGACGAAACGATCGCCACCGCCAAACGGGTCGCCGCCCAGATGCCGCGCGAGCTGCGTTGCACGGCGCTCGGCGGACTGGCAATCACGCCGACGTCGCTGGCCCTGGAACTACAACTGGCCGATCGCAAATCGGCCGGCTGCGGTTCGGGCTGCGGCTGCGGACCGCGAGTGCAACTGCCGGCTGGTGGTTGAGCAGAGTCCATAGGCGATCGCGGAGTTTCGGCAGTGTGACCAAGAGCCCCTCCCCAGAAGCCGGGGAGGGGGCCAAAGGGATATCGAGGGAGAGCGTTCGCCGAAGCGAAGGCCGTCCAAGTTTCCCTCGGTCATGACGCCAAATCCACTCGGCAAAACAACTTCAAAGCTGCACGATCTCGAAGCCAGGGAGGGAGCCAGAAGGGTTTGAGCGTAGCGGGAAACGGCCACGTGCAGGGGGCGCTACTTTCGCGGAGCGAAAGGCGACTATGTGCCCAGGAACGCCGCACGGAGCTGTTCGATCACCTGGTCCGACATCGCGGACACGGGGCCCAGCACTCCGGCGTTGATCACCGCTTCGGCCGTGGTTTCCAGCACCTCCAGCCGGTCAAAGGCATCCAGCACGCTGCTGCCGACCACCAGCACTCCGTCGTTGGCCAGCAGCGCGACGGGCGACTTGAGCGACACCCAGTCGGCGATCCGCCCGTCGTCGTCATACTGCACTCCATACGGCACTCGCCGCACGTCGCGCAGAAAGATGTAGCTTTCGGGAATGGTGCGCGCGTCGAACACCGCGTCCGTCACACTGAAAGCCGTGGCGTTGACGGGATGAGCGAGCACGATCGCCTGCACGTCCGGGTGCCGGTCGTAGATCGCACGATGCGCCAGCGTCGCCCGGCTCGGCCTGGCTCCCGCCACACACGCTCGGCCGCGCACCAGCACGAAGTCGCCGATCCCCAACAGCTCGCGGTCCTGCTGCGAGGGCGTGATCAGGAACGCATCGTGATCGAGCCGAGCGGAAAAGCTGCCCTCGGTGCTGATCAGCAGCCGTTGCCGGCAGCCGCGGCGGATAAACTCGGCCAACTGCCGGCGGAGCTCTTTCTCCCCTGATCCGGCCGGAGCCGGCGCGAGCGGTTCGAGCTGCACGCTGCGTTGCTGCGCTCGTTCGAGTTCCGCGGACGAAAGATAATGGATCGGACCCAAATGCCGGGCCTTGATAATCGTTTTGCCGGCGAACTCCAACGCTTCGAAACGCTGGAACGCCTCGGACAGTGACGTGCCGCCCACCACGACGCCGTGGTTTTCCAGCACCACGCAGTCCGAGCCCGCGGCGAACACGGCCGCGATGTTGGCACCCAACTGCTGGCTGCCAGGCAGCGCGTAGGCGGCGAACCCCGGCACACCGCAGACCGAATGTGCCTGGTGGAACAACCGCGTGTCGGGGGTCTGCCGGCAGATGCTGAAAGCCACCAGGGCCACCGGATGAGCGTGCACGATCGCGCGGATGTCGGGCCGAGCCCCATAGATGGCCTGATGAAACGGCAGCTCGGACGAAGCAGCGTGCCGGCCTTCCACTCGGCCGTCCGCCCGCACGCACACGATGTCTTCGCGGGTCAAACTGCCCTTGTCAACTCGGGCGGGCGTGATCCAGACGCAGCCGTCCGCGTCGCGAATCGACAGGTTGCCGCCCGAGGTGGTCGTCATCCGGGAACGATAGATCCGCTCCATCGTGCTCATCAGCTCGTCGCGCGGGTGGAGCAATTCGAGCGGACCGCGGGACGCCATGGGAAAGACCTTTGTCTGGGTTTCGACTGCAGGCGGGTTCTGAGACAGGTCTGACTGACAAGCCGGAGGTCCTCCACCACCTGTCCGGCAAACCGCTTTACTTGCTGGTATAGTAATGGGACACATGGCTCAGGGGAACCAACCCTGGCCAAGACCTCGCCAACTTCATATCCCGCAACCCGAGTGGCCCCGCCATCATGACTCCACGCCTCGCCTTGTGCCTCCTGCTGCCGACCATGCTGCTGCCCGCGACCGTTCTGGCGCAGGCTCCGGGAGCGCCCGCCGCGCCGCCGCCCTATGACATCGCCGAGACCGACTGGCCCTGGTGGCGAGGTCCGGAGCGTAACGGCATCGCGTCGACCGCCGCCAATCCGCCGCTGGAGTGGAGCCGCGAGCGGAACATCCGCTGGAAGACGCCGATCCCCGGCCGCGGACACGGATCGCCGACCGTCGTGGGCCAGCGAGTGTTTCTGGCCACCGCCGATCACGAAACCGAGCGGCAGTCGGTGCTGTGCTTCGACCGCGCATCCGGCCAGGTGCTCTGGAAGACCGACGTGCACCAGGGCGGCTTCCCGACCAAGGGCAACCAGAAGGCGTCGCTGGCCTCGTCCACCGTGGCTTGCGACGGCGAGCGGTTGTTCATCAACTTTCTGAACGCCGACGCAGTCCACACGACGGCACTGGACTTGAACGGCCAGCAGTTGTGGCAAACCAAGATCAGCGATTACGTGATCCATCAGGGCTACGGCTCGTCACCCTGCATCTACGGTCCGCTGGTCATCGTCACGGCCGACAACAAGAGCGGCGGCGCGGTCGCCGGGCTGGATCGCGCGAGCGGCAAGATCGTCTGGCGCCATGCTCGGCCGGCCACCCCGAACTATGCTTCCCCGATCATCGTCCGCTCGGCCGGGCGCGAACAGTTGGTGCTGACCGGTTGCGATCTGGTCGCGGGCTTCGCGCCGCTGACGGGCGAAAAGCTGTGGGAGGTAGCCGGCGCCACCACCGAATGCGTCACCTCGACCGTGACCGACGGGCAACTGGTCTATACCAGCGGCGGCTATCCAAAGAATCACGTCTCGGCCGTGCACGCCGACGGATCGGGCCGCCTGGCCTGGGAAAACAACACGCGGCTGTACGTCCCTTCCATGCTGTTCCAGAATGGGTACCTGTACGCCATGGCCGACAACGGCATCGCCATCTGCTGGAAGGCCGACACGGGCGAAACAATCTGGCGAGGCCGCGCGGCGGGCACGTTCAGCGCGTCGCCCGTGCTGGTCGGCCAGCGGATCTTCGCCACGAACGAAGAAGGCACGACCTATGTCTACCAGGCCGACCCCGGCCAGTTCACGCTGCTGGCCGAGAATCAGCTCGGCACCAGCGTCTTCGCCACGCCTACGTTCAGCGGCAACCGGATCCTGTACCGGGCGGCCGAGATGGAAGGCGACAAGCGGCAGGAGTATCTGTACTGCATCGGGCAGGCGGCGGCTGAATGACCTGCGAGTGGTGCCGGTGTCTCGACCACGTGGAGCGCCTTGACATGACACACCAGTTGGACCTCCTCTCGGCAGAACAATTCGCGTCGCTGATGGACGACGACGCGCGCCGCGAACTGGTCAACGGAGAAGTGCACATGATGTCCCCCGCCGGTCACGAACATGGTCGCCTGGCGATGAAGCTGGGCTGGCTGCTGGCGGATCATGTCCTGAAGCACGACCTGGGCATCGTCTACGCCGCGGAAACAGGCTTCTTGATCCGCCGTAATCCAGACACTGTGCGAGCGCCCGATGTGGCCTTCGTCAGTCACAGTCGCCTGCTGTCGTCCACGTCGGTCGGCGGCTATCTGGCGCTGGCGCCGGATTTCGTCGCGGAAGTGATCTCGCCCCACGATGCGCTCACGCACATCGAGCGGAAAGTGGCCGACTGGCTGGCGGCCGGATCGTTCATGGTACTGCTGGTCGATCCTCCGACCCGAACACTGCGGGTGCACCGGCGCGACCAGCCCATTCACACGCTGCGTTCGACCGAGACGCTGGATGCAAGTGACGCCGTATGCGGCTGGAAACTGCACGCCGGCGACCTGTTTGGTTAGGGCAAAGCCGGCTAGAACAGCTCGTGGATCACTTCCCCGTGGTCGATGGCCGGCGAGGGACGTCCGGCGAGGTCGCGGAAGTGGATGTGGGGGTCCACTCCCAGCACGCGGTAGATCGTATGATGGATGTCGCCCGGTCGGAGAGGCCGGTCTTGCGGGACTTCGCCCAGCCGGTTCGTGGAACCGACGATCCTGCCGCCTTGGATGCCGCCGCCGGCCAGGAAGCAGAACATGGCGTTGCCCCAGTGGTCGCGGCCCGGCGTCCCCATGCTCATCGGCGGCCCGCCGTTGCCGCCGTCGTTCATCCGCGGCGTCCGGCTGAACTCGCCGCACAACACGACCAGCACCCGCTCCAGCAAGCCGCGCTGGTCCAGGTCCGTCAGCAAACCGCTGACCAGTTGGTCGATCTTGGGCAGGTAGTTGTCCATGCCCGACTGCAGATTCCAGTGATGATCCCAGCCGCCAAAGTGGCAGGTCACAAACGTGGTGCCGGCTTCGACCAGTCGCCGGGCGAGCAGCGTGCTCTGACCCCAGGTGTGGCGGCCGTACGAATCGCGGATCGCCGGATCCTCGCTGCCGATGTCGAACGCCTTTTGAGCCTTCTCGCTGGTCACCATGTCGTAGGCCTGCTGATCGAAACGATCCATGGCTTCCAACGCGCCGCTCTGGTCGATCTCGCGGCGAAAATTGTCGAAGTCGCTCAGCAACGTCCGGCGGTCCTGCAACCGGTCCAGAGTCATCTGATTGGGCAGGCTCAGGTTCTGAACCTTGAACGACGCGGCGTTCGGATCGCCGCTCGTTTCAAACGGGTTATGCTGCACTCCCAGGTAGTTGCCGCCGAAATAGCCCGGCCGCAACCCGATGCTCATCGCATACGGGATCGCCACCTGCGGCGGCATGCCCTCCTGCCGCGGCCCCAGCACCTTGCTGGCAATCGAACCGAAGAAGGGATACTTGCCCGCGTTCGACGCGCCGCTGACGCCCGCTCCCCGGCCCGTCAACATCCAGTGGCCGCCCGTGAAATGGTCGCCCGAATCGTGATGCAGCGAACGGACAATCGAAAACTTGTCGGCGATCTTGGCCTGCAGCGGAAACAGTTCGGTAATCTCGATCCCCGGCACGTTCGTGCGGATCGGACGCCAGATGCCCCGGTACTCCGGCGGAGCGTCCGGCTTCATGTCGTAGGTGTCCATGTGCCCCGGACCGCCGTCCAGCCAAAGCAGGATCACCGAGGTGTCCTTGCTCGGACTGCCCAACTGGGCCGACGCCTCTCGGGCCTCGAGCACTCGCCCCAGACTGGCCGTCGCCATGCCGGCCACGCCAAGCTGCAGAAAGCTCCGCCGACCCAGGCCGTCACAATACTTACGGGTCGATCCCAAAGGCAGCCGAAACATAAGCGATCATCCATCATCAGGGCTGTCGTCCACCGAACCGATCGGCGAATCTTGATATGTTTATGATTCTATCGCACCCGCCGGCCGCGGGTCAATCGGAGTCGTGAGTTGTCAGTTGTCAGTTGTCAGTTGTCAGTTATCAGTCGTCAGTTGGCCGTTTTCTTAACGAGGGAGTTTGGCGCGTCGAACCAGGCACAATACGGTTGGCCACCGTTGCGGGAGGCGCCCCCCCTTGAGATCCCTCTGGCTCCCTCCCCGGCTTCCGGGGAGGGTTGGGGAGGGGCCTGCCGGGACTATAGAGCAAAGCGATTCGCTCAATTCGCGCATGGCCACTCGCGGGACGCGGCTTTCGGACGAGTCGAGCATCAATTGAGGATCTGAATTCATGAGTGCGACCGGTGTTGGGTGATTCCATCGGGCGCCAGGTGCGTCAAAACAGGGTGCATAAGAGCCCCTCCCCA
>JAGFJK010000369.1 GCA_024102795.1 Pirellulaceae bacterium
ACGGCCGGTCGGCGAGTCGGCGGTTTGCTGATCGCCCGCCCGCTGGCCCGTTTCGCCCTGCCCCGGCTGAGGAGCGGCCGAAGCACCTTCGTCCGCCGCCGAGCTGCTGCCGGCACTGTCGTTGCCCGCTTGTCCGGCCGATTGTCCGGGCCCCTTGTCCCCGCCCCCGCTGCGGTCGCCCGAAGCGCCGCCCTGGGAATCCGACTGGCGCTTGCTGTTGGACGGCGACTGGGCCTCCTGGCCTGACTGGGCCGGAGCGTCGCTGGGAGGCTGCGACTTGGGACGATCGCGATTGTCGCCCTGGCTGGCCGCCGCTCCCGACGGATCCTGGCTGGCCCGGCCCGCACCCGACTCGCCATTGTCCCCCAGTCCTCCCTGCTTTGGCTCTCCAGGCTCGGCCTGCTGGCCGGGCGATTCGTCCGGCCGGAGGCGATCCCCCTGGGGCTTTCCGCCCGGTGATTCACCGGGTTGTCCGGGTTCCTGGCCGGCCTGACCGTGGTCCGCCCCCTGCCCTTCCCCGGCGGCGCCCTGGCCAGCTTGTGCCGCCTGGTTGGGCTGGGCACCGGTCTGGGCCTGTGAGCCGGCTTGGGCTGGCGAGCCGGGTTGGGCTGGCGACGAAGGGTCGGATTGGGCTGCCTGCCGCTGTTTGAGCAACTCGTTGATTTTCTCGATCACTTCCCCGTCATGCAGCGGTTCGTCGCGTCCGAATTGGCCGCCGGAGCCGTCCTGCCCATCGCCGGATTCCTGGCCCGTGGCCTCGCCGGTCGCGGACGGATCCGAGTCTTGTCCGGCGGCACCGCTACTGGCGGTACTCTTCTGTCCCGGCGGCTTGTCTGCCGATCCTGAGTCGTCGGGAGACGCGCCGCCACCCGCACCCGCTTCACCCGGCTGTCCTGCTCCAGGTTGACCGCCGGCCGACGGATCACCTGGCTGCGACTGGGCACCCGGCTGTGGCTCGGCCCCCGGCTGGCCCTGGGAGCCTGGCTGGCCCTGGGAGCCTGGCTGCCCTTGGGTTCCCGGTTGCCCCTCCGACCCCTTGGACTGCGATGCCGAACCTGGCTGGCCCTCGCCGCCCGGTTGTCCTTCGGCCCCCTGCTCGCCCGACTCCCCTTGCTGGCCCGAAGAACTATCGCCCTCAGCGCCGGCCGCGCCTTGCCCGCCTGCCTGTCCCTTGTCCCCCTTCTGCCCTTGGTCGCCCGATGGCTGAGGCTGGTCGGGACCAGCCGCCGGCGGATCTTCAGTGCCAGCCGGCGTGTCCTTCTCGCTGCCCGTTGGGGGCAGAACGATCAGCTCATAGTTGCGGGTTCGCTGCACGTTCGGCTCCGGTGTCGTGCCGCCCGGCGCCGTGCGGTTGTCCTCGGCCGAGGCCCAGAGCATGACTCGATCGCCGGCGGCGAGCCCCAAGGCCCGTGGCCGGAATTCGTAGTTCACGACCGTCTGTCCCGACTGTCCCGCGGGATTCTCAAACAGCGTCAGGTCGAGCAGCCGGGTGCCGCCAGTCACGGCGTGCAAGATGAGTCGGCTGAGCCCATGGTCCGGGTCGACCGCGCGGATTTCGATCCGCTGCCGCCCGTCTTCGGGAACCTCCACGGGACTGATCGCGGGCCGCAGGATGGCGACCTCGGGCGATAAGTCGGGCAGAATCTGAATATCGTGCACCACCGGGTGCTGCCCGGCGTGCCCCGCGTCGGTGCGAAAGCGAACCTGGTAGGTGGCGTAATCCTGTGTTTTGCGGTCGCCAGCCAGACGCAGCACAAAACTGCCGGACGCCCGGTTCCCGGAGGCCTTCATCGCCAACGTGGTCGGGGCCCGCCGCTGCCCCTCGACCGGTTCCGTCGCCAGGTGCGGATTGAATTCGATCCAGGCCTGGCCAATCGGCTGGCTCGCCTCGGCATGAATCGTGACGCGCGTTCCCTCCAGGGCGCGGATGTCGCCAAACTCCTCCTCAGCGGCCGGTTGCCGCCCGGTGTAGGCAGGGAATTCGTAGTCGATTCGCTTGACCAGGATCGTGGGGGCCGGCAGCACTTCCAGGACATACTCTGGCGACACGGCGTCGCCAGCCTCGATCCGATAACGCAGGCTCTGGTGCAGCCCGGCCGGGTCGGTCTGCCCCTCGGAGGTGGCTGGCAAGGTGACGTGCCACCGCAGGCCGTCCGAGGCCGGCTGCATTGGCACGCGCTGGTCCACCAACTGGCCGTTGATGGACGAGTAGCTCAAGGTTACCGGCGTGTCCGCCCGGGCGCCGCGCAAGCGGGCCGATACGACCACCGTCTGGCCATGAAAAACCGTCTGGTCACCCGGCTGCACGTCTTCGATCTGAACCTGGGTGGGGCGAGCGATATGGGCCCAGGGCGCGACCACTCGGGCGGCCGACTGCAGCGGGTCCTTGGGCGAAATCACGATGTACAGGGCCGCCGCCACGCTGACCGCCGCCAGGATGCAGCCCGTGCGGATCACGTGCCGGTAATCGACCGCCGTTTCCACCTCGACCCGCGACAGATCGGCCGCGGCTCGCTGGCGAAGCGTCTCGTAGATGGCGTCCCGCAGAGCGGCCGGATCTCCGCGGAAGAACAGGAAGTTCAGCAGGCTGTTCTTCAGTTCGGGCCGCGCCTGTTCGATCGTCCGAGCGGCATAGAGCGGGTTGATCGGCCGCACCAGCAGCGGCAACACGCCGACCGCCAGGTAGCCGCCCACTCCGGCGACCAGCACCAGCCAGGCCAGGAACCGGGCAACCGTGCCGAGCGGCAACAGCCAGTGATCGACCAGGGCCAGCAGCAGAAAGTAACCCAGCGTCGCGGCGGCCAGCAGCAGCAGCGCCTGAGCCAGATCGGTCAGCTTGAGCTGGCTGCGAGCCCTCCGCAACTGCTGTTCGATCAACTCGTCCGTCGCGTGTGCAGGCCAAGCCACCGGGGGAGGTTGGGTTTCGGCGGCGGTCCGCTGAGGGGCACTGGTTGCCATGGTCGGGTATCAACTCCACATCTTGCGGCTGGGCGTCTGGCGGACGGTTCAAGTTCTCCAGTGGAGAACCACCGCACACATGAATTATAGACGATCGATCAGGCGCCATCCCATCCTGGGTATCCGAGCCAGCGCAAGAATCATCATCCTCAGAATCAGTTCCCGCGGGCGTCAATGGCCGGCTCCGCCGCTACTACCCCTCGATCGGGCTACACAGTTGGTGGAGCGATTGTCCCCAATCGCTCGTCCGGCCGCAGGCCGGACCGGGCCTTTGGGCCTTTGGCCCGCAAGACCCGATTGAGGACAATCGGGCTACCCTGTTGGTGGAGCGATTGTCCCCAATCGCTCGTCCGGCCGCAGGCCGGACCGCGCCTCCGGGCCATTGGCCCGCAAGACCCGATTGAGGACAATCGGGCTACACACTTGGTGGAGCGATTGTCCCCAATCGCTCGTCCGGCCGCAGGCCGGACCGGACCTCCGGGCCTTTGGCCCGCAAGACCCGATTGAGGACAATCGGGCTACACTGTTGGTGGAGCGATTGTCCCCAATCGCTCGGCCGGCCGCAGGCCGGACCGCTCCTCCGGCCAGTCGTACACGGCAAGCTCGACTGAATTCAAGGCTACCGACGTGATACCTCGAAGGTCCAGACTGGCACTTCGTTTTCGCCTCAGCACGCTGCTGGGCGTAACCCTGCTGGCCGCTCTGGGATTGGCGGCTTTCAAGGCTTACGTGGAGCCATTCCAGGTTCAAAAGCGTGCGGCGCAACAATTGGCTTCCGCCGGCGGCGTCGTTCAATATCGCACGGCCGACATGCCGTTGCTGGTCTTCCTGTTTGGCGAACAGCGTTTTCAACATGTGGTTGAGGTGCAACTCGAGCGTAGCCGAATCGAATCGAAGGACCTTGCGGCCCTGGGCGACCTGCCATGTCTGGAGCGGCTGTACCTGGCGAGCACGCGGGTGACGGACGACGGGCTGAGGCACGTCGGCAAGCTCAAACGTCTCAAGCGAGTATCCTTATGGAGCACGCCGATCACGGACCAGGGAATCGCTCATCTCGCCGGACTCCAGCAGCTCGAAGTGCTCGACGTGCATCACACTCGCCTGACGGAAGCCTCGCTGGAATCGTTTCGCGGACACCCTCAACTTGTGCGGCTCATCCATTCGTTTCCCATCGGCGACTCCGGCGCGGCCGCGTTGGCGAGCATGCCCCGGTTGCGGGTGGAATCGCTGGTCTGCACGGGTATTGGTGACCAGGGGCTGCAGCAGTTGGCGAGCTTGAAGTCGCTCGAAGTCCTGCGGATCGACAGCTCCGAAGTGACCGACAAGGGGCTGGCGGTTCTGGCCCAGCTCAAGCAACTGGCAACGGTCGAGCTACGACACTGCTCGGCGTCCGACGCCGGCATAATGAAGTTGGCCGAGGCCCCCGCGCTGAGTAACCTGGATATCCACGATATGCCGATCAACGGTGATTGCCTGCCGGCCCTGGCGGAACGTCCGCGGTTGTCCGCCGTTACGTTGAGCAATACCCGGGTGCGGTTCGGCCGGATCGCCGAGTGTTTTGGGGAATCGGCGACGTTCCTTCACGTCGGGCCGCACCGAGTTTACCAGAGCGGCCCAATGACTCCGTGCCGCGTTATTTGGTTCTCCGGAGTCATTTCCGCCGACGACGTCGAACACCTGGCCAGCTACCCGCGGTTGGAGCAGCTGACGCTTGACGAATCACCGTTCGATATCCGTCGGGCCTCGTGCCTCGCCCGCCTGCCGGCACTTCGCTCACTGGAACTGACCGGGAGTTGTACCGACGAGGGGGCGGAAGTGATTGGCCGAATGACGCGTCTGCGCGAGCTGTCCTTGTCGGGGAGAAACCAGATTTCGCCGGCCGGATACCGGCAGTTGGCCCGACTCAAGGAACTGCGGGAGTTGATACTGCGCAGTTGTGGCCTCTTGGACCGGGACCTGGCCTTCCTGCGCGCGATGCACCAATTGGAAGTGCTGGACCTGTCTGGAAACCGGATCACCAGTGCCGGCATTGATCACTTGTTGGACCATTCCAACTTGCGGAGTCTGAACGTTTCCTTTTGTCCGGAAATCGACGACCAGGCGTTCGAGAAGGTCAGCCGCCTGGAGCGTCTTGAAAGCCTGTCGGCCCAGGTGACTCAAGTGACGGACGTCGGGTTGGGCTACCTGTTCGACATGCCCCATTTGCGGGACGTGAGCGTCATGGGGTCGGGCGTCACGCCGAGAGGTCTGCGGGCCTTGCGCGGCGCCTTGGTGACTCAAGGCGGCTCGATTTACTAACGGGAGTCACCTCGCAGGCGACCGCAAACTAGCCATCACGCGCCGCATGATGAGCCCTTGCGGGCTGGACATTGCCGCTGGCTGGCCACAGCGTTCCGATCCAACTGCCAGGTGGACGCGACAAGCAATGACTGACGACTCACCCTTCAAGCACGATCGACTACGTTGGACGATCGTTCCCCGCATCCTGGCCAGCCTGTGCTTTGCGGTGTTGGCGGGCGCCGTGGGCCTGTTGCAGCCTTTCGTCTGGGATTGGGTGGCCACCGCGTTGGAACCTGGACTGTTCCAAGGCGAGTATCCACTGTTGATACCCTTGATCCTGGCCGTGCCTGGCGTACTTGGCGGAGGCATCCTCGGCCTGGTGGCCGGGGCGGCGGCTCCGAATCGAATGGGCCTGGCCCTGTCGATGATTGGACTCGCACTGCTGCACGTCGCAATCGGCGTTCTGATCCTGATCTATCGGCCCACCATGGTGATTGTGCTGTACTGGTTCCTGGCCCCGTCAGTCCTGGTCGAATTGATCCTCGCGGCCGCACTCTGGTTGCTCCCACAGAAACGCAGGCGCCCATGACGCTGCCGCTGGGCCGACCGGCCATGCGATGCTCCGCGCACGGATTGCCGGAGCGCCGCCGGAAGCGATTCGAGCCGAGTACGTCATCCGCATTGCACTTCACGCCTCATCGTTGACCGACTCACCGGTTACCGCGTCGCGGACATAGTCCAGGCTCGGAGTCGGCATGATCTCGGCCCAGAACTCATCCACGCCGGTCGAGCCTTGCAGGTCGTCGCGGTCGCCGTCGCCGGTGATCCCGGTCAGGTTGTTCGAGCCGCTGGTGGACCAGGCGGCCAACAGCGCCAGCAGGGCGGCATCGTTGGCGTTGTCCTGGTTGGTGGTGCCGGCCACCAGCAGGTCGTTACCCGCATCGCCGCGCAGTTGGTCGCGGCCGGTGCCGCCGATCAGGATGTCGTTATCCTGTCGGCCGAACAGCGAGTCGTCGCCGGTTCCGCCCAGCAGGATGTCGTTGCCGTAGCTGCCCGACAGGTTATCGTTGCCGGCCTCGCCCCGCAGGATGTCGGTGCCATTGCCGCCGTCCAGCAGATCGTTGCCGCTACCGCCGTTCAGTACATCGTCGCCGCCGGCGCCGCTCATGCGGTCGTTACCACCGCCACCCCACAGCACGTCCGCGCCTTCGCGTCCGCTCAGGTTGTCATCGCCGTCGGTCGGCAGCTCGATCAGCATGCCGTTGCCGTCGAACTGGTTGCCATCGCCAAACAGTTGGTTGTCGCCGTCGCCTCCCAGCAGGCGGTCGTTGCCCGGTCCGCCGACCAGAATATCGTTGGCCTCACCGCCCGTCAGGTAATCGTCGCCATCCTCGCCGTGGAACTCGACCGGAATCGGATTGTTGCCGGAGTCCACGACGTGACCGGCGATGCTGACCAGGTCGTTTCCACCCTGGGCGTAGACCACAATCTGCATCAGCATCTGCGAACCGCCCGCCAGGCCGAAGTGTTGCGGCAAGGTCGTGCTGGCGCCGCTCACCAGGTTATCGATGCGGAGCTTGACCCCGCCGTCGTTCCAGGACGTGAGCGTGATCCGCTCGCGGTCATCAGTCGTCCGCACGTACAGGTCGCCGACGTCCACGCCGGCGATCGGGCCGGAGTCGTCGCACAGGTCGAGCGATTCGATCTCGACGTACATCACTCCGGCCGTGCTGCCGGAAATCGCCGAGCCGCCGATGGTATCGATAATCACCGGCGCCACCGCGCCGGTCATGTCCAGGTGCAGGGTATCGCCGGGCATGGCGGGTGCCGAGGGGCTGCCGCCGTCGATGTTAACCGGGGTCATGCTGCTCGGCGCGACAAAGAACTGGTCCTCGCCGGCCAGCCCGAAGACGTTGATCGACTGCGGGTCCGTGCCGTCGTAGTTCACGTTGAACTGGTCGCTTCCGCTGCCGCCCCACACCCGCCGCAGGCCGCTGGTGGTGATCAGTTCGAGTTCCGCGTCGGTCAAGCCGAAGGCCGCGTTGGTTCCGTCGAAGCCGCTGCCCTTGACCGGGCCGCCGCTGCCCACGCCGATGGTCCGCGTAGCGTTGTTGCTGTAAAGGTCGATGTTGCCGCCGCCGACGGAGTGGATCGGCTCGATCACATCGAGATCGGCCGCGTACAGTTCGATCGCTCCCTGGGCCACGACACCGCTAGCCGGCGAGACGCCACCGACGGTGAGCGGCCCGGCATTGTTCAGGAAGAAGCCACCGCTGCCGGCGGCCCCTTCGACGCCAACCAGCACCGTGTCGATAGCCCCGTTGCCCATGCCGGCCGGCTGGCCGACGCTTCCCTGAGCGGCCAGCAGCGCACCCATGGCGGTGACGTCGGGCGACGAATCGCCGTTGTCAAGAATGGACCCCTGGGCAGCGATGGCTACGAACAGGCCGCTGACGCCGCCCAGCAGCACGTCGCCTTGTTGCGATAGAATCCCGACGCCGCCGCTGTTGGTTTGAATCCGGGTCGGGTCGGCCATGTCCAGCCCGGCGCCGTTCGCGCTGGCGACGTCGATGTCGATGTCGCCCGAGTCGCTGCGGATCGACGAGGCCGTGCCGGTCAGCGACAGCCCGGCCGAGGCTGCTCCGCTTGCGCTGGAAGTCCCGTTGATCGTGATGTCGCCGTCCGCCGTACGGACGGTCGCGCCACCGCGGATCGAGACACCGGAGGCGTCGGATCCGTTGCCGGCCGTACCGCTGATCACCACGTCTCCGCTGACCATAATGTCGCCGATCGCCGATTGAACGCCGAAGACGACGACGCCGCTGTTATCCGTGCCCGAACCTCCGCCGCCAGTTCCCGTCACGGTGACCGACCCGCTACCGTCGGCCGTGATCCGGCCGCCACCGGCCACTTCCACGCCGAAGTTGATTCCCGAACCGCCCGTACCACCGCCCTGTCCCGTTACGGTCACATCGCCTCCACTGGAGGTGATCTGCGAATTCGCGTCCGCAACACGGATGCCACGGTTGCCGTTGCCGGTCCCGGCGCCGCCGGTCCCGGTCACGCTGACGGTTCCCATGCCGCCAGATGAGATTTGACTACCGGACGAAACCTCGACGCCTATCGCATTGCTCGAACCGCCCGTGCCACCACCTTGGCCCGTAACCGTCACATCACCACCGCTGGACGTGATAGTAGAATTGGCGCCGTTTAGAAAAACGCCGACATTGCCAACACCCGTGCCGGCTCCGCCCGTTCCGGTCACGCTGACGGCCCCCGTGACACCCGCCAAGATCGCGCCGCCATCCGACACTTCCACCCCATAGTTGGAATCACTGGTCGAACCGGCCGAGCCGCCACCCTGGCCGGCCACCGTGACCGTCCCGCCGTTGGACGTGATACTCGCATTTGCACCGCCGACCACGACGCCGGCATTACCATTACCGTCAACAACACCCCCGGTGCCGGTGACGCTGACGGTTCCCGTGCCGGCCGCGGTGATCTGGCCACCGAATAAGAGCTCAATCCCGTTGTTTCTTTGCGACCCACCCGAACCGCCGCCCTGGCCGACCACCGTGACGGCCCCGCCGCTGGAGGTGATCTGCGAATTCGGGTCCGAAACAGACACTCCAGTGTTGCCATTGCCCGTGCCGGCCCCGCCCGTTCCGGTCACGCTGACGGTTCCCGTGCCGCCCGCCGTGATCTGGCCAGCCGATAAGAGCTCCACGCCTTTGTTATTCGCAGTGCTCGAACCAATCGAACCGCCACCCTGGCCGACTACCGTGACGGCCCCACCGCTGGAGGTGATCTGCGAATTCGCCTCCAAAACATACACTCCAGAGTTGTTATTGCCCGTGCCGGCCCCGCCCGTTCCGGTCACGCTGACGGTTCCCGTGCCGCCCGCCGTGATCTGGCCACCGAAGTTGAGCTCCACGCCTTTGTTAGCCGCACTGCTCGAACCAATCGAACCGCCGCCCTGGCCGACGACCGTGACGGCCCCGCCGTTGGAGGTAATCTGCGAATTCGCGTCGGTAACGTAAACGCCGACATTGCCATCACCCGTGCCGGCCCCGCCCGTTCCGGTCACGCTGACGGTTCCCGTGCCGCCCGCCGTGATCGTGCCTCCTTGCCTAACGTTTAAGCCATAGGCGCCAGAATCGCCACCTTGAGCGACGACGATGACCGCGCCGCCTGTGGACGTAATCGCCGAGTTTGCACCGGAAACACGCACTCCCGTTTGATTGTTACCCCCCACGTTTCCGCCGGTGCCCGTCACCTGGACCGTTCCCGTGCCGCCTGCCGAGATCTGGCCGCCGGATGAAACTTCAACGCCAAAATCGTTATTCGTCGAACCGCCCGTGCCGCCACCTTGGCCCGTAACCGTCACATCACCACCGCTGGACGTGATGCGAGAATTGGCGCCGGCTACCCAAACGCCAAGGTGGTCACTACCCGTGCCCTTTCCGCCAGTCCCGGTCACGCTGACGGCCCGCATGACACCCGCCAAGATCGCACCGCCTTCCGACACTTCCACCCCATAGTTGGAATCACTGGTCGAACCGGCCGAGCCGCCACCCTGGCCGGCCACCGTGACCGTCCCGCCGTTGGAAGTGATACTCGCATTTGCACCGCCGACCACGACGCCGGCATTACCATTACCGTCAACAACACCCCCGGTGCCGGTGACGCTGACGGTTCCCGTGCCGCCCGCGGTGATCTGGCCACCAATTGAGAGCTCAATCCCGTTGTTTCTTCCCGACGCACCCGAACCGCCGCCCTGGCCGACCACCGTGACGGCCCCGTCGTTGGAGGTGATCTGCGAATTCGCCTCCAAAACATGCACTCCAGTGTTGCCATTGCCCGTGCCGGCCCCGCCCGTTCCGGTCACGCTGACGGTTCCCGTGCCGCCCGCCGTGATCTGGCCACCGAAGTTGAGCTGCACGCCTTCGTTACCCGCACTGCTCGAACCAATCGAACCGCCGCCCTGGCCGACTACCGTGACGGCCCCGCCGTTGGAGGTGATCTGCGAATTCGCGTCGGTAACGTGAACGCCGACATTGCCATCACCCGTGCCGGCCCCGCCCGTTCCGGTCACGCTGACGGTTCCCGCGCCGCCCGCCGTGATCGTGCCTCCTTGCCTAACGTTTAAGCCATATCCGCCAGAATCGCCCCCTTGAGCGATGACGATGACCGCTCCGCCTGTGGACGTAATCGCCGAGTTTGCGCCGGAAACACTTACTCCCGTTTGATTGTTGCCGCCAACGCTACCGCCAGTTCCCGTCACACGAACCGTGCCGGTACCGCCGGACGAAATTTGGCCTCCGGACGCAACTTCGACACCAAAATCGTCGTTTGTCGAGCCGCCCGTGCCACCGCCCTGGCCCATGACCGTCACATCGCCGCCGCTGGAGGTGATCTGCGAATTCGCGTCCGAAACACGGATGCCGCGGTTTTCGCTGCCCGTGCCGGCGCCGCCCGTACCGGTCACGGTCACCGTGCCGATGCCGCCGGCGGAAATCAAGCCGCCGTTGGTGACCACCACACCCTGGCCGTTTGATGCGTTGCCCGTACCGCCGCGCTGCCCCGTGATGATGACGTCGCCGCCAGCCGAGGTGATTTGCGAATTGGGATTGGTAACGTAAACGCCGTGACTGTACGAAGACGTGCCGTCACTGCCGGTTCCCGTCACGTTGACATCACCAGTACCACCCAGGATCTTGCCGCCAAACGAGACCTCCACGCCGAAACGGGCGTCGCCGTTGCCGGAACCTCGACCATTGACGGTGATCGCACCCGTGCCGTTGGACTGGACCCTACCGGCACCCACGCGGATGCCTACAAATTCCCCGGTCGCCGTACCCGCGGTGTTGGCCGACAGGTTGATGTCCCCATCCACCGTGCTCAGGATAGCGCCGCTCTCGACCCGGATGCTGGTCGCGACATCCGCCGTGAAGTCGTTGGCTCCAAAGCTGGAACTGCCGTTGACCTGCAACGCCGGGATGGCCGGGGCGTTGTCGAGCGTGATCTGGAAGCTGTCGGTGTAGGCATTCGCCCCGCTGTCGTTCAGCGTGACCTTGGTGCCGGCGGCGCTGTCGGTGACGATCAGGCTGTCGAAAACATCCTTGGTCACGGTCAGCGTGGCCGTACCGTTGCCGGTAACGTCTCCGCTGTCGGTCCCGCTCCAGCTTCCCCCTGTGAGGGTGAGTGTGTAGTAGTTCGAAGCACCCGCGACGGACGCCAGGGCCTCGCCCGAGGTGTTCAAGTCCAGGGCCAGATCACTGCCGCTGGTGGCAAACGTGGCCAGCAGTTGCCGGGCCTCCAGAGACTCCACGAACAGCTTCCGCCGTTCGCGACGCCGGCGAGCCTGCAGGCGGGCGGCTTCGGTGGTTTTGGACGAACCAAACAACGACTTCAGGCGGCGGGTCTTTCGATTCATGACGGCGTTCTCGCTTTTGACTGGCAGTTCGATCGAGTTCTGTTCTGGTTGGGGCTGGTTCTGTTCTGGTTGGGGCGGCGACCACGACGGGATCGCGGAAGGTGTGGCAATGTGCCCCCGCGCGGCACAGCGGGCTCCTACTGTTATTCCGAACCAGTGAGAGAACGTATCAGGCGCGGGTGGAATTTCCGAAAGGTCCGACCAGAACCAACCCGTCTGGTGGGATCTGGCCCTGGTGCCTTGCTCCAAACAGGTCGTCCGCTGTTCCTGGTTAGCACGCCGGTGCATGACTAGAATGTGGGATTGTTTGGTGTGATGCTGCTGGAGCGCGTTTGTCCGAAGGATCGGCGATTTGACGGTCCCAGCCAGCCGAGTGGTTCGAGCGAGGCCGGAGAAGCAGGTCGTGTCCGATTCGATAACGCGGTGGTACGTCGCGCTGCGGGGCGGGGACTCCCTGGCCGCTCAGAAGTTGTGGGACGCCTACTTTCACGAGCTTTGCCGAGTGGCCCAGCGGACGCTCGCCACGCGCAGTCGCACCGCGGCGTTCGACGACGAAGACGTGGTGGTGGACGCGCTCGGTGAATTCTTCACCAGTGTCCAGCGGGGAAACTTTGCCGGGATTCGCGACCGGGGTGAACTCTGGCAATTGCTGGTGGTCATCACGATTCGCCGAGCGAAGAAGTTTGCTCGGAACGAGCGGGCCCAGAAGCGGGGCGGCAACCGCGTCGTGCTGCAATCGGAGATCGAGGCGGGAACCGATTTTCAACTGGATGACCTGGTCGGAGACCACCCCGCCAGATCGTTTTCCGAATACATGTCGTTGCAATGCCGGCTGATGATCGAATCGCTGAATGATCCCGTCCTGGAACAAATCGCCGTTTGGAAACTGGCGGGGCACACCAACGACGAGATTGCCTCCGAGCAGGGTTGCGCTCGCATCACGATCCAACGCAAGCTGCGATTGATCCGCGAACTGTGGTGTTCCGAATTGGAAGCGACCACGTAGGGCCAGGCGATCCATGAAAGCATCTGCCCACCGCCCGCTTCGACGCGAGTCGTTGCCGCCGTTAGCCAGCAGTGCACGCCCGGGGAATTCACCTGAGCCTCGTTTCTGGCTCACGCGGCGGGCTACATAGAATAGAAATGCAAGGCAACGTTGTGCGGCGCGTGAATCGATAGGAGACACATCCGGTGCCGTTTTCCGAGCTGCCGTGCACACGCCGCATCGATGCGTTGTGCGGGGAATTCGAATCGGCGTGGACCGCCGGGCAACCGGTGCCCATCGAAGGCCTGCTCCCCCAGGCCGAACCGGGCCAGCGCGCCGCGCTGCTGTCCGAATTGATCGCGCTGGAGTACGAACTGCGGACCGCGGGGGGCGAGCAGGTTCTGTTGAGCGAATACACGACGCGGTTTCCGGACGAGGAAGTCGCCGTCGCGGCGGCTGTGGTGCGGATCACATCCGCGGATCTGTTTCAGTTGGCCCCGGCTCCGCGTGACCGGTTCGAATCGAGTCTGGAAGCCCGCCGCCTGGAGCTGGGCGAACCGTTGGGCGCCGGCGGCATGGGAGTCGTCTACCGGGGACGGGACGCGCTGTTGGATCGAGAGCTGGCGGTGAAGCTCTTGCCCGAAGACGCCCAGGCCCGGTCGCGGGTCGTTCGGCGGTTTGTCCGCGAAGCCCGCATCTGTGCTCGGCTGGAACATCCGGGCATCGTCCCGGTGCATGAAATGGGATGGTTGGACCAGCGTCCCTATTTCACGATGAAACTGGTCTCGGGCCGGAGTTTCGCCGAGGTGTTGGCGGCGCGGCGGTCACCTGGGGACGAGCTTCCCAGGATGCTGGGGATCTTCGGTCGCGTGTGCGAGACCATGGCCTACGCCCACGCGCATGGCGTGGTTCATCGCGATCTCAAGCCGGCCAACGTCATGCTCGGCGAGTTCGGCGAAGTGTACGTGATCGACTGGGGCCTGGCCAAACTGCTCACCGAAGCGGGTTCCGCGGAAACGGACGAACTCGACGAGCGCGACGTGGCTGCCGCGCGGGCAGGCACCGCCGTGGCGGGCCAAGCCGGTGATTCTGCTCCTATCCGGCGAGACACGGATCGGTTCGCGCCGGAAACCGTGGGCACCGTTTTTGGAACCGTCATCGGTACCCCGAGGTACATGGCGCCGGAACAGGCGGCCGGCCACGCCCTGGCGGTGGATCGGCGGTCCGACGTCTACGGACTGGGCGCGGTGTTGTGCGAGATCCTGACCGGAGCACCACCGCCGCCCGGCGGCGCCGCGACAGTGCTCGAAAGCTGCTCGGCGGACCGCGCGTTGGTGGAGCTGGCCAGCCGTTGTCTTGCCCACGAGCCTGGCGAACGACCGCCCGACGCGGGCGACGTTTCGCGGTGTCTCACGGCCTACCAGCGTGGCGTGGAGGACCGTCTGCGCCAGACGGAACTCGAGTTGGCGCGGCGCGACGAACGGCGACGGCGGCGATTGGTGTTCCTCGGCCTGGCGGCGAGCGTTCTGCTGCTTGTCTCGTCGTTGACGGCCGGCGCCGTGTGGGTGGCCCGCCGCGATGCGGCTCGCCGCCAGGACCAAGCGCGGCTGGATGCTGAGGAAACCGAGCGTCGCGAAGCGGTGGCGCGTCAGTTGGGGAAGGCGATGAGCGTGGCCGACAAGCTGTACGCGGCCGGTCCCATTGACTGGCGGGTGGATCCGGTTCGCCGCACCCGCATCCTCGAACTGGCTCGCCGCGCCGAAACTCTGGTGGAAACCGGGCTGGCGGAACCGGCGGACGTGCGGCGGGTCGAGGCCCTGCGGGGTCGAATCGAAGCCGACGACTCGGACGCCCGGCTTGTGGGCCGGTTGGACCAGATCCGTCGGGAACGAACCGAAATCGATCCCGGCCTGCATCCATCGGTGGGCTTTCAAACCGGCCCGATGTGCCACACGGCGTTTTCCATTTATGGCCTGGAAATCCCGGAAACCGAGGTCGGCGTCGCGGTGGCGAAACTTCGGAGCCGTCCGGCACGCGTCGCGGAGGCCTGCATCTTGCCGCTGGAATGCTGGCGGATGCAGCTTCCGTCGGACGCGCCGGAAGCCGCTTGGATCGACGCCGTTCTGGATCAGCTTGGCGGTCACACCTGGCTTGGCAAAGCGCGCCTCGCCTGTCGCAACCAAGACTGGCCCGAAGCGGAGCGACTGCTGAAAATGGCCGGCCGGAAGCGATTGCCCGCCGATTCGGTGAACCTGATCGCCATGCTGCTGATCCGGGGTGGACAGTTCGAATTGGCCCAGCCACTGCTGCGAACCGCTCAGCGCCACTACCCGGGCGACTTCTGGATCAACCAGTACCTGGGCATCACGTTGAGCCGCCAAGCGCGGTCCGACCTGGCCGAGGCGATCCGTTTCCATTCGGCCGCCTTGGCGATCCGCGAAACGGCGGGCACGCACCAGCATCTGGCTACCTTATTCGCCCAACTGGATCGTGATGCGGAAGCGGAGCAGGCGCTGCGCTCCGCGGCCAGCTTGCAACCGGACTGGATCGTTCCGCATCTGGACCTGGCAGGGCTGTTGGTTCGGCGGGGGCGACTCGAGGAAGCCCTGCAGTGCGTCCGTCGCGCTGAATCGGCGAGTGCCGATAGGTCCGAACTGGCGCGAGCCGCCTCGTTGGGCGGCCAGATTCTCGCCTCGCTCAACCGGCCAGACAAGGCGGATTGACCACCCTTTCGGTCACCCTGTCCGATGGTACTCACGCACCTCCTTCTCCAGGCGCCCTTTGAGCCGGTCGCTTTCGATGTCCAATTCGTAGTCCATCTGAAGACCAAGCCAGAATTCCGGCGAAGTGCCGAAAAAGCGACCGAGGCGAAGTGCCGTATCGGCAGTCATCCGTCGAGCCCCGTGCACGATTTCGTTGATCCGTCGGGGCGGCACGCCGATCCCACGTGCCAAGGCGTTTTGGCTCAGTTCCATCGGGACAAGGAACTCTTCGAGCAGAACCTCGCCAGGATGAAGAGGTTTCAGTCTGTTCGCCACTTCTTGCCTCCTAGTGATAGTCCACCATCTCCACCTGGAACGCGTCGCCCGACTGCCATGTGAAGCAAATCCTGACTTGATCGTTCACTCGGATGCTGTATTGGCCGCGTCGGTCTCCTTTGAGCAATTCCAGCCGGTTGCCGGGCGGCACTCTCAGATCCTGCAGCGTCCGCGCACGGTGGAGCATTCGCAATTTCCGAAAAGCCACGCGATGAATACTCTGTGGAAATCGTTTCGGCCGCTGACGATGGAACAGTTGTTCCGTATCGTTACAGGCGAAACTCTGGATCATGCGAGCATGCTATAGCGCATGCCGTTACGCGTCAAGAAAAAGTCGTCAGGTACCCTTTCTGGTTGTCGGGGCAAAGTGGGAGCGTTACGTTGCCCGGTATGTGGGGACGCTTGCAGGGCGAGGCCACCCTGTTTTGCCAAAGAAACAGCGGGCTCACGCCCGCCGCTCGCCTTGCCGGGCCGTTGCCGACCGCTGGCCCTTGGCGTTAGGTTATGCTGAAGGTCAAGAATCCTCTGGCAGCTCGGTGCCTTGCCCCCGCCTCCGAGCGGTTCGACACGAAAGCAGCATCCTCACACATGGCTACGGCAACTCGGACCAGTGCGGTCTACCTGCATCCGCATGACAACATCTGCGTGGCGGCTCGCAGCCTGGACGCCGGCGACCGGATCGAGGTGGACGGGCGGCCGCTGGCGCTGCTCGCCGCCGTCCGCTTGGGCCACAAGATCGCCGTCCGGCCGATCGCCGAGGGCGAGCCTGTCAAGAAATACGGCCAGACGATCGGTTTCGCCACGCGGCCGATCGAGCCGGGCGAGTGGGTCCACTGCCACAACGTGGGACTGGATCAGTTCGAACGCGATTACGCCATCTGCCGCGACGTGCCGCCCCCGCCCACACCGATCACCGACCGGACGTTCCAGGGTTATCGCCGGCCGGGGGGCGGCGCCGGCACGCGGAACTATGTGGCCGTGATCTCGACCGTCAACTGCTCGGCGTCCGTCGCCCGCTATGTGGCTCAGCGGTTCGACCGCTCCGCGCTGGCTCCCTATCCCAACATCGACGGCGTCGTCGCCTTCACGCACCACGGCGGCTGCGGCATGGAGTTCGCCGGGCCGATGCACGAGATGCTCAACCGAGTGATGGGAGGCATCGCCAGGCACCCGAACATCGGCGCCTACCTGCTGATCGGGCTGGGCTGCGAGCAGGGTGCGATGGGATACCTGCTGGAGTCGCAGCGGCTGGTCCAGATCGACGGCACGGGAGCGGCGACGGGACCAGCCGTGTTCTCGATCCAGGATCAGGGCGGGACGGTCAAGACGGTCGAAGCGGCGGCCCGCAAATTGGCCGAGCTGTTGCCGCGAGCCAACGACGTGCGGCGGGAACCGATCCCGGCCAGCGAGATCATCCTGGGCACCGAGTGCGGCGGCTCGGACGGCAACTCCGGGATCACCGCCAACCCGGCGGTGGGCGTGGCCAGCGACCTGCTGGTGGCCTGCGGCGGCACGTCGATCCTGGCGGAAACGTCCGAGATTTTTGGAGCCGAACATCTGCTGACGCGCCGCGCCCGCTCGCCCGAAGTCGCTCAAAAGCTGATCGAACGCATCGGCTGGTGGCAATGGTACGCGGGACTCTATGGCGGCGAACTGGATAACAATCCGTCGGTGGGCAACAAGGAAGGCGGCCTGACCACGATCGCCGAGAAGTCGCTGGGAGCGGTCGCCAAGGCCGGATCGACGGCGCTGATGGAGGTGTATCAGTACGCCGAGCCGGTGCGAGCCAAGGGGTTGGTGGTGATGGACACGCCCGGCTTCGATCCGCCCAGCGTCACCGGGATGGTGGCCGGAGGAGCGAACGTGATTGTGTTTACCACCGGCCGCGGCAGTTGCTTCGGCTGCAAGCCGGTCCCCTCGATCAAGATCGTCTCCAACACGCCGACGTACGAGCGGCTGCGGGACGACATGGACCTGAACGCCGGCACGGTGCTGGAAGGAAGCACGGTGGAGGAAGTCGGCCGCGAGATCTTTGAGGAGATTCTGGCCGTGGCCAGCGGCCAGCAGACCAAGAGCGAACAGCACGGGATCGGCGACGAAGAGTTCACGCCGTGGCTGATCGGGCCGATCCTCTGATCTGAAGCCGGGGGGGCAAGCGATATGGCGCGAGCCGCCGTTCAAAGCGCGTTCCTGCTGGTGTTGCATCTGGTGGCTGGCGCGCTGATGCTGTACGTGCTGTTGGACGTCGTGCCGTGGTTTCGCCGCGAATTTGAAGAGTTCGACATCGAACCGCCGGCGCCGTTGTGTTTTCTGGCTGCCGCTTTATTTGCGCTGACCAGTCCGTTGAGGACTGTGATGCATGGATTAGCCGGGTGAATGAAGAGTGCAGGCAGGCATGCTCAGCGAATCGCAATTCCGCGAACTGGTCAGCGGCCGGACGCGCGGGCTGCCGGCCAGTGTAACTCGCGGCCTGCTGCGCGCGGCGGAGGTCCCGTATACGCTGGCCGTCACTTGGCGGAACCGGCGTTACGACCGGGGGCGAGCGACATCACACGCCGTTGCCGTGCCCGTGATCAGCGTGGGCAACCTGACTCTGGGCGGCACGGGCAAGACGCCGATGGTCGAGTGGCTGGCTCGCTGGTATCGCCAGCGCGGCGTGCGAACGGCGATCGTCAGCCGCGGCTACAAGCAGGGCGAGGCCGGTGTGAACGACGAGGCGCTGGAGCTGGAACAGAAGCTGCCCGACGTCCCGCACCTGCAGAATCCCGATCGCGTGGCGGCGGCACGGACCGCCATCGAGGAACTCGACATGCAACTGCTCGTGCTGGACGACGCCTTCCAGCACCGGCGGATCCGCCGCGACCTGGACCTGGTGATGATCGATGCCACGCAGCCCTACGGCTACGGCCACGTGTTCCCTCGCGGCACGCTCCGCGAACCGCTGGCCGGCCTGCGGCGAGCTCAAACGCTGGTCCTTTCGCGGGCCGACATGCTGGCGGCGGATCAGCGGCAGGCAATCCACCGCCGGCTGCAGCCGTACGCGCCGCAAGCCGCCTGGCTGGAAGTGGCTCACGCGCCGCTGGAACTGATCGGCTGCCGAGGCCAGACGGCGGAGTTACAGTCGCTGGCGGGCCAGCGGGTCGCCGCCTTCTGCGGCATCGGCAACCCGGCCGGGTTCCGGCACACGCTGGAAGGCTGCGGCTGCGAGCTGGTCGAGCTGCGGGAGTTCCCGGACCATCATGCCTACGAGCGGCGCGACCTGGAGGAGCTGATCCGCTGGGCCGGCCAGCAGCAAGTCGCGGCGATCGTCTGTACGCACAAGGACCTGGTCAAGATTGGCCTCGACCGTCTCGGTCCCCGGCCGCTGTGGGCCGTCCGCGTTGGCCTGCGATTTCTCGCCGGCCAACCGCTGCTGGAACAGCAGCTCGAACGGCTGCTGGTTCGGATCCCGCCGGACCGGCCGCCGGACCAGCCGAGCGCTCGCCCGGACGTGGTTCAGTGAGAACTCGAATGATCCGCGGGGCAAGCCGCCGGGATTCTCGCAAGTTTCGCCAAGCCTCGCAGTTTCACTTTTGGACAACAAACCACGTCTGAGCACGCAGGCTCGCAGGCTCGTCTGAGCACGCAGGCTCAATACTTCTGGCCCCCTCCCCGGCTTCCGGGGAGGGTTGGGGAGGGGCCTGCGGGACTATGGATCAAAGCGATTCGCTCAATTCGCGCATGGCCACTCGTGGGACGCGGATTTCGGGCGAGTCGAACATCGATTTGCGATCTGAATTCGTGAGTGCGACCGGTGTTGGGTGATTCCATCGGGCGCCAGGTGCGTCAAAACAGGGTGCATAAAAGCCCCTCCCCAGCCCTCCCCGGAAGCCGGGGAGGGGGCCGAAGGGATATTGAGGGGGAGCACTCGCCGACGCGGAGACCATCCAAGTTTCCCTCGGTCATGACGCCATATCCCCTCAGCAAAACAACTTAAAAGCTGCACGATCTCGAAGCCGGAGAGGGAGCCAGAAGTGATTTTTGATGGGGTTTCGTAAGCCGGTTGGGATACCGGATCGAATAGTCGACCAGAATATCCTGAATCGCCCTGACAAGCGCCTCCACAGCCGCACAACATCCCCAGGCCGGCGGGCCCGTCACCGCCGGGTCGCTGTTGTTTCCTCGCGCTGCACTTGCGCCTCCGGGTCGGGCTGCGGCAGAGCGCTGTGCAACTGCCACAACTGGGCCTGTTTAGCGAACGAGTAGAAGCCGGTCAGCGCGGCCAGTTGCAGGCCAGCCAGCCCATCCAGAAATCCGCCTTGCAGCACGTAGCCTTGCAGGAACCGCAGCGGTCCGCTGGCCAGCAGACGCCAGAAGCTGGGGCGCCTCCCCTGTTCGAACCACTGCTGGGCCTGCTGCTGCGAATAGCGATGGAACTTGCGGAAATACTGGGCGTAGGTCCAGTAGGTGAAGTGTTGCAGCCGATGACGCAGTCGGCCCACTCGCCCGCTGGAGACGCGGACTTCGGCGTGGTCCGTGTCGCCTTCGTAACGTCCCAGATCGCGGCGGAACAGCCGCAGCACCTTGTCCCGGCGCCAGTTGCCAAAGCGGATGCGGTGGCCGAGGAAGTAGTTTTCGCGGTAGATCCAGTAGCCGTCGTGCGCCGGGCGAGCAAGCGTGCGGCGGATCTCGTCGGCCAGTTCGCTGGTCACTCGTTCGTCCGCGTCGACGATCAACACCCAGGGATGCTCGGCGTGCGGAATGGCCCAGTTCTTGAAATCGCCCGAATGCCGATACTCCCGCTCGATCACCCGGCAGCCGCCCAGCCCGGCGACGATCTCCAGCGTGCCGTCGGTCGAACCCGAATCGGCCACCAGAATCTCGCCGGCCAGCGTGCGGACCGACTCGATGCAATGGCGGATGTTCCGCCGTTCGTCCTTGCACGGAATAATCACCGTCAGCGGCAGTGGCATGGCGTCAAATTGTCTGCTCGTTGCTTACTTGAAAGACCACTTGAAAGACGACACCCTGTAAACGGTCTCGGACTCTTCGAACGGCTCGTCCGAGGGCAACGGTTCGGCTGTGGGCGGTCGTTCGTCATCCACACTTGGCCAGTCGTCCGCCCGCGGCCGGCCGCGCAGTGAGTTGACGATCCGTGTGGTGGAGATGCCGTCCACGACTCCCGTCACTCGCACCTGGCCGCCGTAGGCAGCCACGACTTCGCGGCCCACCACTTGCTCGGCCGCGTAGGTGCCGCCCTTGACCAGCACGTCGGGACGCAGTGTTTCCAGCAGGCGGTGCGGCGTGTCCTCGTCGAACACCACCACGTAGTCGACACAGGCCAGCGCGGCCAGCATGGCGGCTCGATCCGCCTGGCCAATCACCGGACGGCCCGGGCCTTTCAGCTTGCGGACTCCGGCGTCGCTGTTGATCGCCACCACCAGCACCTGGCCCAGGGCGGCGGCTTCGGCCAGGTAGCTGACGTGCCCCACGTGCAGCAGGTCGAAACAGCCGTTGGTCAGCACGATGGTTTCACCGCGGTCCCGGTGTTGCTGCAGCGTCCGCGACGCCGATTCCAGGTCCAGCAGCTTCTGCGCGCCGGGCCGTTGCTGGGCGAGCAGTTCGCGCCGCAAGTCGTCGCGCGTGACAATCGAGACGCCGGTCCGTTCGACTTCGATCCCGCCGGCCAGGTTGCCCAGTTGGACCGCCGTCTCGGCCGGCAGCCCGCTGGCCAGGCACAGACCGATGACCGCCATCACGACGTCGCCCGCCCCGGTGATGTCGTACACGGCCCGGGCCCTGGTGGGAACCGCCAGCCCGCCGCCGTCGCGGCGCGCCAGCACGCAGCCCTCGCTGTCCAGGGTGATCACGGCCAGTTCCGCGTCCAGGCGCCGGCACAGCGCCTGGCCGGCCCGCAGCGCATCGGCCGGTCCGGCGATCGGCTGGCCCCAGGCGGTCGCGGTTTCCGTCCGGTTGGGCTTGATCAGTGTCGCTCCGCGATAACGTGCGTAGTCTACGTCGCGGGCCGGGTCGACCAGCACCGGGATGCCGGCCTGGCGAGCGGCGGATATCGCCTCGGACACCAGTGCCGGGGTACACACGCCCTTGCCGTAATCGGAGATGATCAACAGTTCGTGCCGGCGTACGGCGTGGCGCAGTTGTTCGAGCAGTTGTTGTTCGAGCTGGCCGTCCAGCGGATCGCGCACTTCGTGGTCCACCCGCAGAATCTGGTTCGGATGGCGTCCGCCCGCGCGGCCGATGAACCGCTCCTTGACCGTCGTCGGCCGGTTGGGATCGATCACCACGCCGGCCGAATCGATGCCCGACTCGGCCAGCAGCCGCTGGACCTGCCGCCCCGCGTCGTCGTCGCCCACCACGCCCAGGCAACTGGCCGCAGCCTCCAGGCCGCGCAGCATGCGGCCCACGTTGGCGGCGCCTCCCAGCCGGGCTTCCTGATGGTGGGAGCGCAACACCAGGACGGGCGCTTCCTGGCTGATCCGCTCGGCATCGCCCCAGGTGTAGCGGTCCAGCAGCAAGTCCCCCAGCACCAGCACTCGCGGCCGGCCGGCCCGGTCCAGAGCTCGCAGCAGTTCGTTGGCCATCAAGCGATCCTCCTGGGGAAGCGGGCGCGCTGGCGAATCGGCGACGGGCCGTAAAGCCGGTCGTAGTCAGGTTCCAGGGCCGAGCTGTAGAAGTCCAAGCCGAATGCGCTGACCACCTCCAGGATCTGGGTGATCTGCCGCGGCTGCAGCGTCTGCCGCCAACCAGCCAGCGGGTCGCCGTCGCGCAAGAGGTGCGAGTCGCGCTGCGTGGTGGTGCTGGCCCGGTGCAACCGCCTCATGGCGGCCGCCGGCAAGGGCAGGTTCCAGTCGGCCAGCAACCGCCGCAGTTCGTCCGGCCCCTCGCGTACCAGCCGCTCGTAGCTCACGACTCGCAACCGCCGGGGATATGGCTGGCTGAGCGGCGCGTACTGCTCGATGCACCAGCAGGCCGCCAGCCACTGCAGAGGCGATTTGAGCTGGTCCAACTGCGGAGCGAATTGGGGCCAGGCCGCCAGAAACTCCTCGAACTCCCGCTCCCGCCAGCAGTGGGCGTGCCAGAGTTTCATTTGCGAAGCGACCACCGCGCAGGGGTGCCGGACGATCAAGGCCGGCGACCGTACCGGGAAGACGCTGGTCAACCAGCCCAGCAACAGGTTCGCGTGGACAAACTTCACGATCCAGAACTTGCGGCCCAGGACCTGCCGCAGCGAGGCCCGCGAAGTGGTCCAGGGGGTCAGCACCTGACCGGACAGGGCGGCCCGCAGGTACTGCTGCCGCTCGGCGTGCTTCTGGCCGGGGAACATGCAGGTGCCGCGATGGAACCCCAACCGCTCGGCCTCCGGGATCTCGTGTGCCTGGAGCGGTTCGAACAACACGGCCGCTCCGGGCAACGTCGCCAGCAACTCCGACAGCCAGGTGGTGCCGCTGCGCGGCGAGCCGGCCACGACCAGCGTGCGCGCCAGATCGTACGACCGTGGCGCCGTGCGGCGGATCAGCCAGGGGTTGATCCGCTGCCTGAACTGCCGCGCCAGGCGGCTGTGCTGGTACCGCACGCGAGCTCCCTCGTGCAACTCGCTCATTCGTCGCCTCCCGCCGCGCCCGTGCCGCGGCCCTCGTTCTGAGCCATCACGATCAGCGTCTCGCCCAGCAGCACGGGCAGCGTATGCATCTGCCGCAGGATTTCGGCGTTACGCCGCCTTTGAGCCGGGTCGTCCTCCTCGCCGTGAAACACCAGACATGTGGCCAGGTAGCTGGCCGGTGCCAGCACCGCGTAGGGCCAACTGGCCAGTTTGCAGCGGTTGGTCGTGATCCGGCGGATCACGAACCCCTCGCGGTGCAGCATGTAACGCAGCCGGGGAAAACCCAGCATGTTGACGTGGTGCAGCGGATTCGGATTGGTTTCGTCCAGCGGCGTCTTGCACTTGTTGTGAAAGCCGGTCAGCAGCCAGCGCCAGCGTGACCGCAAAGAGGAGATGTTCGGAGTGCTGACCACCAGCCAACCGCCGGGACGGACCACCCGCTGGCACTCGCGTACGAAGTCAAACGGACGCTCCAGATGCTCGATGCCGTCGATCGACACCGCCGCGTCGAAGCCGGCCGTCGGCAGCGGCAGCGTCTGGTTCATGTCAAGCTGTTGGAACTCCACACCCGGCAGCTCGCACAGCGGTTCGCAGTCGCCCGCGGTCACTCGGCGTCCAGCCGCCAGGCACCGCGCGGCAAACGCACCCTCGCCACACGGCAGATCCAGCACGTGCCGCACGTCGTCGCGAGCTAGCAGCCAGCGAGCCACCACGTCGTGGGTACCTGGAGTGGTGTTTTCGTCCAAGCGGCCAGGTGGGCTGGCCAAACGCTGAGCTGTACTGCCCGCGGGCAGCGGTTGGGCAAACGCCATTGTCATCGCCAGGCTCCTTCCTGCGGATGTTCACGTTGGTCGAGTCTTCGACCTGTCTTCCTGACATGTCACGAGCGCGCAACCAGTTGTTTTGCGTATGGAACTTGGGATGACGAACCAATGGTCAGCTCGACTTCGCCGAGCCCCCTCTCGCAATACCTCTGGCCCCCTCCCCGCTTCGGGGAGGGTTTGGGAGGGGCCTGCGGGACTATGGAGCAAAGCGAATCGTTCAATTCGCACATGGCTACTCGCCGGACGTGGATTTCGGACGAGTCGAACATCAATTGAGGATCTGAATTCTTGAGTGCGACAGGTGTTGGCTGATTCCATCGGGTGCCAGCAGCGTCAAAACAAGATGCACAAGAGCCCCTCCCCAGCCCTCCCCGGAAGCCGGGGAGGGGGCCCGAGGGATATCGAGGGGGAGCGTTCGCCCACGCGGAGACCATCCAAGTTTCCCTCCATCATGACACCAAATCCACTCGGCAAAACAACTTAAAAGCTACACGATCTCCTTCCGGGGAGGGCTGGGGAGGGGCTCCTTGGCATACAAACGAAACTCACCTGCCACTGGTCGAATTCTCCGGTCCAATCAACGGATGTACTTGTTGCAGTTCCTGAGTCCGTGACTGCTCGCGAGCCTTTGCGGGCGTCGTGGCAGTCTGCCGATCCACCTGGTACTCGAATTGCCAGCCGTTGACAGGGTGTACGACGATGACGGCACCCCGTTCGATCAACTCGCGAGAATATGGGAGCACGAACTGGCCGATCTTGGGGGAGGCGATTTGGTGTCGCTTGTCTCCGACCACGATCCAGGCGTTAGCCAGTTTGTCGTCGCAGGACAAGGTTACGCTCCTCGGTGTGGGAAGCGTTGTCGTGACCGAGCGGTCCTGGGCAACGATTGCCGCGGCATTCTCGGCACGCTTCAAGGCCGCATGCATCGGGAAGATTCGGGCATACTCGACGCGCCATTCGCCATCAAGGAATTCAGGCTTGATCGCTCCTAGAAAAATACTGACCGTTGCGCTCATCACCATGGAGCCTTTTGGTTGATTGGCAGTGATCCAAGGGTCTTCCTTTTGAAGGGCTGCGGTTACCGGCAAGGTAAAGCTGCCATCAACGTCCAGTGGAAGCGCCTGATGCCCATCCTTGGTTTCGAGAGTGATGCGAATATCACTGGGCTTTACGCCGGGCAGGCGGCTTCGCACGGAAAACTTGACGGCCTGTGACGCAATACCATCGAGGTCGGTGAGATCGATGTTGGCAAATGTGAGTGCCATCGCGTAGCGCATCCGTGCCAGCTCGCCAGCAGCGCAGCTAGTCGCAAGACCGAGCAAGGCGGCAGTCACCAGGCAGTAGCAGCAAAACTTCATATATCACCGAACCACTGATAACTGACCACTGACAACTAACAACTAACAACTCCCCTCAACAAACGCTCGTACACTCGCAACGTTTCCTCGACCATCCGTCCCCCCAGGAACTGC
>JAGFJK010000377.1 GCA_024102795.1 Pirellulaceae bacterium
CAGCGTGCGCCGCCGCTGCTCGTTGTCGGGCGAGGCCTCCCAGGCGGCCGCCTTGCGCGACAGCCCCTCGAGCGCTTCGGGGCTGACGGTCGGCCGAAAGCTGGGACCGCCCAGCCGTTGATCCAGCCGGCCGGCCACCGACAACAGCGCGTCGCGCAGCGACTCGGCGTCCAGCCGTCGCCGCTCGGCACGCCACCAGTTGCGATTGGCGAAGTCGCGCGCGGCGTACTCGTTGTGCCGAGGGTGCGACGCCGACTGGCAATAGGTCTGTGACGTGAGAATCAGACGGTGGATCGGCTTCAGCCGCCAGCCTTCGCGTACCAGCCGCGCCGCCAGCCAGTCGAGTAGTTCCGGATGCGTCGGCCGCTCGCCGTGAAACCCCAAGTTGTTCGGCGAACGTACCAGCCCCTGGCCCATGTGATGCTGCCAGAGGCGATTGACGATGACCCGCGCCGTGAGCGGATTGTCGGGGCGCACGATCCAGCGGGCCAGTTGCAGCCGATAGCCGGTGGTCCGAGCGTCGCTGGGTGCTGGGCGCAGCGGTTCGAACAAGTCCGGGATCAGCGACAGCGTCGCGGGCTGTACGGTGTCCAACGGCTGATGGCGGTCGCCCGATTTGAGCATCCGCAGCGGTTCGACCCGCGGCCGCACATCGGTCCAGCCCAGGATCTCCGCAAACCCCAGTTCCTCGGACGAAGGTCCGCCCAGCAGCTCACGGCCCCGCGCTTCGATCGGTCCCGGCCAGAACACGGCAGCCAGCCGATAATAGTCGGTTTGCGGGATCGGATCGAACTTGTGGTCGTGACAACGAGCACATTTAACGGTGATTCCCAGGAAGGCCGTCGATGTGACGTGGACCAGATCCTCCAGCCGTTCGTACTGGTAGTCCTGCGGATCGTTCGGTTCGTCGTTCCAGGTTCCCAGCCGCAACAGGCCCGTCGCGACCACCGTCCGCTGGTCGCGGTCCGGCAGTTCGTCGCCCGCCAGTTGCTCCAGCACAAACCGGTCGTAAGGCAGGTCCCGGTTCAGCGCGTCGACCACCCAGTCGCGATACTTCCAGGCGAACGGCTTGGTCTGATCTCGTTCGTAACCGCTGGTTTCCGCGTACCGCACGACGTCCAGCCAGTGCCGCGCCCAACGCTGGCCGTAGTGCGGCGAGGCGAGCAGCCGGTCGACCAGCCGCGGCCAGGCATGTTCCGAGTCGTCCGCCACAAACCGCTCGACCTCCTCCCAGGTCGGCGGCAGGCCGGTCACGTCGAAGTACACTCGGCGGATCAACGTGCGGCGGTCGGCCGGCGGAGCGGGCGACATCCCGGCGGCCCGCAACCGCTCGCGGACAAACGCATCGATCGGGTTTTCCGGTTCGGGCCACTGGGTATCCGAGGTGAATTCGCCGGGCGAGTTGGCCGGAACAGCCGGTTCGAGCACGGGCTGCAGCGACCACCAGTCGCGTCCGGCTCGCAGGTCGGTCGTGGCTTCGAACTGGTCCAGTTCCCGGCCGGCGGGCCAGTCGGCGCCCGACTGAACCCAGCGCCGCAGCACGGCGATCTCATCGGCCGGTAAAGTCTGAGGCCGACCTTGACGCTCCGGCGGCATCTCGCCATCCGCGACGCGCTGCACCAGCAGGCTCCGCTCCGCCCGCCGCGGTTCGACGACGGGTCCGCTGTCACCGCCGGCGGCCAAGGTCGATCGGCTGACCAGCACCAGCCCGCCCGACGCATTCCGCCGGTCGTGGCATTCCAGGCAGCGGCGGACCAGGATCGGCGCCACCTCACGGTTGAAATCCAGAGCCGGTGCAGCGGCCTGATCGTCGGCCCGGATCGCGGCGGTCAGACAGTTGATCCACAAGCAGCCTGTCAGGATGAGGATCGCGCGTCGCATACCGATCGAGCTTCGAGTGACAGGGGGAGAAGCACGGGAGGTTGAATTCTACCACGGCGGGCCAACGAAAGCTGACTTAAGTGTGCCGCCGCCCGTGAACGTGTCGCGCCGCGCTCAATGCGCAATATGAAACCGCGAAGTCAAGTAAACAGTTCGACCACATCGAGCTGAAATCCGGGCAGAACGTCTGATAAATCGAGCAACCCGTCCGAGTAGTCCTTGACTTGAGTTGCCGAGCGGTATGCTCGGATCGAGGCGGTTTGCGGATCAACAACCAGCACCACGCGGACCCCGGCACTCAGCCAGGCCAGCGCCTTGGACTCCACCTCCTTCGAGCGATCCGTGGCAGAGACAACTTCGGCCACCAGGTCGGGTGCCAGCGGCAGGAATCCACCATGGCCGGCGAAATCACGCAGCCTTTCGACACTGACGAACGAGACATCCGGGGCGCGTACGGTGTCGGGATTCCGCTGAAGCAGAAACCCAGTCTCTGCGGCGTAGGTCTCGCCAAGCTGATTTCGTTCGACATGATTGGCAATCCGCAAGAACAGTCTGCCGGCAATTCGTCCGTGGTCCCTGCCCGCTGGCGACATCATGTGCAAGACTCCGTCCACCAGTTCGTACCGCTTGCCATCGTCCGGCAAGGCGGCAAGCTGCTCGGCCGTGAATAACTGATCTGTGATGTGCGGCATCTATGGTCTCTCAGGCGAATAATGCGGCGACGTCGAGTTGAAACCCCGGCAAGACGTCGTCCAGATCGACGTAGCCATCCGAGTGGACTCGGACTTCAACGTTGCGGCGGTACTCGCACACCGTCGAGGATTGCGGATCGACGACCAGCACCACCTGGACGCCGGCCTGCAGCCAGGCCGTCGCCTTGAGTTCCACGTCCCGGCGGCGATCATTGGGTGAAACGACTTCGGCCACCAGGTCGGGTGCCAGAGGTACGTAGCCCGCGTGGCGGACTTGCGGCCCACCCAGCCGATCGTACGACACGAACGCGACGTCGGGGGCAATCACGGTGTCCGGATTCCTGCCAAGCAAGAAACCGGTCTCCGCGGCGTAGGTCCTGCCCAGGTGGTGCTGTTTCGCGTGCCGGCGGATCTGCAGCAACAACTCCGCCGCGACCTCGCCATGATCACCACCGGCTGGCGACATCATACGTAAGACTCCATCCACCAGTTCGTATCGCCGTCCATCAGCGGACAAAGCGGCAAGCTGTTCGGCCGTGGTCACGCTTTCGGTCGTGTGCGACATGCCAGCAAGTCCCAGTCGACGTGTTTCACGAGAAGACTTCATCAACGTCCAACTGGAATTCAGCCAGCACGTCCTGCAGATCGATCAGACCCTGGCTGAATACCTGGATCGGGTCGCGCGAGCGGTAGACGCGAATGGTCGCGGATTGTGGATCGACGATCAGGACCAGGCGCACGCCAGCGTCGAGCCAATCGCGCGCCTTGCCTTCCACCTGTGATGAGCTGTCCGAGGGCGACACGACTTCGGCGACCAGATCCGGTGCCAGGGGCAGGTAGCCTGGATGATCGGACCAGTCTGCCATTCGTTCCCGAGAGACAAACGCCACATCGGGCGCTCGGACCGTATCAGGATCGCGCCGCAACAGGAACCCCGTCTCGGCGGCGAACGTGACGCCGAGCGACTTCTCGCGAACGTGCCGCGTAATCAGATACAGCAACGTGGCCGCGATTCGTCCGTGCTGACCACCGGCTGGCGACATCATGTGCAAGACTCCATCCACCAGTTCGTATCGCTGACCATCGTCCGGCAACGCCGCCAACTGTTCCGCCGTCGTGACGAGGCCTGTAGCCTGAGTCATGGAGCTACCGTTGCCGCTGTATGTGTGGGTTTGCCGCTGAATCGCCATCTCTGCATTCTACACTGCGTGCCGGCCGGTTACATTGGAGGACTGCGCAACCCAGGCTTCCCAAGCTTTCAGCCTGCTACACAAGGGTACGAATTCGCGTGAAACTCCGACTCTTAGCAGATCACGATGCCAGATGGTGGATCACCTGGTTCTCTTTCTGGCTGACAGCGGCCACGGTCCTGGCGATTCCCGGCACCGCCTGTCCGGGCGAACCCAACCAGAACCAGGGCCCGACTGCCGCTGATGGTTCAACCGCCACTGGCCGCTCGCGCGTGCCCTGGTCGACGTCCCGCTTTCGGGGCCGGCCCGAACCGCCGCCGCCTTACCGGGCGGAACGGTTGTTTCCCAAGTTGAATTTCCAACAGCCGACGGTGTTGACTTCCGCGCCGGGGACGGACCGGTGGTTTGTCGCCGAACATAGCGGCAAGATCTATTCGATTCCGCCCGATCCCGACTGCGCGGCGGCCGATCTGCTGATCGATGTGAAGCAACTGGTCGAGCAGCTCGCGGCGCGCGAGCGGGAAGAGCTGGAGCTGGAAGCCGTCTACGGACTGACCTTTCATCCGCGGTTCGCCGAAAACCGCCAGGTTTATGTCTGCTACGTCGCGCGGTATCGCGACCGAAGCCGCGGCCAGCATCCCGCGGGCACTCGCGTTTGCCGCTTGCAGGTCAGCCAGTCCGATCCGCCCCGCTGCGATCCGCAAAGCGAGCAACTGGTGATCGACTGGTTGCAGGGTGGTCACAACGGCGGCTGCCTGAAGTTCGGTCGGGATGGCTGCCTGTACATTTCGACCGGCGACGGGGGCTTTGCCTTTCCGCCGGATGGTTTGAACGCGGGCCAGGACGTGACCAACCTGCTGTCGGCCGTGCTGAGGATCGACGTGGATCAGACGGACGGCGAGCGAGCGTATCGCATCCCGGCGGACAATCCGTTCGTCGAGCTGCCGGGAGCGCGGGGCGAAATCTGGGCCTACGGCATGCGCAATCCGTGGAAGATGAGCTTCGATCGTCAAACGGGCGAGCTGTGGGTGGGCGACGTCGGCTGGGAGTTGTGGGAGCTGGTCTACCGGGTGCGCAAGGCGGACAACTTCGGCTGGAGCCTGGTCGAGGGACGGCAGCCGGTGCATGCCGAGCGGCGGCGGGGCCCCACGCCGATCGTTCCTCCGGCGGTTGAAATCCCGCATACCGACGGCGCGTCGATCACCGGCGGCTTTGTCTATCGCGGCCGGCGGTTTCCCGAACTCGTCGGGACCTACGTGTTCGGCGATTGGGAGACCCGCCGCATCTGGGGCGTTGAGGTGCGGGAGTCGGACGTTGGGCCGCGGCGGGAACTGGTCGATCCGACGGTGCGGATCGTCGGTTTTGCCGAAGACCAGGCCGGCGAACTATACCTGCTGGACTACGACGACGGCACGATCCATGGTCTGGAGCGAAATGAGACGAGCGGGGTGGAGCAGCAATTTCCGCGGCGGTTGAGCGAGACGGGAATCTTCGCGTCGGTCGAGCGGCATCAACCGGCAGCCGGAGTGTTGCCGTTCGCCATCAACGCGCCGCAGTGGTCCGATCATGCGCGGGCCGAGCGGCTGATCGGCGTCCCCGGCACCGGATCGATCGCCCTGCACGCCAGCCCCAACCGAGTCGCCGGCTCGATGTTCAACCGCTCGCTGGATTTTCCCGCCGACAGCGTGCTGGTGAAAACGCTGTCGCTGGATCTTGCCGCCGGCGATCCCGCCAGCCGCCGGCGGGTCGAAACGCAGATCCTGCATTTCGACGGCCGCGACTGGCGCGGCTATACATACCGCTGGAATCAGCAGCAGACCGACGCCGAACTGGTCCCGGCCGAAGGAGATGCCCAGACACTGACCGTCGCCGACCCCCAAGCTCCCGGCGGACAGCGGACGCACGACTGGCGGTTCCCGTCGCGGATGGAGTGTATCCGCTGCCACAATCCCTGGGCCGAGCACTCACTGGCTTTCAACGTCGCGCAACTGAACCGCCCGCTGGCCGCGGATTCGACCGGAGCGAGCGCTTCGGCCGGAAACCAACTGCAAATGCTGTTCAGCATCGGGCTGCTGCGGCAAGTGCCCGAACCGGTCGATCGGGAACAGCCCCAAGCCGGCATGAAGCCGCCGCGCAGCGTGGAACAACTGCCGCGGCTGGCCAACCCCGCCGACGAAGCCAGCGACCTGGACGCGCGCGCTCGAGCGTACCTGCACGCCAACTGCGCTCACTGCCACCGCGACGGCGGCGGCGGTTCGGCCTATCTGCATCTGCCCTACGACAAGCCGTTGTCCGACACCAAGACGCTCGGCCTGCGGCCCACGCAGGGAACCTTCGGCATCCACGACGCCGAACTTCTGGCACCCGGCGATCCGTACCGTTCGGTACTGTATTACCGCATGGCCAAGTCGGGTGCGGGACACATGCCGCACCTGGGCGCTCGAATGATCGACCAGCAGGGGCTGGAGCTGATCCACGACTGGATCCGCCAACTGCCGGTCCGCCTGGACGACGCGCAGCGGATCCAGCGGTTGATTCAACTCGACGCCCCCGCGCCGCCGGACGAAATGGACCCGCGGGCGGTCGAGCAAGCTCGGCGGCAGACCGAGCAACGCCGCCAACTGGTCGCGGAACTACTCGCCTCGCCGGCCAGCGCGCTGCTCCTGGTGCGCTCGATTCGCGCCGAGCGGTTGCCGCCCGCCACTCGGCAATTCGTCCTCGACGCCGCCGCCGCTCACACGCAGCCCGAAACCCGCGACCTGTTCGAACCGTTGTTGCCGGAAGATCAACGCTGGGTGCGCCTGGGGGAAAAAATCGCGGCGGCCGATATCCTGAGCCTGACGGGTGATGCCCAGCGCGGACGTAGCCTGTTCCACGAAGCACAAACCGTTCAGTGCCGCAACTGCCATCGCCTGGGACCACAGGGACGCGACGTCGGACCCGACCTGACCCAGATCGGGAAGAAATACGATCGCGCCAAACTGCTGGAGAACATTCTGGAGCCGTCCAAGGACATCGACCATGCCTACGTCACCTGGCTGGCCGAAACGACCGACGGCAAGGTGTATGCCGGACTGATGGTCGAGCGCGGCGAAAACGAAGTCGTGCTCAAGGATGCCGAGAACAAACTGCAGCGGCTGCCCGTCGATCGGATCGAAGGCCTGTATCCGCAACAGAAGTCATTGATGCCCGACTTGCTGCTGCGGGACATGACCGCCCAGCAAGTCGCCGACCTGCTGGCTTACCTGGAATCGCTTAAGTAGGACGGAGCCGAGAGCTACGAGCAGCGGGAATGCTGGCGGGAGACGCTTTTGTTGGAAGCGGGATTCTGGGGAAGGCGAATTGGAGATTTGAGATTGCAAATTGCAAATTGCAAATTGAAGACCAACAACTGACGGCTGGTAACAGTTCACGGCAGTTCATCACTCGGATGGGCGACAACGACTCAATCTATCAATTCTGGATGCCGCCCCACTGCGAATCCCGCCGGCTTGCCCGGCGGATCGTTAGGCGTTTCGCTACTGCGAGAAACAGCGGGCTGACGCCCGCCGCTCGCCTGGGGCTGGAGAAACAGCGGGCTGACGCCCGCCGCTCGCCTGAGGCTGGAGAAACAGCGGGCTGACGCCCGCCGCTCGCCTGGGGCTGGAGAAACAGCGGGCTGAGGCCCGCCGCTCGCCAAGACAAAGAAACAGCGGGCTGACGCCCGCCGCTCGCCTGGGGCTAGCCCGGCGATAGCCGAGCCAATTCGCGCTCGTCCAGCACGCCGTCGCGGTTGGTATCCAGCCGGTCGAACATCATCTCGGCCCACTCCACCCGGTTCGGAACCCGCTCGCGCACCTCGGCCTTGGTCACCTGCCCGTCGCCGTTGACGTCCAGCCGCCGCATCAACGAGCTGGCGACGCCTTGCCGGACCGCTCCCTCGATCCGAGCTCTGCGCATGTTCGTCGCACCTTCGCCAGGCACGGCGCCGGGCACGATGTATTCCACGTAGCCCAAATGCATTTCGTCGTAGGTTTGCGGGCCCCAGCGGACGGTCTTGCCGGGATCGGGATTGGCCGGGTTGTCGGCGCTGTTGTCGAACCAGGCGGTGAAGCGGAGCACGTCGCCTTGTGCGAGCGGCAACGGTTCGGCATAGCGGTAAAGCAACTGCCAGTTGAAGTCGTAGCGGGGGATGTCCAGCAGCGTTCGCGTGCCCGCGGACGTCTCGACCTCGTAGCGAGCCGCCTTGCCCCGCAAGTGCATGTGCGGAAGAAAGGCCAGAATCTGGGCGTCGAAGGGCAGCCGTAGTTGAGCCACCTCCTGATGATTGGCCGCGCCCGGCGGGATGACCAGCCGAGGGTTGACGATCCCCGCCACACGGACTTCGTGCTTCGGCGGCTGCTTGGCAAAGACCAGACCGATGCGCGTGCGATCCTGGGTCGCCCGGCCGTTGGGCGTATAGTGCATCTGGAAGCGCAAGGTCGCTCCCTTGGGAAGCCACTTGGCGTATCCCTCGGGATAGACCAGCGTGCTGTTGCCTGGCACATAGATACCCCAGTAACCCATCCGCTCGTCGGCCGTCGGGTCGCGCCGCGAATTCTCTTCGTCGCTTTCCCCGCCGGCCCGCACAAACACCAGCACGTGATGCACTACGCTGGGGTCTCCCGGCCGGACTTCGATCGCCTGCACCCACTTGTCCTCGGGCAGGCGAGTTTCCACGATCACGTTCTGGTAGGGCATGGTCCCGGTCGCCTTGACCGGCACCGGCTCGGCAAATTCATAGATCGCGTCCGGCTGGCCGATCAGCCAGCCGCCGGGAAACTCGCGCGGCGCGGGGCCGTCCCGCGGGTCGCCAACCGCCTTCTCGCCTCCCAGCCAGGCCAGCAGGTCCCGCTTCTCCACTGCCGACAACGATCGATCGTTCATCCACGGACTTGCCTCGTCCTGGCTGGCTGGAGCGGCGAACCAGGGCGGCATCACGCCCCGCTCGACCACCTCGCGGATCATCGGTCCGTGCGCCACCACGTCTTCGTACGTGTCCAGCGCGAACGGCGCGACTCCGCCCTCCCGATGACACTCCACGCAGTGCCGCTCCACCAGCCGCGCAATCCGGCCATGATAGGTCAGGTCGCTGGAGGTCGCGGGCGCGCCAGCCACGCCCAGCTTGCAACCGGGAGCCTCCGTCGCTTCGACCGGCGGCTGACGGCCGGCCAGCACCGCGTCCAACGCCTCGGCCAGGTAGCTGTGCCGCGGAGCGTCGATCGCATAGCCGAAGCCGTACTGATCGTCGACCGCGCCGTGGTAAACAACGGTCCGGGTCGGGTCCAGCACCAGGACGTCGGTCGTGGTTTGGGCCCCCACCGCTCGCGCGAACCGCTCGTCCGAGTCGGCCACGTAACTGGCTTGCCCGCCCAGCGACTCCAGCACGGCTTTCATTTCGGCCGCCTCATCCGTGGCCACGGGATTCACCAGCACGAAGGCCACGCCCCGCGGCGCGTAGGTCCGGGCAAGCTCCGCCAATGTCGGCAGGTACTTCTGGCTGAGCGGGCAACTGGTGCTGGTCATCGCCACGACCACCGCCTTGCTGTCGGCCAGGTCGCTGAGCCTCTGGCGGCGCCCTGCCAGATCCGAGTATTCAAAATCCGCCACCTGACGCCCCACGCCGTGCTGGCCGGGGATCAGCCGGCGGGGACCTTGCCGGACGGAAGCCGCTGGATCCTGACCCAGCCCGCTGGCTGTGGAGAAGGCCACGATCGAAACGAACATCAAGGCGCTGATCACAAGGCGGCGGCTCATCGGCCCGGCTCTCCCCAGTCTGGTTGCCCAAGTGACGGTCAGCGACGGGCAGCGCTCATCCGCTCACACCCCCGCCTACCCCAGGATACCTCGCGACCCCCGGCATCAGTTTCGCGGATCCGGCGGGCCGCGGCGAGACGGATTTTAAACCCCGGCATGTGGCCCAAGTTTCGCGCCGCACGGGTCGGAAACCCGTCCTGCATGACTGGCATGCCAGAGGCCCATCACCACCAGACAGTGGTACAATCGAGCCAGCGGCCGGTCGCGCCCGCCGCGCAATCAGGCATTCGTAACTTACTGGCACGCAGCCCGCCATGCCCGAATTGATCGCCCAAGGCACGGACCCCGATTACCGCTGGCGCCGCCAGTTGTCGCCCGGTGTCGCGTTCACGCTGGGACGGCACGCCGCCTCGTGGTCGATCCCCTGGGACGACCGGATCTCGCGGCGGCACGTGCAGGCCCGCTGGCAGGACGGCCGTCTGGAAGTGGTCAAGCTGCCCGAAGCCCGCAACCCCGTCTATTTCCGGGGGCGGCAGACCGAACGCTGTTGGCTCCGGCCCGGCGAACACTTTGTCATCGGCCAGACCACGTTCACGCTGACCGACGCCAAGGTCCAGGTGTCGGCGCAGGAGCCGCCGCCATTTTCCGAGCAGACATACAGTGCCGACTACTTGCAGGGCTTGCGGTTCCGTCACGCGGACCAGCGGATCGATGCACTCAGCCGACTGCCGCGGCTGATCCTGAGCGCGGGCAGCGACAGCGAACTGTGCGTGCGGCTGGTCAACGCCCTGCTGTCAGGTATTCCCCGCGCCCGGTCCGTGGCGATCGTGGTGTCGGCCGCGGTCGATTCGCGCGGCCAGCAGATGGACGTGCTGCATTGGGATCGCCGCCCGCCCAGCGACGAGGATTTCTCGCCCAGCGGACGGTTGATTCGCGAAGCGGTGGACCGCCAGGTCAGCCGGTTGCACGTGTGGCGAAAATCGGGCGGCGAGCACGCCTTTACGCAGGCCGAAAACATGGACTGGGCCTTCTGCACGCCCGTGCCGGGCGATGCCTGCCGAGGCTGGGCGTTGTACGTCAGCGGACGCTTCGCGGACGATGACCCCTCGGGTGCCGCTGCCGACCCGCAATCGCTGCAGGACGATCTGAAGTTCGCCGAGGTGGCCGCCGCCACGCTGGGCAACCTCCGCAGCCTGCGGCTGCTCGAACGCCGGCAGGTCAGCCTGGGCCAGTTCTTTTCGCCCCTGGTGCTGGAAACCCTGGCCGGCCAGGACCCCGAACGTGTGCTCGCGCCCCGCGAAGCCGACGTGTCCGTCCTGTTCTGCGACCTGCGCGGGTTTTCGCAACAATCGGAACAAGCGGGCGACCATCTGCTCGAACTGCTCAACCGCGTCAGCGATGCCCTGGGCGTGATGACCCACCACATTCTGCTGGAAGGCGGCGTGGTTGGCGATTTCCACGGCGACTCGGCCATGGGCTTCTGGGGCTGGCCGCTGGAACAGTCCGACGCCGCTCAGCGAGCGTGCCGGGCCGCACTGGGTATCCGCGCCAGCTTCGCCCAGGCGGCCGGCCACGACGGGCGGCGCCTGGCCGGCTTCCGCATCGGAATCGGCATCGCCAGCGGTCGAGCGGTGGCGGGCAAGATCGGCACCGTCGACCAGGTCAAGGTGACCGTGTTCGGCCCCGTCGTCAATCTGGCCTCGCGACTCGAAGCCATGACCAAACACCTGCGGGCGCCGATCCTGATCGATCGGGCCACCGCAAAGTCGCTGCGTGAAGCCGCGGAATTGCCCTGGGCCCGCGTGCGCCGAGTTGCCAAGGTGCTGCCCTACGGATTGCAGTCGGGAGTGGAAGTCAGCGAACTGCTGCCCCCGGAACACGAGTACCCTCAGTTGCAGGACCATCACCTGCAAGCCTACGAAGCCGCCCTGGACGCGCTGCAAGCCGGCGACTGGCCCGCCGCCTTCGAACTGCTGCACCAGGTCCCCGCCGAGGACCGGGTAAAGGACTTCCTGACCGTCTTTATCGCTCAGCATAACCGCACGGCACCGCCCGATTGGAAGGGGTTCATCCCCTTGTCGTCGAAGTGAGACAGTGGTCAGGGGTAAGTGGTAAGTGGTAAGTGGTCAGTGGTCAGTGGTCAGTGGTCAGTGGTCAGTGGTCAGTGGTTGGACGGCGCGGCTTTGGTTTTCGAGGTAAGCCGAAGCGTAAGCGAGCGAATGGTTTAGACGATTTTCCCTCGCATCCGTTCGGCTTCGGGCTACAGCGCCCGCCGCGCTCCTCCCCATTTCGAATCCCTCCGGCTTGCCCGGCGGATTGTTCGGCTTCGGACTACGGCGTCCGCCGCGAGGCCCACACTTTAGATCCCGCCGGCTTGCCCGGCGGATTGTTCGGCTTCGGGCTACAGCGCCCGCCGCGCTCCTCCCCACTTCGAATCCCGCCGGGCAAGCCGGCGGGATTTGAAAGCGGACGCTCGGACCCGTTAGCGAGAAACCGAACGATCCGCCGGGCCAGCCGGGGGGACTCGAAATCGCTCGCTACTGACCCTGCCCGTCAAAAGTGGCAAGAACGCACGCCAAGAATCGGGCCGAAAAACCAGTCACTGATCGCTTTCCCAATTTGCAATTTGCAATCTCCCCCCCACCAAAGTCTCGTCTCCACCAGCAATGCCTCCATCCGCCGCTCCTCTGGACGCCGGATCCACGGCCCATCATGTCGACGGGCATCCCATCCGTCCAAAATCCACCGCATTCACGCTCCATCCTGTTTTCTCTTCCCGATCTGCGCATTCCGGAAAACTTGACACTCCGTCCCAGCCTGCCTAATCTATTTGTCTGTGTGCGGGCGTTACCGCCTCATCGCTGGTTGAGGATCGACCGGACCCGGCAGCGACGTTTTTGCATTGATAGGCACCGTGAACAGGAGACAGACGATGATGCGCGGGTTGGCAATCCTGGTGATGGCTGGTTGGCTGCTGGTGGCAGCGGCAAGCCCAGCGGCGGCGGGCGACGTCTGCGGCCATGGCTGCTCGCCGTGCAACGTCCGGTACGTGGCCCGGACGGTTTCCGTTCCTTGCTGGGAAACGGTCGACTGCACCGTGATGGAAACAGCCTATCGCACCGAGACGCGAACTCGGCAGGTGACTACCTACCGCACGGTGCCCGAAACGCATCCGGTCACCAGGACCTATACGGTGCTGGTGCCGCAAGTGCAGACCAAGACCGTCTCGTATCCCGTCTGTATCCCGACCACCCAGTTAGTCAACCAGAATTGCTACGTCCCGGTCGCTCATTGGCAGGACGTGGTGGTGAACTACGCCGTGCAGGTGCCGTTCTACCGGACGGTGACTCAGCATTACACGGTGCAGGTGCCGGAGTGGAGGGACGTGGTGCGGAACTACTGCGTGCAGGTGCCGGTGTGGCGTGACGTGCAACAGCACTACACCGAACTGGTGCCGCACCAGGTCACCCAGCAAGGTGTGCGGACGGTCTGCAAGATGGTGCCGGAGACCTCGACTCGCACCGTGACCCGGGACGCCGGCTGCTGGCAAACGCAGACGATCCAGGTACCGGCCGGGTGCGGCGGCTGCGGGCATTGCGGCCACTGTTATCAGACCATCTGCAAGCAGGTCTGGGTGCCCAAGCTGGTGACGGAGCAGGTCCCCTGCACGACCTACCGGCCACACTACGAACAGGTTCCGTACACGTACACCTGCACGGTGCTGAAGCCGGAGCCTCGCGTGCGGACGGTGCGGCACTGCGATTATAAGACCGAGATGCGTTCCGCTCCCGACAAGATCTGCACGTTCCGTTGCGAGACCCGTAGCCGCGACGTGCAGGTGTGCGACTACCGGACCGAGGTCCGCAGCCGTACGGACCGCGTGTGCAGCTACCGCATGGAGCCTCGCGTGCGGCAGGTCCCCGTGACCACGTACCGGACCGAAATGCGGACGCAGGATGTGCAGTACACGGTCTGCGTGCCTCAGCAGCGGACGGTCAACGAAACGGTGACCACCTATCGCTGCGTGCCCGAACAGGTGCAGCAGACCTATACCGTCTGCATCCCCTACCAGGTGCCCAGGGTCGTGCAGCAGCGCGTCTGCCGGATGGCGACCAAGACGGTGATGGTGCCAGTCTGTTGCGGCTGCGGCACCTGCCTGTAGGCCAGCAGGAACATCGTTCGGCGGGCGGGCTGCCAGTCGCGGCGGCCCGCCCGCTTCATCGCTTCGCCGCTTTATCGCTTCACGCTTGATCGCTTCGCCGCGTCAGACGGTCCAATCGCGGGCCGCGCGGGAGCGGAGCCGATTCGCCTCGTCGTCGCCGACGAACTCTTCCTTGACGGGGTCGAGCTGCAGTTTTCGCTGCAGGATCCAGGCGATGGCGGCCGCGTGGCAGGCGATGTGCGAGCGTCGCATGACGACCGGATTGGCGGCCGTGGTTCCGCGAGTCCGGATGCAGTCGAAGAAATTACGCGAATGGGCCGTGACATCCAGGCCGCGGACCCGTTTCTGCTGATCGGGCAGTTCCCGCTGCAGGGCTTCCGGCTGCACCACGATTTCGCCGCTGTCGCCCGTTTCGACCCAGCCATCTTCGCCCACGAACCGCACGGGGCAGGTGCCGAGCCGCGTAATGTAGTGTGGCGATCGGTCGCCAAACGGTTCGGCCAGGAAATCGATGACCAGCTTCACGCCGTTGGCATAGCGGCAGACGATGTTCTTCTCCGTCGGTTCATACTCGACGGGCATCGTGTCGTCCGCCTGGTTGGCCCACTGGCAGAGATCGACGGTATGTGCGCCCCAGTCGAGCAGCCGGGCGCCGGAGTCGAAGTCCCACTGGCCGCGCCAGCCGCCGTCGACATACTTCTGGTTGAACGGCCGCCAGGCGGCGGGGCCGAGCCACAGGTTCCAGTCCACGACGTCGCGCGGCGGTTGCGGCTGGCTGGGGAGCCAGGTGTTATCGAGCACGGGGATGTAGACGGAGGCGTGCAGGGTGTGCAGCTTGCCCAGCCGCCCGCGGTGCACCAGATCGACCGCCTGCTGGAAATTCGGCACGCTGCGGCGCTGTGTGCCAGCCTGAAAGACTCGGCCTTCGTCGCGCATCGTATCGGCCAGCGTCTGGCAGTCGGCGATTGTGATCCCGCACGGCTTCTCGCTATACACGTCTTTACCGGCCTGGGCCGCCAGGATCGAGGCGGCGGCATGCCAGCGATCGCCGGTGGCCACCAGCACGGCATCGATATCCTTGCGATCCAGCAGCTCGCGGAAGTCGCGGTACACGACGCAGTCCTGGTTGCCGTAATGCCCATCGACCAGCGACTTGCCGGCCGCTCGCCGGCTGGACTGCACTTCGGCGATGGCGACGCACCGCACGTCGGTGAATTGCAGCATCGACTTCAGATCGTAGGTGCAGCGCGGACCGATGCCGATCACGCCCAGAGCGATTTTGTCGCTGGGGGCCGTGGTTCGTTCCTGGCCCAGCACGTGAGCCGGCACGACGCTGGCCAGCGACGCGGCGGCGGTCGCGGCAGCCGTCTCCCAGAGAAAGTCGCGGCGTGAAGTCGTCGGGCGCGTGGACATGGCTAGATCTCCTGCAGGCAACTTGTGACGAGCGGGCCAGTGTTTCCGACGGCACATTCTACCACGAAGCGGGCCCCGCCTGCCTACGGAAGCCTGCGGCCTCCGAAGCCGAAGGTTAGTGGTTCGAATCCAGTCGGGGATACTCTGGCTTACGACACGTGCCGCAAGCCCTAACTACTTTCCACATCTGCATTTTCGATTCGCAATTCTCGCCCGACTTGCAACTTGGGGCCAATCGGCGGGCCGACGCTCCGGCCCGCTTTCGTTGCAAATCCCTGCAAATCGATGCAAATTGATGGGAACTGTAGGACACCACGGCGCACACCACTTGCCGTCTGTAGCGACCGCGTCAAGCGGAGCGGTTTAAGTTGGAGCATCGACCTAGTGCCGCCGCGTCTGGCTATCATTCTTCTTCGGTGATGTCCCTTGTCGCGACGTTCTCATTGGGAGGTTAATTCTGCGATGTGGTCGTTCAGCTCTTCGCGACCTTGGTCCGTGATCTCATAGCAGTACTCACCCGTCTCGTTCTCTTGCCTGTTGATCCAACCAGCTTCAAGAAACTCGGTAACGAAGTCCATTCCGTTTGCGTTTCTATCTTCCGCAAGGGAGCCTATTGGAAAAAAAGTGTCAATCGGATACCACGTCATTCGTCCCTGGTGGTCTTGGATCAGTTTCAACAAGTCCCATTTCGATCGCTTCATGTTGACTGCCTCCAACCAATTGCTGACTACTCCGAGAAAAAGATAAAGCGGCGAGCCAATTCGATGTACAGTCGCGTTTCTTCAGACCCGAAAGGAATCCCGTACTCGCGAAGTGCGGCATGGTGCCCCTTGAGATACGAGGCCCGATCTACTGCACCGCTGGCATTGCCAAGCCGACGAAGGCGAACCATTTCACGCAACTCATGGGCATCGAAGTCAAGGTCTGTATGCGTTGGACTCATTTTGCCGCTTCAAATATCTCTGAGTCGCTTGATCATGACATCGTTGTGGCCCCACTTGCCGAATCGGCTCCAATGCCTTTCCACGTAACCAACGCCACGCGGAGTAATCTTGATCTTGCGCGTCGAAAGCGTACGTATGGCACCGCCAGCGCGGTCCAGATCAATGAAGTGCTCGCGTCCAACGCGATAGATGCCGCCAGTCATTCTGCTCCCTACGGCCGCCTTAATTCCCTCCGCCACCTGCTTGGCTCGCGCCGTGGCCCTGGGCAGCACCGCCTAGCCCAGCGACTTGGGCAGCAGGTGCCTGGCCTGGCCCACGATGGCTTCCACCGCGCCGCTCTGGGCCTTGGAGAGCTCTGTCAACATACGCCCGATCGAGGAACCCTTCAAGGCAGTTCCGGCGTGCTTTACGATGCCGCCCGGCAGCAGCATCGTGATTCCCGTCCCGACGCACCCCTTGCTCCAACCGTGCCAGTAGGGGTCCTCGTAGACCCAGGCGTCCTGCGAATAGTCGATGACTGGAATCTGCGGGAACTCCGTTGGCAGTACCACCACGCCCGCCGCCGGAGCATTTCGCCCGCCCATCATCCGTCACTGCGTAACCCGTCATCTCGAGCGGTCGGCTCAGCGTGCAAGGATGCCGCGTCTTGAAACTGCCCACCGTGGCCCTTCGCGCGCGTTGCCCATCGTTTTCGGCCGAATAACGCCCCGCCGGCCCTTCCTTCTACCTCTCTGCCGGACCACTCGCCCACCACTCCAACCGCCGGTCCCGCCGCCCAGCCGCTCGATTCTTGGGTGTCTGACCGTTCTGTGACCTATCTGTCTTGACCTTTCCGTTCGACCTTTCCGGATTTCCCCTTCCGCCGGACCACACGCCCATCACTCCAACCGCTGGTTCCGCCGCCCAGCCGTCCGATTCTTGGGTGTCTGATCTTTCTTTTGTCAACTTTCTCTAGCTTCCGAATTAACTGGACCAAGCCCCGTTTCGATGCGCGCAGTACAAGTCCGTTCTCCTTCGTATCCAGGCCATCGAAGAATCCACATAATCGCGTCGCCTTTGATTGCACAGCGCCGCATTGGATTCCACGTTAGCCCGATGGGCGATCACCAACCAAGCGCCTATCCCTAGAATCTCGTGACGGACCAGGAGGTCCGTCCTGCGGCGAGTTTGTGGGACAATCGCTGGGAAGAATAGTCGAGTCCGTTGGGGCTACTTCAGGAGAAATCCGGCGACGTCCGGCCGAAGCTCGTCCCAGTTTTCGGGAAAGTGATGGCGTCCGGGATGGGTCCGGCTCTCGAACCGCCAGCCCGCGGCCTGGCAGGCTGCCGCCCAGGTACGCACGTAGGGAGCGTGCGGCTCCTGGGTGCCGTGGATGAACACACAGCCTGCCGGTCGCGACGAACTCAGTTGAGGTTCCGCCAGGCGTTCCGACAACGGGCCGCCGGGTGAAATGGCCACCACTCCCGCATAGACATCCGGATGCTCGGCCGTCACCAGCATGGCGTGCAACGCGCCTTGGGAGAAACCGAGCACGAAGACCTTGTCGCGATTCACCAGACCATCGAACAGCGGTGACTGGACGATGGCCCGCAAGTCCTGGTGCGTGGGGTCCGTCGAATCCCTGGACCACTGAAAGCGACCACCGCTCAAAGGCACCGAGCCCGGTACGGCGACGGACACAAACCCAAGGTCCGCCCACTGGCGGGCATTGTCCACATAACTGGTGTTGGAATCGCCGTAGCCGTGCAGCAACAGCATCATGGGCCAACCGGTGGCAGGCTTCTGGCCACGCGCTGGAATGGCGATTGGCTGGCCCACTCGCGTCGCGGCGTTGGCGATGTAGAGGTTGCGGATTTCGGTCAGCGTGGCAGGGAAGTCCCGGCGGTCGCGAATCCGGCCCAGTTCGTCGTCGTCCAGCGCGGTGGGGAAGTCGTCGAACCCACGCTCCACCGCCTTGGCGTACATCGGGAAGGCAAGCTCCGGCTTGTTCCACAACTCGTAGTTGCAGGCCAACTGGTACGGTGGATAGCCCCAGGTCGGATCCGCCGCCATCGAGCGTTCGTAGAACTTCTCGGCCTCCGCGAACTCCTCGGACGCCTTGAGTCGATCGGCGATCGCCATCAACTGCCGCGCCGCCTCGCGTTCCGGTGTAATAGTCTCCACGTCACTCCAGTCATCCAGCCAGATCACGGGTTTTGGTGTCAGTCGAGGAATTGACAAGTCCCTGACTGAGTCGGCCAGCGTTCGGCCGATGGAGCTGGCCCCGGTCTCGTTCTGTCCCTCGGTAAATCGAGAGTTCGCCGCTCCGTCAGTACAACCCAGGCCTGCTAGACAGGCCAAGATGAGAACCGTCAATGGCGCGCGGCCGGCTAGCACTACCGAAATACCACGTATCGGGCGGGGAGCAAACATGGATCGAATGACCTCCGTTATGGTCAGGGTCCGCGGACGGACTGACGAATCTCTTGGCTATCGTCCTTTCGAGCGTCATCGGGCAAATCGGGCCATGTCGCGATTGTACCCTACCACTCGGCGGAACCACTCGTCAAAGTTGTCCACCGCCGCGGTCCAGCGGTCGGGAGCCAGCCCGTGGGAGCGCAGGTTCTGGACCAGCCCTGAAGGATCCGACTCCGGTGCCACTCGTGCCGCGGTGGTTTGAGCCACTACCCACAGCAGAATCCGAACATACTCCGACATCGGCATGTCCAGGATCGGATTATCCGACGCTCGACGGCGACTCCTGTGCCTCGCGCGCCCGCCAGGCGGCCCACCGCGCGGCAATCGCGCTGGTGCGTGACTCCTCCAGCGTCGCGGCCAGGCCCGCTTTGACTTGATGGACGTCCACATACACCATGCAGGTCAGCAGCGCCTGTTCATCCAGGATTTCCCGGCACCCGAAACGTTGCTCCCAGTGTAGCCCGATTGTCCCCAATCGGGTTCTTGGGGCCGATGGCCCGTGCGTACGGTCCGGCGTTCCGCCGGACGAGCGATTGGCGACAATCGCTCCACACTCGTCGGCTCCCGCAGCCACCGTTGCTGGTCAGGCTGCCACTCCGGCCAGGCCTGCTTCCAGCGGCAGGCCACCTCCTCGTCCGACCAGTCGGCGGCAATATCGGGCCGCGTGCGAACAACCAGGTGCAGGTGGTTCGAAAGCACACTGTGGTTGCCCACGTCGACGGCGAACACGCCGGCCTGATATTCCAACAGCCTCTCGATCCAGTCCCGGCGAAAATCGTAATCGTCGCCCGTGTACCAATCCTGGCCGCAGGTGATCGAAAGAAAATCGGGAGCATCGCCATGTCGTTCAGGGGTTACGTTGAAAAGGGTGTGGTTGTTTTCGACGAACCGACCGCCATTCCGGAAGGAACGGTGGTCGAAGTGGTCGTGTGTGAGGTTTCCCCAGCGAACGTCCCGGTGGGGCTGAGTCTCTGGGATCGGCTGAAGGATGTGGCGGGCAAAGCCTAGGGACTGCCACCCGACGCGTCGACTCGAGTCGACCACAATCTGACTCACGGATTGCCGGAGCCATGAAGGCGGTCTACGCGGATACCTCGTTCTATGTGGCACTACAGTGGGGCATCGCGCCTCGTTCTTGGAGCTGTTGGGAGTTCTGGAACACGATCCGGCGCAGTCGTTCCTGTTTCAAGTCACCACGCTGGACGCGCCGTCAGCGGATGCCACGGGCGAACCATCGTCCAAGGAGGAGCAGAAGAGGAAAAGGCGGACCAGCCAGGGACGGCGGTCGCGGGTCTTCCCGGAGTACCTGCCGCGTGAGGAGCAAGAGCATTACTCGAATCCGGAGGATATTCTGGGGCGGAGTGGCTTTCGGATCGACCGCAGCACGCAGTGGCGCTGGATGCGTGGACATGCCGAAGGCGTGACGCCGCTGGTGGATCGGATGTGGACACGGTGCCTGCTGTCCGATGTGCTGGGGATATGTCGCATACGAGCGGATCGGCGAGCTTTGGCCCGGCGTATTCAAGGCGAGTTGCTGGGTGCACGCGCGCCGCAAGTTCGAAGCCTGCCATCATCTGGGCTGGACTATATCGAGCAGACCGGCGACGGCTCCCTCGACGCCTGGCATTGAGCAGCCAGCCCAGCCCGCCCGCGCCTCTCCCCGCCCGACGCCCCACTGGCTGATCACCGAGGCGGCGTCAAGACGTCGCCGATACAACGCTCACGCCCGTGCCAACAATCGAGCCCAAGCCGAGCATCATGGCTCCGAACAGGCCGATCTCCCGGCGCAGGGCGGTTGGTGCGGGCTTGGGCATCCGATCCAGGGCCAACGGAACAGGGGACGGGGGTCACGAGTGTTCGGTACAACGTGGGTCTCGGCACATTTTACTCGGTTCCCAATCCGAAACCTCGTGCCCGACACTATTGCCCCCGGGCCCTTCGATGCAGCAGCGGGTAGATCACCGGCACGACCAGGCTGGTCAGCAGGGTGGACGTGACCAGGCCGCCGATCACCACGGTGGCCAGCGGTCGTTGCAGTTCGGCGCCGTCACTCTGCGAGAGGGCCATCGGCAGGAAACCGAGACTGGCGACCAGCGCGGTCATCAGCACGGGGCGGAGGCGGAGCAGACCCGTTTCCCGGGCGGCTTCCTTGGCGGGGACTCCCAGGCTCCGATGATCCTCGGCGGCGCTGACCCACACCAGGCCGTTCAGCACGGCCACGCCGAACAGGGCGATGAAGCCGACACCGGCCGAGATGCTGAACGGCATCCCGCGGAGGGCCAGCGCGAACACGCCGCCCGAGGCCGCCATCGGCACCGCCAGAAAGATCAGCAGGGCCAGGTGCACGGAGCGGAACGTGGTGTGCAGCAGCAGGAAGATCAGCAGCAGCACGACCGGCGTGATCAGCAGCAACCGCTGGCTGGCGGACTGCAGGTTTTCGAAGTCTCCGCCCCAGCGGATTTCGTAGCCCGCGGGCAGCGCCACCGATCGCTCAATCGCTTGCCGGGCTTCCTGGACGAAGCTGGCCACGTCCCGCCCGCGCACGTTGGCCTGCACGAACGTGCGACGCCGGCCCGATTCGTGCTCCACGGCCGGCGGCGTTTCTTCCAGCACGATGTCGGCCAGTTCGCTCAGCGGGACGGATTGGCCGCCGCCGCGGCTGACGGGCAGTTGTTCCAGCAAATACGTCTCCTGCCGCCAATCTTCCGGAATCCGCACGACGATCGGAAACCGGGCGCGGCCTTCCAGGATCACGCCGACCTGGCGTCCACCGAGCGACTCGACCACGTTCAGCACATCGCTGGCGTTGAGCCCATGGCGGGCCAGCGCGTCGCGTCGCGGTTCGATCCGCAGCGTGCTCAGGTTGGCCTGGTAGTCGGCCTTGACATCGACCGCGCCGGGAATCCCCCGCAGCGCGGCTTCGATCTCCTTCGCCTTGCGACTCAACACGGTCAGGTCATCACCGTACAGCAGCACGGCGACGTCGGCCTTGACGCCGGCCACCAGTTCGTCCACGCGCATCTCGATCGGCTGCGTGAAGCCGAATGACACACCGGGCACGTGGCGTTCAAGCGTCTCGGACATGGCGGCGATCAGTTCGTCGCGCGAGCGGGCCGTCGGCATCTCCCGCCGGTGATGCAGCATCACCCAGACGTCCGTCTGATGCACGCCCATGATGTCGTTGGCGATTTCCGGCCGGCCGGTCTTGCAGAACACGGTCTTGACTTCCGGGAACTGCTTCAGCTCGCGTTCGATCCGCGTGGACATCCCGATGGAGCCTTCCAGCGTGGCGCTCGGCAACCGCACGGCTTCGATCAGCAGATCGCCCTCTTCCAGCCGCGGCATGAATTCGGCGCCCAGATTCCAGGCCACCGGCACGCTGGCCAGGAACACGGCCAGGGCCAGTCCGATGGTGATCAGGGGGTGCCGCAGAGCGGCGTCGAGCGCGGGACGGTACAGCACCTTGATCCAGCGGATCACCAGCACGTCCTTCTCGGCCATCCGCCGCGGCAGGATCAGCGAGGCCAGCGCGGGCATCAGCGTCATCGACAGGATCAGCGAGCCGAGCAGGGCGAACAACACGGTCAAGGCCATCGGCCGAAACAGTTTCCCCTCGGTGCCCTGCAGCGCCAGGATCGGCACGTACACGACGGCGATGATCAGTTCGCCGAACATCGTGGGCTTGCGGACCTCGACGGCCGCATCGCGAATCAACTCCACATGCGACTTCCCCTCGCCGCCATGCGACAGGCGGCGCATGCAGTTTTCGATCATGATCACCGAGCTGTCGACGACCAGCCCGAAATCGATCGCCCCCAGGCTCATCAAGCTGGCGGTGATCCCGGTGGCGAACATGACGTTCGTGGCGAACAGCATCGACAGCGGAATGGCCAGGGCCACGATCAGCCCGGCGCGGAAGCTGCCCAGCAGCAGCAGCAGGATCACGATCACCAGCACGCCGCCTTCGACCAGGTTGTGCAGCACGGTATCCAGGGTCCGCTGGATCAGGTTGGCCCGATCGTAGATCACTTCCAGCCGCACGCCGTCGGGCAGCGTCGGCTCGATCGCCTCCAGCCGCTCCTTGACCGCTTCCACGACTTCCCGCGAGTTCTGGCCGATCAGCATCATCGCCATGCCGACGACCGCCTCGCCCCGCCCGTCGCGCGTGACGGCGCCCTGGCGGGTCAGCGCTCCGACCTCGACGCTGGCCACGTCCCGCACCAGCAGCGGGATGCCGTCGGCGTCGCGGCGGAGCACAATCTGGCCGATGTCGTCGAGGCTCTGCAGCAGTGCCTGGCCGCGGATGAACCGCTGTTCGTCCTGATGCACCACGTAGCCGCCGCCGGCCGACAAGTTGTTCTTCTCCAGGCTCTCGAACAGTTCGTCGAGCGACAGATTGTGGCTGGCCAGCAGGTTCGGGTCGGGCCGCACTTCGAAGGCCTTGAAGAACCCGCCCTGCGTGTTGATTTCGGTCACTCCGGCCACTTCCCGCAGCCGCGGCGCGATGTCCCAGTCCAGCAGCGACCGCAGCTCCAGCGGCGAGTAGCCCGCTCCCCGAACTTCAAACTGCAGCACCTCGCCCAGCGCCGTGGTCAGCGGACCCATCTCCGGCACCCCGTGGCTGGACGAAATTTCGCCGGCCACCGCCGTCAGGCGTTCGGCCACGAACTGCCGGGCGTGGCGGATGTTCGTGCCTTCGTGGAACACGATCGTGACCAGGCTGATGCCGAACTTCGAGACGCTGCGGATCTCCTCCACGTCGGGCACGCCGGCCATCGCCCGCTCAACCGGAAACGTCACGTTGCGTTCCACTTCGACGGGCGACAGCGATCCCGCGCTGGTAATCACCTGGACCTGGACGTTCGTCATGTCGGGCACGGCATCGACCGGCAGATGCAGGGCCGAGACGATGCCGCCCAGCCCCATCAGCAAGGTCAGGGTCAGGACCAGGAACCGGTTCTGCAGCGAGAATTCAATGATGCTGGTGAGCATGGCGGTATGGCTACTCCTCTTCACCTTCCAGCAGCAGTTCGGATTTCAACACGAAGGCGCCGCGGCTGACGACCGCTTGCCCCGGCTGAAGGCCCGATCGCACCTCGACCCACTCCGGTGTCTGGAGCCCGATGGTCACATTGACCCGCCGAAACCGGTCTGGCTTGTCGGGCACGAAAACGAACGACACGCCATCGTGCTGCACGACGGCGCTGGCGGGAACCGCGACCGCGTCGTCCGCCGCGGCCAGCGGCAACGCCACGCGGACAAACAGGCCCGGACGCAGCTCGGCCCGCGCGTTGTCAATCTCGGCGACCAGCGGGATGGCGTTCGAGGCGGTCGATACCTGGCGGCCGACGAACTTGAGCGTGGCCGCGAATTCCCGCCCCGGGAACGCTGGTGTCGTGACGGTCAGCCGCTGGCCCGGCTGCAGCTCCAGCGCCGCCCACTGGCCCTCGCGAACCTCGGCCTCCACCCACAGCCGGCTGGTGTCGGCCACGACGAACAGCCCGTCGCCTGCCTGCACTCGTTCGGCCGCCGCGAATCGCCGCTCCTCCACCGCACCACCGATCGGGGACCGCACGGCGACCAGCGACAGATGTTGCTGCCGGATGCCCAGCTCCTCTTCCCAGGCCGACCGTTCCGTCGCGTCTGCCGGAGCGGCTGCCGGAGCGTCTGCCGGCGGTTTCCCGCCCGACTGTTCCCCGCCGGCAGGCGTGCCTTCAGTTTGCTCGGCGCCCTCGACCGGCATCAGGCTGGAGGTCAGCAGCAGCGAGGCCAGGTGCTGCTTGCCAATCTCCAACCGGCGTTCGGCATCCCGCAGTTCCAGCTCGGCCCGGTCCCGCAGCCGGCGGGTATCGAATTCCGCCTGCTCGCAACTGGCCGCCAGCGCCGCCTCGGCCGCCCGCAACTGGTCGGTGCGTTCGCGCACGGTGCGCCCGGCCAGGCTGCCGCTGCCGCCCAGCGACGTGGCGCTGTCCATCAGCGACTCGGTCAGCAGCAATTTGGAATACGCCGCCAGCAGCTCCTCGCGGAATTGGCCGAGCGTCTGCCCGGCCAGTTGCGAATGGAGCGTCTGGTAGTCTTGCCGCTGGTTGATGGCGGAGATCACCCGCTGCACGTTCTCGTGAATCGTGGCCTGGAACTGCTGCTGCCGCTGGGCCAGATCGCGTTCGGAAATCTGCCGCAGGACGTCGGCGCGAGCGGCGCCGATCTCGCTGCTTTCCAGCCAGGCCACGATCTGTCCAGGTTGCACCTGGTCGCCCGGCTGCACCAGCACGCGAGTCAGCACGCCGGCGGTGGGCGCGGCGACTTCCACGTGCCGGCTGGCTTCGTATCCGAGGCGGCCTGGCACGATCCGCGTGTCGATCAGCCTCCGCCGCTCGACAATCTGCGTCTCGATCCGCGCGGCCTGGACCTGTTCGGGCAACATGACCACCGTTTCCGCCGTTGGCACCGCGGCTTCCGAGCCGGCTTCGAGTGCCGCCAGTTCGCGGTCGGCCGGATTATGGTTCAACAGCCAGGCACCCGCCGCCACGAGACAAACGAGCGCCAACAATCCTATCGCCAATCGGGTTTTCATCGCACACCTCCGCGAGACCGCGGACCTTCATCCACCGGGGGGAAGTCGCCGCTGAGGTCCGCCTTGCGGAATGTCACGCGCGGCAATCGGCATCGCGCGAGCAAAGCGGAATCAGCACGCCAGAGAACGGCGTGAAAGAACTAGCAGCGCGCGACGCAGAGCAGCGTCAGAAGCAGTCCCGAGTGGCAGAACGAAGCCAGGGGCTGCGTGGTGCGGGACGCCTCCTCGCGCCCAGCCAACGTTCCGGGCATCCCCGCCGGCACCACGCAATCCGCCAGATTCCACGGCGTGCTGGCGGGGGCGTCCTGCACGCTCGGCACTCCCGAGCCGGGAGGTGCCAGCGGGTTGGACGAACGGCCCGGCGAGTCGGAAGATTCCGAGTCCGATTGCACCGGCATCCCGCCGCCTCGCGCAATGTCCTCGGCAAAGGCCCAATGCAGATGCCAGCCGGATTCATGGTCCAGCGGCCGAGTCACCCCGGTTGCGTGATAGTCCGCCAGGTGCCAATCCTGCGATTCCGAGGTATGGTCCGCTTCCGAATGCCGGTGCAGCCAGACGACCGGCGCCTGCCACAACGAGGCCAGCACGACGGCATGGACCACCATCAGGCCCAACTGCCGCGCGGCGCGGCGAACCAGTCTCAAGGGTCGGAAACGCATGCGAACCAGGTTTCGGTTAGTGAGGCCTGCGGGCCGATCGGAGCCGAAGTACGCGGCTCGCGATGCCTCCCATTCTAGGTTCGCCCCCGGCCATTGTCCAGGTTCAGGCGCCGGCCGCCCGGCCGTACAGCAGGGTTCGTACCGCGGCGCCGATGTCTGGCTGGCGCATCAGATGTTCCCCCACCAGGATTGCGTCGACACCGGCGGCGGCCAGCCGTCGCACGTCCTCGTGACTGTGAATTCCGCTCTCGCCCACCACAACGCATGATTCGGGCAGTTGCGAACGCAGCCTGACGGTATGTTCCAGGTCGGTATGAAACGTGCGCAGATCGCGATTGTTGATTCCCACCAGCGTCGCACCGGCCTCCAACACCCGCTCCAGATTCTCGGCGTCGTAGAACTCGACTAGCGGAGTGAGCCCCAGTTCCAGGGCCTCATGATGCAGTTTTCTCAGGTTGCAGTCGTCCAGGCACTCCGCGATCAACAGCACGCCGTCCGCCCCGGCGCAGCGGGCTTCGAGCAGTTGATAGCTGTCCAGGATGAAGTCCTTGCGCAGCAGCGGCACGCTGACCGCGGCGCGCACCTGCCGCAGATTCTCCAGGCTGCCTTGAAAGTACTCGACGTCCGTGAGCACGCTGATGCAGGTCGCGCCGTGCCGGGCGTATTGCCGAGCGATCTCCGCCGGGTCGAAATCCGCTCGAATCAGCCCCTTGGACGGACTAGCCTTTTTGACTTCGGCGATCAGCTTGATCGGGCCCGGCGCGGCCAGCGGACTGAAGAAGTCGCGCGGCGGCGGGACATCGGCCAGCCGGGCGCGCAATTCGAGTGCCGGGAGCGCCTGCCGAACTGCCTCAATCTCGCGCCGCTTGGTCGCCACAATCTTGTCCAGAATCGTCGTCAATGCCGCGTCCCTTGGAGCCGGTCTCGAATCAAAAACCACCAGGCGTCGCACGCGTCTGCGACTCGTCCCGTCTGGCCGGCCGGAGGCCAATTGCCACCGCGCTCATGCCCTCGGCATGCATCGTACCAGCGGGCACGTTATAACGGAACGCGGTCAGACCACGGACATGGGGAGGCGGCAACATGTACCACCAGCGCCAGATTTCCACCGCGGCGGGCGAACTGTTTCTGGCCGCGGGGCCGGAAGCGGGGCCGCCGCTACTGTTGCTGCACGGCGTCCTACGGCGCTGGACCGACTTCTTCCCGCTGCTGCCGTACGTTTCGTCGCGGTGGGAAGTCCAAGGGCTGGACTTTCGCGGGCATGGCCTGTCGGCGACGGCGGAAAGCTACCGGGTGATCGACTACGTGCAGGATGCCGTGGCCGCCGTCGAGCGGTTCCGCGAGCCGGGAGTGATTTACGGCCATTCGCTGGGCGCGATGGTGGCCTTGGCCGCCGCCGCCACCGTGCCGGATCGCGTCAGCGGCGTCGTGCTGGAAGATCCGCCGTTCCAGACCATGGGAACGCGCATCCGGGGCACGCCGTTCTTCGATCTGTTCCTGGGCATTCTGCAAGTGGTGACCGAGGGTGGCGACACGCCCCACCTGGCCCGGCGACTGGCCGAGATCCGCATCAACAACCCGGCGACCGGTTCCTCGGTTCGGCTCAGCGACGTGCGGGACCCGGCGTCGCTCAGGTTCAGCGCTCAGTGCCTGGCCAGCCTGGACCCGCGGGTGCTGGAACCGATCGTGGCGGGCCGCTGGCTGGAGGATTACGACCTGCCGGGCCTGCTGCCTCGGATCGGCTGTCCCGTGCTGTTGCTGCAAGGCGACGTGCCCGCCGGCGGGATGCTGATGGACGAAGACGCCGAACTGATCGCCGGCGGCACGCCGGAATGCCTGCGGATCCCTTTTCCCCAGGTCGGGCACTTGATCCACTGGCAGGCCACTCCCCAAACTGTCGCCGTGGTGGGAAACTTCCTGGAGTCGCTTCGCTGAGTACTCGAAAAGGCGCGCGGAATGAAATTGGATGACGGCAAGTGGCGGATCTTCCACGGGCAGTTGGTGGACGGGACCGGCCGGCCGCCGGTGGCCGACGGTGTGGTGCTGGTCGAACGGGGCCGCATTGTTTACGCGGGCCCAAGCTCGGACGCTCCGCCAGCCGCCGCCGACGAGCGGCCGTTGGACGCGCTGGGTGGCACCATTCTGCCTGGGTTGGTCGAGGCCCACTTCCATCCAACCTACTTCAACGTGGCCGACCTGCCAGACCTGGATATCAAGTATCCGGTGGAGTACGTCACTCTGCTGGCGTCGGTCAATGCGAAGCTGGCGCTGGAGTGCGGATATACGTCGGCCCGCAGCGGCGGCAGCCTGTTCAACATCGACGTCTGGTTGAAGAAGGCGATCGAGGAAGATCTGGTGCCCGGACCGCGGCTGGCGGCCAGCGGCCGCGAGATCTGCGGGGTGGGCGGGCTGATGGATTGGAACCCCGACTTCCGCAAGATCGGCATGGAAGGTCTGGTGCTGCTGGTCAACGGTCCGGACGAAGCTCGCGCGGCCGTCCGCCGGTTGGTCAAGGACGGCGTGGAATGGGTCAAGACCTATCCCACGGGCGACGCCGCGTCGCCCGACATCAACGACCACCATACGCTGTGCATGACGCAAGAAGAGATGCGGGCCGTCGTCGCCACCGCTCATAACCATCACCTGAAGGTCACCGGGCACTGCCGGGCCACGGAGGGGATCAAGAACGCATTGCGAGCGGGCTACGACACGCTGGAACACGGCACGTTCATGGACGACGAGGCGCTCGACATGCTGCTCCAGCGCGACACGCCGGTCGTGCCAGCTCTGCAGTTCGAATGGGCCAGCATCCAGTATGGCCGGGAGTACGGCATGCCGCAGCGCGTCGTGGACGGCCATCAGGAGACGCTGGACGCCGGCGCCGAAAGCGCTCGGCGAATCCTGCGCGCCGGCGGCCGGCTGGGCATGGGCGGCGACTACGGCTTTGCCTGGACGCCGCACGGCACGTACGCCAAGGAGCTCGCGTTCTTCGTCAACTACGTCGGCTTTTCCCCGCTGGAAACCCTGATGTGCGCCACCAAAACCGGCGCCGAGATCATGGGCCGCGGTCATGAACTGGGGACGCTGCAAGCGGGCAAGCTGGCGGATCTGGTGGTCGTGGACGGCGACGTGCTGGCCGAGATCACCATCCTGGAGGACCGCCGGCGTTTCATCGCCGTCATGCAGGGCGGCAGCATCAACGCCGGCCGGCTGGCGCAACCCGGCAAGCACATTCGCTGAAGAAAGGGAATCCGCCACGTGAAGGGACCGTACGAGCGACTGAAGTATGACTTGCGCCGCGTGTGGGCCTGTCCCCTCTGCCAGCACCGCGAACGTACGGCGGGCAGCGTCACGAGCTGCCTTTGCCACTGCCAGGCGAAGGTGGAACCGGCACAGCGGCAAATGATGAAACTGGTCGAAGATGGCTGCCGCCGCCTGCTGCCGCGGGCCGTCGTGACGATCCCGGAGGATGCGGCGCCCGAGGACTATTGACCTCTGGGGTCGATTTGGAGGGATGGGTAACTACGGCAAAATAGTCATCACGCTCCGCGTGGCCTTCAAAGAAAATGGCTGGGCAGCCGGGAGAGCTTTCGGGCGGGATCGGTTCCATGCCCGTCTGGCTCCCTCCCCGATTTCGGGATCGTGCGGGTCTTGAGTTGTTTTGCCGAGGGAACTTGGCGTTACTAACGAGGGAAACTTGGACGGCCTCCGTCCCGGCGAGTGCTTCCCCTTGATATCCCTCTGGCCCCCTCCCCGGCTTCGAGGTCGTGCAGCTTATAAGTTGTTTTTTCTGCGGAGTTTACATCGTTCTGAGAGCGTCCTTAGCGTTTCCTAACGCCGAAGTCGTTGCACAGTCGCTCAATTCTCAATTTGCAATTTGCAATTTGCAATTTGCAATTTGCAATCACCCGTCCTGGAGTTTCGTGCTTCAATCAAGCGACGCCGAAGCACACCGTGAATTCTGGCGCACGCCGCGCACTCTCCACTTCGAATCCCAGCTTGATTCG
>JAGFJK010000378.1 GCA_024102795.1 Pirellulaceae bacterium
GGCCGGCCCGCCCGCGAACGAATCGGGTGGCACAAACGAGGCCGGCGGCGCGTCGCCGCGAAGCAACGGGTAACCGCCCGTGGCGGGCGGCGGCGCTTGAGCCGGGGAACTGACGCTGTCGAACACCGAGTTCCAGGGGGCCGACTGCGGCTGCGGGGCCGGCTGCGGCTTCGGCACGGGCGCCGGATCGACGATCGTCGCCATCAGCGGCGCGGCGGGTTCCTGCGCGGGAACGACCAGCACGCCTCCACAACCGGGGCACCGCACCTGCTTGCCAGCCAATGCCGGAGCGGCGGCAAACCGGCGTGCACACTGACCGCAATGCACTTCCAACGCCATGCGTCCACCTGCCAACCGGGAAGACACGTCCACAACTCGCCCACCCATGATGGCAGAATCCGGGGGCCAGTTCAATCAATCGCCGGCCCCCAGATCATCCCAGGGAGGCAGCCACACGGGCAGCCGGGGGAACAAGGCTTGAGCCAGTTCCTGGGCCAGGCTGGTGGAAAACCCGTAGGGCCCGCTTTCCCGGGACCCATTCTCCGCCGCTTCCCGCAAGTCGACATGTCCCAGCATCAACCGCACCAGGTCGCCGAGCGAACAGCGCAGGTAACTGCGTCCCACCTTTCCCGGCACGACGCGAACGCTGCGGCGAGTCAACGCCAACTGGTACTTCTGGTCGTCCAGCAGCAGACCCAGTTCGCACGGCAGCGAAAGTCCGGCCACTCGCGCTCGATCCAGCAGCAGCGGGCAAAGTTGCGCCAGCAAGGCCAGCGGTTTGAATACACGGACCATGCAGACATCGCCCGTGTCGGCTTCGGACAGCCGCTGGGGCGCCGGCAAGTTCAACATGCGCAGCAGGGGATGATCCGGCGGGGTGTCCAGCCGCACGCGATGCTCGGAGTGTTCGATCACGTCGCCGCAGGCCCGCTGCAGCAGGTGGGCGGCCACGTCCAGTCGCTGATCGCCCGTCATCAGCTCGACAATCCGCCGCTCGCGCATCGTGGCATAGCCCACGATGGCCGGGCACTCGTCGTCCAGCTCCTGCCGGTCGCGTCCCTCGATCGCCACGTAGATCCGATCGTACCCGCGGCGGCTGATCAGCCACCGCCACTCGTCCGGGCTGCGCTGCCACGCTCCGTAGGCCCGTTGCAGATGTTGGTCGTACAGCCGCATCAAGGCTCCCTGCTCGATATGCCGCCAGAGCCGAATGCTCAGCTCCGGCACCGCGGGAGCTTCCTCGCTGGCCAGCAGATCGGGCCGCGATTCGGCACGGGCGTGGCACAGCCTGGAAAGGATCTCCCGAGCATCGGCGGCGACAAAGCTGGGGCGGAAGCAGGCGACCCACCCGCGGCGTTGATAGAAGTCGGGGGTCGAGGTGCGGAGCATGCCAATGCGCGCTCCCTGCTGCTGCATCCGCCGCTGTGCGTCCTCCAGCAGGGCGCTGGCGCAACCTCGACCGCGATATTCGGGCAGCGTGGCCACTTCCGACACATAGCAGGCGGGAATCCACAGCGGGCCGAACCGTAACTGGCGGTGCTGCATCCGCAGGTGGCTGACGATCTGCTCGCCGCGCCGCACCAGCAGGCGGTCGGTCGGTTCGTACTGCGGGTGTTCCAGTTGCGCGTGAAACTCGGCGGCCGTCGGCGACTGAAACACGCTCAACAAGAAGCGGTGAATCGCCACGTGGTCGCTGGCCGTGGCCGGCGTGATCAGCGGCTGATGCGGCAAGCCGACTCCCGGCGGCAGGGTGGGAGAACCGCCGTACGCGCTCTGCTCAGCCGCCGCCGCGGGCGGGACTCCAGCACATGATTGCGGCTTGCCGAACTGTGACGAGACCATTGAGCGACATCCCTTCGGCTCGAACCCGGCCGCTGGCGGCTCCCTGGCTGCCGGCGGCCCGGTTTTGGCCAATGTCTCTGGGCGCCCGCGGGCACACGCTCCATGACCCGCGGCGGCGCAGCTCCCTGCGGCGGTCGGCCTCCTGAACCGCCACTCCCTGCTGCTTCAGCGCAGTAGATTAAGATTCTTGGCGCGAAAGTGCCAGTAGTGGCTCGCGCAAACTTTCCTCCGGGAACAAACAGAAGGAGAACTCCCGCGACCCCAGCAGCCGTTGCTCGCGCAGCGCCGCGAGCAGTTGTTGGCCCCGCGCCTGGCATTGCCGGCGGTGCTGCTCCAGATAAGGCTGCAGCCGCGCGTTGCACTGCTCGATCCCCGCGTGCCAGTCCCGCCGCTGGCCGCGCGGCGGGACTTCCGACAGCCAGCGTCGCTTGCGGTCGATCAGCGGCCGCGCGGCGGGCACCTCGTCCAGGAACGTCTCCGGATGAAACCGCAACGCGCGCAGCTCCCGCCGCGCGGCCCGCAGTTGGGAAATCACGTCGGTCGCGCCGTCGGCCAAAGGCAACTTGATGGTGGCCGTGGCCACAACGTAGCCGGGCGGCGTCGCGCCCCAGTAGCGTTCGATGATCGCGTCCGTCAGTTCGTCGTACTTCGCGCCGCCTATTCCATGCACAAACAGGTCGCTCAGCATCAACCGGACGAACATCGTGGTCAGCAGCGCCCGCGGACGCACCTTCACCCCCTGCCGCTCCCAGGCGTCCAGTTGCTCCAGGGCCAGGTCCAGACGCTCCGCCGAGCGAACCGGCAGCGTCGCCCGCCATCCCTGGCGGTCGGTCAATTCGAGGCCCGACGCCGACCCGCGCACGAACAAACCGCGCCGAACCGGCTGCCGAGTGTGCCAGACCCAGAACGGCGCTTCCCGCCAGTCGTCGTCGGCGGCCAGGGCCGGGACCGGATGCGAACGGCTGCGGATCCGGTAAAGCTGCCGGTACTCAAACAGGCATTGATTGTAGACATTCCGCAAACGGTCGGCGTCCAGCAACCGCCGCAGCAGAAAGCGGCGAAAGGCCTCGCCGCGGCAGACTTCGCTCCAGGGCAGTTCCAGGTTCGCGACGCCCCAGTCGGCCTCCAGGCGGTTCCGCGCCTGGGCCAACGCCTGGCCCAGGTTGCCTTGCGGGCGCCCGTCCCGCCACCCCGACCACAGCGCACCGACGATCGGCCGCGGAATCAACCCACACAGTGCCAGTTCGACGCGCTGGGGAAACGTCGCCAGCAGCGCCGGGTCGCGGATCTCCCGCTCCTCTATCGGCAGCACCTCGCTGGCCCCGTCAAACGCGATCGCCTCCACACGAACTCCACCCCGGCTCAGGCTGGGCACGCGGATCGATGCGGAACGGAACGTGTCGTTGTCGATGATCAGGTTCACCGCCAGACCGCCGTAGCGCTCGGCCAGCGACGCCAGCAGAAAGGTCTTGAACCAGACTCCCGGATGAAACAGTTGCGGCTGGTGCCCCGACACGATCAGGGGTCGGTCCGGTGCCAGTTCGGGCCGCGGCCCCGCGTCGCGGTATTGCGACGTGTACCGCCAGGCCTGTTCGACCAGCGCTTCCCGCGCCAGGCGTTGTTCGCCGGCCAGCGGTTCACCCGACGCGGCCAAGAGCCAACCTGCCAGCGACTGGCGATTGGCGTGCAACATGGTCCCGATCTCGGGCACGGGCGGATCGATCAGCACCTGCCCATGACCCTGCGGCGCACGGAGCCGGCGAGTTGTCCAGGGCGTCGAAGAGGCCATGGTCCTACACGGCACTCTCGCCGCACAGCGAATTGTGCCGCGCCGCCAGTCCCCGATCGCCCAGCGCGGCCAGACTGCGATCGAGCACTCGGTGATAGTATTGTAGCCGGGTCTGGCCGTCGTCCAGGGCGCCGCCAAACGACCGCTCCGCATCCAGATAGATCAACGGCACGGGCAGCTCCAGGATCTTCAGCCCGACCGCGGCCGCCTGGACCCAAAGTTCCAGCGGCATGGCGTAACCGTCCTCGCTTAGTTCGAGCTGCCCCAAGGCCGCCACCCGATAGGCCTTGAAGCCGCAGAAGGCGTCAGTCAGGTTCAGACCCAGGCGACGATTCAACTCGGCCGTCACCTGCTGGTTGATCCACCGCCGCTGAGCGGGCGGTTCACTGTCGCCCGGATACTGCTTCAGGTACCGGCTGCCCGACGCCAGATCGGCCCCCTGGCGGACGGCCGCCACAAAGCGGGGGATCCGCAACGGTTCGTGCTGGCCATCGCAATCGATGGTCACCAGGCAGTCGTAACCCTCGCGCAGGGCATGGTCGAACGCCGTCCGCAACGCGGCGCCGTAGCCTCGGTTGCGAGCATGGGTGAGCACGCGGACGTCGGTCCTGGTGGCCAGCAGTTCCGCCGTTCCATCGGTCGAACCATCATCCACTACCAGCACGTCCTGGCTGTATTTGAGCACCTCGTCCAGCACCGCGTGGACGTAACGGGCTTCGTTATACACGGGCAAGGCTGCCAGCGAGCGAAATGACATACGGCGGTTCTTTCCAGTGTCGCTAAGGGACCCTTGGATATAACGGGCTGTACGAAGTGCAAACGGCGGGTTTACCGGACAAGCCGGAGGAGACGCGGCCGGGAGGAGGGAAAACGCCGCGGCCGGCCAGCACGAACCTTCGTCATTCTAGGTCAGACGCCGGTTGAGTCAACGAGCGCCGCCGCCGCGCACCCGGAAGCCCCGGCCCGGATTCCCGCTTTCTTGCTCGCCAAGCGCCCTACGATAGGGTTATAAAAACGACTGGGGCAAGCGGATGCGTCTCTCCTCAGCCTCGCGCCAGTTGTGGCCCACAGTTCGGGACGATGCCTGATCACCCCATGCAGGACTCGGCGAAACCGTCTGGCAGCCGGGCAAGTCCGCCTCGGCAGTCCCGCTGGACCCGTCATTTTTTCAGTTCCATCCTCCGCCAGCAGATGCTGTTCGTGGCGGGTGCCGTCGTACTCACCGGCGGGACGCTGGTTCTGGCCAGCTACTGGTTTGCTCGCCCGATGCTCGAACAGCAGATTCGCGACCACCTGCAGACCGTCGCCGTCGCCCGGTCGGAACGCATGGAGGAGTTCGGACGGTTGCAGTTCGAGCGGATCGGTCTGGTGGCCAGCCGCACGCAGTTGCGGGCCCTTCTCTCCAAGAGCGCCCTGGAATTCGGGGACGAGGACCGGCGCGACCTGCACAAGATCCTGGAAGATGTCCGAGCCAGCACGGCCGGTTTTCGGGCCGTCTGGGCAACCGACTTGCAAGGCACAGTCCGGGCCTCAACCGATCCTGAACTGTTGTCGGCAAACTTTGCCCAGGATCCCGATTTTCTCCGCGGCCGGCAGGAGACTCATCTGGGCCTGCCCTACGACAGCGGAGCGGGGTACGAGGCCGTGCTGGCGGGGCCCGCCAGTCGGGATGATCAGTTGGTCGGCGTGGTCATGGCGCGGATTGACGCGACGGCGCTGCACAATCTGTTCACAAGCCGACTGCAACTTGGCGACACGGGAGTCGTTCTGGTGGCCCGCCGCGAAGGGGAGCTGGTCCGCTTCCTGCTGCCCCCGCGCCACTGGCCGCACTACACCCTGCCCGCCGCCAACGAACCGGAGCTGGCCGCGGTCGTGAATGCGCCTCCGGGCCGCGGCGACTTTCGCTTCCGCGACCGCCAGGTGCTGGGTATTCACCTGCCTGTCCAGTATCCGCCGGGCGATGATTCCTGGCAGTTGATTGTCATCCGGGAGGCTTCGGACGCCTACAAGCCGGTGGTTCAACTGCACCGCCTGCTGCTGGGTTTGTCCGTGGTGCTGGTGGTGGCCGGGTTGTCGCTGAGCTATCTGGTGGCCCGCCACTTCACGGACCCGATCCTGCGAATGGCCGACGCGGCAACCCAGATCGCCGCGGGCCAGGTGGGGACCCAGGTGCAAGTCGAATCCCAGGACGAAATCGGGCGGCTGGCCGAGGCGCTGAACGACATGAGCCGGCGGTTGGCGCAGACCCACGAGACACTCGAACAGAGCGTCGCCGCGCGGACGGCGGAACTGGCGTCCGCCAACCGGGAGCTCGGACTGGCTCGCCAGGTCGCCGAGGAGGCCAGCCTGGCCAAGAGTGGTTTCCTGGCCAGCATGAGCCACGAGATCCGCACGCCGCTCAGCGCCTTGCTGGGGATGACGCAACTGGTGCTGGATTCGCCGCTGAACGACCAGCAGCGCGATTACCTGCAGACGGTGCGGGAATCGGGTAACGCGCTGCTGGCCGTGATCAACGACATTCTGGATTTCTCCAAGATCGAGGCCGGCAAAATGGAACTGGAAACCGCGCCATTCGATCTGCACGAGCTGCTGGCCGATACGCTCAAGCTGCTGGCCTACCGTGCCCACGGCAAGGGGCTGGAACTGCACTGCCGGATCGAGCCGGGGACGCCGCGGAACGTGGCGGGCGATGCCGGCCGGCTGCGGCAGGTGCTGCTCAACCTGGTGGCCAACGCGGTGAAGTTTACCGAGCGGGGCGAGATCGTCGTCGCGGCGCGGGCCTGTGACTCGACCGGCCGCGAGCTCCGCGTGGAGATCGAGGTGTCGGACACGGGAATCGGCATCCCGGTCGAGCGGCAGCGGGCCATCTTCGCCGCCTTCGAACAGGCCGACAGTTCGGTCGCCCGGCAGTTCGGCGGCACGGGCCTGGGCCTGGCCATCGCCACTCGGCTGGTGCAACGGATGGGGGGCGAAATCCGGCTCGAGAGCCAGCCCGGGCGTGGCAGCCGCTTCACGTTCAGCGTGCTGCTGCAACGCGCCGACGCCCCGGCGGGCGATGGTCAGACGACCGGGCCGCCGGAGACACACCAGTCTGCTGAGCGTGCTTCCCAACCGCTGGTCCCGCTGCGCGTGCTGCTGGCCGAGGACAGCGCGGTCAACCAGCGGCTGGTCGTGGTATGGTTGGAGGCGGCCGGCCACCGGGTGACGGCGGTGTCGCTGGGCCAGCTGGCGGTGGAGCGGGCGGGCCGGGAAACCTACGACGTGATCTTAATGGACGTTCAGTTGCCCGATATTGACGGGTTGGAAGCCACGCGGCAGATTCGCGCCGCCGAACAACGCACGCAGCGCCGCGTGCCGATCGTCGCCCTGACCGCCCATGCCGTCACCGGGTTCCGCCAGCAGTGCCTCGAGGCCGGCATGGACGAGTACGTGACCAAACCGATCCTGCTGCCGGAGCTGATCGCCGCCATCCGCCGCGTGGTGCCCCAACCGGCGGCGGCGCCTGGCGGCCAGGCGGCCGAG
>JAGFJK010000380.1 GCA_024102795.1 Pirellulaceae bacterium
GGCGATCCGCGTGCCCCAGGGGTCGCTCGTCGCTGGCTTACCCGTGCGGCGGATCCGGTAGATCCCGCCTTGCACCTCCGGCTTGGCGATCTGCGACGTGGGGCAGCCGATGCGGAACCAGCCTCCGGTGTCGATCAACAGCAGGCTGCCGTCGGCATCCTCCAGCACGTCGGTCGGGTGAAAGTCCGGGCTGTCGCAGGTGAGAAACTCGTGTTCGGTAGCCTGGAACGTCGAACCAGCGGGTTGCAGTTCGAGCCGCTGCAGCTTGCCCGTGTTGAAGATGGTCACGAAGAAATCGTCGCGCCAGTTGGGATCGAGCGCGCCGCTGCGGTAGCGGGTCGTCCCCGACACGGCGACGTGGCCGAACTTGTGCACGGGCCCCAGCAGATCGCCGGTCCGTTTGAATTCGCCCAGCACCCGCTCGCTGTGCGGGTACGTGCCGCCGTGCAGCCAGTGCACGAGGCAGTCGAGCCGCGGGCTGGTAAACAGGATGTTCACGGTTCCCAGCACGTCGCCGGCGTCGGTGAAATCCACTTCCACCGGATTGTCCATGCCGCCGCCGCAATGAGCCCGCGCGTCGCTGCCGTCCGGATTGCAGGAGAAGATGTACGAGCCTTCGCCGCGGCTGAACACGCGCCCGTCGTCGTCGCGGAACTCGTGGCCGTGTCGTCCGTCGCACCAGTAGATGCGCCCGTTGGGATGCAGGAAGCAGCCATGCACGCTGGCGGCGTTGCCGGTGTAACCGAACTTGTCGACCAGCACTTGCCGCTGGTCCGCCACGCCGTCGCCGTCGGTGTCGCTCAACCGCCAGATGTTGGGAGGCGACGCGACGTACAGCGAACCTTGATGCCAGAGAGCGCCTTGCGGCAGGGTCATCTTGTCCGCGAAAATCGTCGACTTGTCGTATCGCCCGTCGCCGTCGGTATCCTCCAGCATGCGGATGAAGTTGGGCAGTTCCTGTTCCAGTTCCGCCGCTTTCAGGTTCAACCCGGCACTTTCGGCGATGAACAGCCGGCCGCGGTCGTCCAGGCAGGCCATCATCGGGTGCTGGACCAGCGGCGGGCCGGCCGCCAGCTCCACCTCAAAGCCGTCGGGGACACGAATCGCGGCCGGCTGGAACTCGGCGGCCGGGGATGGAGTCGACGACGGATCGGCGGCCACCACCGGCGGCGTCCAGGCAACCAGGCCACAGCAGCAGGCCAGAATCGACGAGGCAGCGGCAAGCCAATGGCGAGCAGGCACGACGGCGCCCTCCGAACAAGGAGTGATGGCCGGCCGGGGCTGGTCCGACCGTGATCCTCCAGCGTACAACTAGGGCGGGTACAATGTCAAAGGCGGCCGGTCCGGGGCCACAAGGCGCACGACGCCTGGCCCTCGCGCGGAGCGTGCCACGCAGCGACGAAGGGAGCAACCAATGACGACGAACGACAACCGGCTGGGACGCCGCCAACTGTTGCAGGGAGCGGTTGCCGGCTCGCTGTCGCTGGCGGCTGGCCGGCTGCTGGGCGACCGGTTGCTGGGGGGCGGGGAGCTGGAAGGCCAACTGGCGGCTCAGGAGGCGCTGGCGGCCACGGCCGGCGACCGTTCGCTCATCGCCCGCGAGAACCAGAAGCCGGGCGCCACCGACTGGCAGTTGACGCGCGTGCGGCTGGACAAGGTCGGCGGGTTTCGTTCGCCGTGGATCGAGGGCTACTGTTCGCGTCAGAGCGTGCGGGCCGGCGACTCGCTGCAGATCAAGGTCTCGACCGATCCGCCCGCTCGCTACCAGATCGAGATTTTTCGCACGGGCTACTACGGCGGCCGGGGCGCTCGCCTGATGACCACGCTCGGCCCGTTCCAGGGCCAGGCCCAACCGGTGCCTCCAATCGGCGAGAAGAACCTCCGCGAGTGTCGCTGGGAACCCGCCGCCGAACTGACGATACCGGACGACTGGGTCAGCGGCGTCTACCTGGGCCGGCTCAGCTTGTTGCCGGACAGCCCGTCGCAAGCGGCCTGGCAAAGTTACGTGGTCTTCATCGTCCGCGACGACCGGCCCGCCGACATCCTGCTGCAATGCTCGGACAACACCTGGCAGGCTTACAATCGCTGGCCCGACAACTATTCGGTCTATACGCACCCCAAGGGCAATCAGGGACCGTGGGCCGACGTGAGTTTCGACCGGCCGTACGCCAAGTACGCGCAGATCTACGAAAACCCGCAGTCGGTCGGGTCGGGCGAGTGGCTGTGCTTTGAGTTTCCGTTCGCCTACTGGCTGGAACAGCACGGCTACGACGTCACGTACTGCTCGAACTCCGACCTGCTGACGCCCGATCGCGGCCTGCGGTGCAAGGCGTTCCTGAGCGTCGGGCATGACGAGTATTGGGACATCCGCCAATATGAAAGCGCCGTCAAGATGCGCGACGCGGGGGTCAACCTGCTGTTCTTTTCGGGCAACTCGGTCTGCTGGGTAACACCGCTGCGAGCGGCCAGCGATGGCCGGCCCGACCGGATCATGTTTCGCGGCGGACCCTATGGCGGGCAATACCAATGGGCGACGTTGCGCGAGCGGGAACACGGCCCGTTTCCGGAGCGCGGTCCCGACGAGGGCTACCTGATGGGGGCCCGCAACGTGGAACCGGTCAACGGCGGCGGCGATTGGATCGTGTCGCGGCCCGACCACTGGATGTTCGCGGGCACGGGCATGAAAAAGGGCGATCGGATTCCCGGCCTGATCGGCTGGGAATACCACGGCGACCCGCCCGCCGACCTGCCGGGTCTGGAGGTGGTGGCCGAGGGGACCGCCTTGCAGGGCGGCGTGCGGCCTCAGCACTGGACGGCCACGATTTACCCCGGCCCCAAACAGAACTTTGTGTTCAATGCGGCCACCATCTTCTGGTGCCAGGACCTGTCGAGCCCGCCGGGGCACATGCTGCCCTGGTCGCACTGGAGCCGCCCGCACGGCCCCGACGAGCGTGTGCAGCGGATCACGCACAACCTGCTGCGGCGAGCGATCGGGACTTAGTCGCCTTTCGCTCCGCGAAAGTAGCGGAATCCTCGCGTTTTACTCGGCGAAAGTAGTACCGCCACGCAATCTTTGCCGCGAACAAAGCGCCGTCGACTACCAGGATTCCGGTCAAATGCAGCTTCCCGCTACTTTCGCGGAGCGAAAGGCGACTATGAAGCTACTTTCGCGGAGCGAAAGGCGACTATGAAGCTACTTTCGCGGAGCGAAAGGCGACTATGAAGCTACTTTCGCGGAGCGAAAGGCGACTATTTATTGGCTCAGCGAACGTAGCGCGGACTACTGCTCCGCCGGCGCGGGCTTGGGACCCTTGTCCAGCGGCCAGAGTTCCCAGCGGCGGACGAACATTTCGGCCAGCTCGCTTTGCAACTGAATGCGGCCGGCGGTGGGATAGCAATCAGACGCCTCGTTCACCTTCGTGCCGTTGACGAACACCTGGATGTGCCCGCCGCGGCAGATGACGTCCATCCGCGTCCATTTCCCGTCTGGGCTCTCGACGTCCCGCTCGCCGCGAAATCCCAGCACATCTTCCCAGTCGGGATCGCGGCCGAACCAGTTCACTCGCTTGCGGTTGTTCAAGTCGAACGTTTCCCGCTTGCCGCCCGCCTTCCAGATCACTTCCCCATCGCGGTCGCGGTCGGTTTCGCAGGTCACCGACAGGGGCACCGGCTTTCCTTCCCGATCGTTGCCGCTGACCAGGATGAAGTCGCCGCAGCCGCCCTCGATAATCTGGACCTCGATCGAAGGCATCCAGATTCCGCCGTAGCCGCCGTCCGCGCCGACGCTGTGAATCAGCAGGCCGGAGTCCTTGGTCCGCTTTTGCCGCGGTTCCCAGGTCCGCGGTCCCCATTTGAACTCCAGGACCTGGTGGTAGTCGCGATACTCGTTCCGGGTGACCAACCCGCCCAAGCCATCGCCCGTGATGTGCAGCAGCCCATCGGTCACTCGGAACACGCGCCGCGGGTCTTCGTACTTCGTGTCCTTCAGCCACGTGTAGAGCCCTTCCAGACTCTGGCCGTCGAAAAGTCGGATGACGTCGGTTTGCGGGCTGATCGGCCTCTCGGTCGCGGCCGGCTGGTCGGCAACCGCGGCGCGGCCCTGCCAGGCCACACACGCCAGCAGCAGCCCCAGGAGGTGGACGCGGGCAACGGCACGAAGTTGGTTGGCAATCATCAGGTAGGCTCCTCTGGTGCTAAGCGAGCGAATGGGCCCAGGCTGGACCTGCATTCTAATCGCTGCCGGAAGCTCGTGGGACGGGTGATCCGGGGGGAACCGAACCACCCGTGGAACGGCGAGCAATAACAAAAAAATCCCTCCCGCGTCAGAAACCGAATCCTGGCGCAGTTTACTTCCTGCTCGCTCACGCAGCGCCGGCACGGGACAGTTCCCGATGCCCGGGCGTCCCACATCATCTCCGAGGACCGCGCCCCATGTACTTCACTTTCCAGTCCCACGCCGACCTGATGACGTTTCTGAACGGGATGAGCATCCATCGCTTCCCCGCGAAGGACCACGCGATGCTTCGCAATCCGAATTCGGACGTCCATGTGATCATCCGCAATCTTCAGCGGGTCTGCCCGGTGGCCAGCATTTTCGTGCTGGGCGACATGGCGAAGTCGCGCGAGATCGTGGTCGCGATGTCGCTGGAGGGTGCCCGCTGCCGCGAACTGGACAGCTACGTGGGCGTGGCCTACGAACGCGACGGATCATTGCGGGCGATGAGCAAGACGTTGATCCGCCGGCCCGTAACGAAGGGCCGGCGAAAGGCCAAGCGCGGGGCCGAGAAGATCTACGAGTGGACGGCCGGCAAGCTCAAGCCGGTGAGCCACGTGGCGCAGGCGGCCGTGAACTTCGTGGAAGATGACGACTGGCAGCCGTACATGGTCAGTTTCTGAGCGCTTCGCGATGCAGGATCTGGATCACCAGCCAATCGTGCCAGGCCAGGGTTGCCGCCTGGTCGTTGCCGTAGCGGCGGAGTTGATCGATAAGCTGGTTGGCCTGCTCGAACGCCGCCTCCGCCTCCTGGTCGCGGTCCAGTTGTCGGTAATTGATTGCCAGCGCGAGCTGCACGAGCGCGTCGATGACCGGATGTTGTCCGCGCTCGGACTGCATCACCTGCTGGAGCAACTGGATCGCCGACTCGGGATCCCCGCACCGGGTTTCGGCCAATCCGCGGACCGCCTGGTACCAGCGGAATTCCGGGTCGTGGTCCAGGGCTCGCCGAGCCAATTGCAACACCTGCTCGCGGTCGCTGTCTTCGGATGGCACAAGCAGGCACAGTTTAGCCAGTTGTTCCGCCATGCCGGCCTCGGCCAGCGGGCCGTATCGCCGGAGCAGGTACCGGCAGTCGCCGCGGTATCCTGGCTGGTCGCCCACGTGCAACCGCAGGATCGCCCGGCGGTACAGGTCCCAGAACTCGCGGGAATCGGGGTCGAGCGACCCGGCCCAGTCGGCCGCCGCCGCGGATTCCCGTCCCAACCGCAGGTACAGCCAGCCGCGGGCCGCCAGGTGCTGGGCCGAGGGCTCCAGCAGGCAGGCCGAGTGGTACTCGGCCAGTGCCTGCTCAAGTTGCCCCTGCTGTTCCAGGGCCAGTCCCCGCCGGAAACAGGTGCCGGCCAGTTCATACCCTCGACCCTCGAAGTCCGAAGACGCCGCGAACCGTTCTCGCAGTTCGCTCAATGCCGCCCGTCCAGCTTCCGACCGCGGTTGCTCGTCCCATTGAAACACGGCGTATCGGGCGGCTGGTCCGAGCGGCTCGGCGAACTCGGCCGCCGGTTCCCAGTCCAGCGACAGCGCGTCGAGCTGCCGGCGGATGGCGGCCAGGTCCCAGACGTGCAGCGCGTGGTTCTCGGTGGCGACCGCCAGCCGCGAACCGTCCGGGCTGAAGCGCAACCGCGAGATCACCGAGTGGCCGGGCGTCTGGAGTTCGGCCAGCGTTCGGCAGTCGCTGCTGCTGACGAGATGGACCGTGCTGTTATCGAACGAACAGGCAACCACCTGGCCGTCCGGCGCGAAGGCCCCCACACCCGGCCGTTTGCCGCTGGCGCGTGGCACCACTCGCGGCGCGCCATCCAAGTCGGGCAAGTGCCACCAGCGGATGTCGCTGATCAGACCAGCGATCAGACGCCGCCCCGGACGGTCGAAGGCGAGCGACCCGACGGGTCCCCCATTGCGCGCGGCCGATTCATAGACCAGCGTGCCCGCGGCCACGTCCCAGACGCGGATTCGGGCCTCCCGCTCGCTGCCCGCGGCCAGCCAGCGGCCGTCGGGGCTGAGCGCCAGGCAGCGCGGATTC
>JAGFJK010000404.1 GCA_024102795.1 Pirellulaceae bacterium
GGCAATGTGTAGCCGTGGGTGGCGAGGAACTGGTTACTCAGGGCTTGGTGCAGGGTTGGGGTCTTCGCAATGGGCCAGGCGCCGCGACCGCTGCTGGCCATGTACAGGCCGCGGCCGCGAACCCCCAGGCGCCAGAGCGCCTTGCGGCGACCGGGTACGCTGTGCCAACGCAACCACAGGAACTTGCGCATGTGACGGCGGATCCATCGGCTCAGATCGAGGACATCGCGCGTCCAACTGGCGTGACCGAAGTAGTTCCACCAGCCGTCGATGTACTGCGACCAGTCCCGCTTCAGTGTGGCCAGCGATTCATGCAGACGCCCGGACCAGAACGACCGGACTCGTGCCTTCAGGCGCTCCAGGGCTTTGTCGGACACGCGCGTTTCGCCGTCGGTCGTGATGCAGAAGCCCAGCAGCTGCGTGCGATCACTCGGACCGCTGCCGCTCTTGGCTTCGTTCACTTCCAACTTCAGGTGCTCGCGCAGCCAGGCGCTGATGTTCGTCAGCATCTGCCGTGCCGCCCGTTCGCTACCCGCGTACAGCTGGATATCGTCGGCGTAGCGCACGAACGCAATGCCGCGTCGCTCCAACTCCCGATCCAGCGGCGTCAGGTAGATGTTTGCCAGCAGCGGACTCAACGGTCCGCCTTGCGGCGTCCCGCGCGTCCGGCGCTCGCGCTGGCCATCCGGATGGTGCAGCGGAGCGCGCAGATACGCGCCGATCAGCTTCAGCACCCGCTTGTCATCGACCACCTGACTCACCAGATGCATCAGCTTGTCGTGATCGACCTGATCAAAGAAGCTCTTCAGATCGATGTCCACCACCCAGCGCTTCCCGGCCAGCACATGCCGGCGTGCCGCCTGCACGGCATCGTGGGCGCTGCGCCCGGGTCGGAACCCGTACGAGTGCTCACTCATCCGCGCCTCGAACAGCGGCCCCAATTGCAGCAACAACCCTTGTTGAATCAGACGGTCCTGGACCGTCGGTATACCCAGTTGGCGTTCGCCGCCCTGAGGCTTGGGTATCCGTACCGCACGCACCGCCGCAGGCTGATAACGCCCTGCCCGCAGCTTCTCCGCAACCGCCGGCCAGTGCTGCACCAGATGGGCACGGGTCGCCTCGATGCTCTTCCGGTCGACACCTGCCGATCCCCCGTTGGCTTTCACCGCCAACCAGGCTGCCTGCATGTTCGACCTAGCCAGTACCGCCTCAAGCAAATCCACCGCCATCTCGCTCATTGATCACCTTCTGGCGTCCCTTCGCGCCAGACCAGACACTCGTTGGCCACGCCCCCGACTTGCGCAGTTTCCAACCGCGTTCGTCAGGGCCGCTCAAAGGGTGGTTGCCGCAGTTGCAACGCCACTTTGATGTCGACAAGCTCGCATCCGAATCCAAGCTCCGGGACTGCTGATCTCTCTCCACGCTTCGGCCCTTCGCTCCTCCGGCCTTTCGGCCAGCCTCATCACTACTACGGCCTCTGCTGACTTCTGGACGGCTCTCACCATCCAGATCTCCCCGGGTAAGAACATTGACTTTCATTCCATCCCGTCAGGCTCTACCGCTGGTGTCTTCGTGTGGAATTCGGGCTTCGCACTGTCCTCGCTGGCTCACCGCCCACCACCGGCCTCATCACCTGTTCGTGTTCCTACGGTCAGAACTTCGTTTTCCGCTTCTTTCAGCCGATCCCTCACGGTCGCGGCCTTGCGGTTCCACTTCGGTTGGGTCCACCCCCTCCGGTTGTTACCTTGCAAACAACAAGTCAATGCCCATGCCGGGCACACGAGGGCGCCGCTCCCGCGGCGCCGCTTCTGCTTGG
>JAGFJK010000426.1 GCA_024102795.1 Pirellulaceae bacterium
GCAAGCGCGGCTGCGGGGGGGGGCAGAGAAACAGGGGGCTGACGCCCCCCGCTCGCCTGGGCGCGGGCCTGGGCGCGGCCGGCGTGCTGCTGGCTATCTACCTGGTCGTGTTCTACTGGTCCGAACCGCTCCATTGGCAGGGCCTGCTCATGCTGCTGCTGCCCGACCAGTTAGTACGCGAATGGATGGGGGGCAGTCCGCAAAGGATCGCAGTGCTGGACCGCGTGCCCATGCTGCTGGCGGCCGCCGGCCTGCTGGCGATGGCTGGGCTGATTGGTGTCCAGTGGCTGCGCTGGTTACGCGTCGACCGCCTGCTGACGCCAGGGGAACAAGCTGTGTTCGGTGGCGCCGCGGGGTTGCACGCCGTGTCGCTATGGACTCTGGCAGCGGGCCTGGCCGGTCAACTGCATCGCCCCTGGCTGGTCGTCGCTCCGCCACTGCTGCTGGCCGCCTGGTCGGCGGTCCGGATACTGTGGCCGCTAATTGGCCGCGCCCGCGAGGCCAATGGCCGAGCGGGGCCGGCGGCAGATCAGGACGATCTGGGCGATCGAGAGACCGGCGGGGGACCGGTTCCGCCGGCTAGCCAGCACTGGAGGTCCGAGCGGTATCTGGCCTGGCTGCTGGTGCCGCTGGCCGTGGTCCTGCTGGCCGGCGGCGCGCTGCCGCCCTCGGAGTTCGATGTGCGGGAGTACCATTTGCAGGTTCCCAAGGAGTGGCAGCAGGAAGGGCGAGTTACCTTTCTGCCGCACAATGTCTACGGCAACATGCCGCTGGGCGCCGAGATGCCCGCGCTGCTGGCGATGGCAGCCTGGCCCGCGCCCGATGGCTGGTGGTGGGGAGCGCTGGTCGGCAAGCTGGTGATCGCCGCCTGTTCGCTGCTGACCGCGGCTGGGCTGTACACCGCGGGCTGCCGGTTCCTAAACCGCACCGCCGGACTGTTGGCGGCCTTGCTCTACTTGAGCGTGCCGTGGGTCGCTCATGTATCGATGGCGGGCCTGAACGATGGGGTCGTCGGCATGTATGCGTTCCTGGCGATCTACGCGGGCATTCTGGCGGTGGACAACACGTCCGGCAGCAGCCGCCGATTGGCCTTGCTGTGCGGTTGGCTGGCGGGCGCTGCGGCGGCCTGCAAGTATCCGGCCCTGCTGCTGCTGGTTGTGCCGCTGAGCGGCTGGGTGCTGCTGGCTGGCTGCCGCTGGCCGGGCCGGCAGGCTGCGAACCCGGAAACACTAGACCAACGAACACCGGGCCGGCGATTCGGCGGGTTACAACCGGTCCGCTGGGCCGTGTTCGCGGCGGCCGTGCTGCTGAGTTGCGGATTGTGGTACGGCAAGAACTGGGTGCTGACGGGCAATCCAACCTATCCGCTGCTGGTCTCGGTGTTCGGCGGCAGCACGCGCACCGAGGCCAAGGACCAACAATGGCGGCAAGCTCACCAGGTGCCGCGCGACGCCCAGGGCCGCAGCTATACGCCGGCCCAGCTTGGGGGCAGCTTGAGTCAGATCGGCTGGCGCAGTCCCTGGATCGCGCCGTGCCTGGTGCCATTGGCCTTGCTTGGATTGGCCGGTTGGCGCCGGTGGCCGGTGGTATCGCCGCTAGCCGCTTGGCTGGCGTTCTACGTCCTGGTCTGGTGGCTGGTCACGCATCGCATCGACCGGTTCCTGGTCCCCGCGCTGCCGGCGGCGGCGCTGCTGGCGGGTGCGGGAGCGGTATGCTGCGATGGTCGAGTGTGGCGAGCGATCGCGGTGGCTGCAGTCGGCTGGAGCGTGCTGGCCGGGCTGACGATCATCAGCTCCCGCGCCTTTCCGGCCGACAACCGCTTTCTGGTCGCGCTGGCCGAACTGAGGCCCGATCTGTCGGACCCGCGGGACCCGGACTTCTGCTTCACGAACCCGGTTCACGACTGGCTGAACCGCCACGTGCCGGACGGCGGGCGAGTGTTGCTGGTGGGCGACGCGCAACCGTTCGACCTGCGTGTCCCCGCGCTGTACGCCACCTGCTTCGATACGAATCCGCTGGAGTCGATCGTGGACGCCCACGCCACCGCGGCCGAGCGTCGCGCGGCGCTGCGCGCCGCGGGCATCACGCACGTCTATATCCAGTGGTCGGAAATCGACCGCTACCGCGGTCCGGGCAATTACGGTTTCAGCTCGCGCATCACGCGCAGCCTGGTGCGCGACGAGCTGGTCGAATCGCAGCAGGTCTTGCGCCAACTGTCGCTGGAGCAGGAACTGGGTCTGGATCCGGAACGGAGCGAGCTGTTCGAGGTGCTGGCGGAGTGAGTCGTCAGTCGTCAGTCGTCAGTTGGCAATCTCCAATTTGCAATTTGCAATCCACAGCATCCCAAGAAGGGGCCTCCATCCGACGACGGATCAGTGGCGGCATTCCCCGTGGCGGAGGGCCGCTTGCCAGCCGGAAATGGTGGAGCGATTGTCCCCAATCGCTCTTGGCAATGGTGGAGCGATTGTCCCCAATCGCTCTTGGCAATGGTGGAGCGATTGTCCCCAATCGCTCTTGGCAATGGTGGAGCGATTGTCCCCA
>JAGFJK010000428.1 GCA_024102795.1 Pirellulaceae bacterium
GCCACCGGCAAGCCGCTCGCGCCACCCGCCACCGGCAAGCCGCTCGCGCCACCCGCCGCAGTGCCGGCACCGGCACAACCGGCAGTCACACAACCGCCCGTTGCACCTGCTCCCGTTGCAGTGCCACCTGTTGCAACTCCGCCGGAAGCCCCTCGGCACGTGCCATCCGCCTCGCCCCCAGCGCCCGTCCAAGCGCCCGCCGCACTCGCTACTCCCGTTGCACCACCCACACCGCAGCGACGGGTGTCGCAGCTAGTGGCCTGGATGTTTCCCGACTCGCCGGCGGAGGGTGCTCCGCCCCAGCGCAACAGCCCGGCGATCGATGCGGCGGGGCGCAGCTACTTTGCGGTGGCCAACCGCCTGGTGGCGTTTGACGGCGACGCCTCGGCGCCGCGGCAAGTCTGGGTGTATGAGACGGGAGGCCGCATTCCCGGCTCGCCGGTCGTCGGCGGTGACGGCCAGATCCGCGTGCATTCCGAGGACGGGCATCTGCACGTGATCGGCCGCGACGGCAGTCGCGTTGGTGCCGCGTTGGCAGTGGGCGAACCACTGGGGTTCGCCGCGCCGCTGGTCGATCCGTCGGGCAACACCTGGATCTGCGGTTATCATGGCGGACTTTGGCAAGTGGGCAACGGCCCGGGCGGCGAACCGTTGATGTACTTCCGAGGCCGGCAACGGCTCGACTCCACCGGCGTGATTTGCGACGGCGTCTTGTACGTGGGTGCGGAGAACTCGTGCGTCTACGCCATCCCGCTGGGCGAGGCGCGGGGCAGGAACACCTGGAACCATTTGCGGGACGAAGGGCGGACCGGATGGTTCATCAACTCGGCGCTGGCCCTGGCGGGCGGGCCGACGCTGGTGGTCGCCAGCCGGGACGACCGGCTGTACGGATTCGGGCTGGACGGCAAGAAACTCTGGTCGACGGACCTGCCGGGTCAGGTGTTAGGTGCTCCCGTGGTCGCCGCGGACGATTCGGTGTACGTGGGCCTGAGCGTGTCCGGGAGGGGCGAGCGGCCGAGCGGGGCGCTGGTGCGGATCGACGGCGTGTCGCACAAGCAGCGCTGGCAATACGAGACCGAAGCGGCGATCGAGTCCACTCCGGTCCTGGGCGATGACGGCAGCGTCTATTTCGGCGACAATGCCGGGTTCGTGCATGCGGTCGGTCAGGATGGCAAGCCGCTGTGGGTGGAACCGGTGGGAGCGGCCGCCAGGTCGCCGGGCGCGATCCTGGCCGGGGGCCTGGTGGTGTTTGGCTTGGAGGACGGGCGGTTCGTGGCGTTGCGTGGCAGTTCGCGGGCGTTGATGCCGGGCGCCTGGGCCAAGTACCTGGGCAACGCCGCTCAGACCGGAGCGGCCGCGACCTGATGCGCGTTCGCCCGGCGACTGGCGGACCGGCTGACCGGGCCGGCCGGGAAACGTGGTCGCTGGTGGGCGCTGGCGACGTCGATTCACAAATGGGTCGATTCACAATTGGTTAGTTTTGAGCCCACGACACCTTGCGGGAGAACCTTGCATGTCCGATGCTGTTCCGACCACCGAGTGGACCCATTTGCACGGCGCCAGCCAGCGGAATCCCTTTTTCGGCGAGGTACAGCACCGGCTGCTGGACGATGGCACTCGGGAAGTGAAACTGATCATCCAGCCGGGCACCGAGCTGGGATTTGAACTGGCTCGGACGGGCCTGGCGATCGACGGTTCCAAGAGCATGATGCAGCCGTTCGCCGCCCATCTGCCGCCGATGTTGCGGAAGAACAAGAATTCCGTGCAGCCGGTGGCGCAGAGTCTGGCCGGCTACCTGGCTCAAAACGGCAAGGGGGAGGTTGCGTTGACCTATTGGGCCTGCGGCGATGATGGCGGCGACATCGAACCGATCGGCATCCTGAGCGCCGCGGAAGTCGCCAACCACGTGTTCGGCGGCCCGCAGCGCTGGGGCGGCTCAACCCGACTGACGCCGGTGGTCCGGTATTTCTGGGAGCAGGTGTTCGCCGACACGACGGGTCCCGGCGTGGCCGTGATTGTGACCGACGGAGCGTGGGCCGACGACGACCATGCCGAACTGCTGGCGCTGACGGCCGAGATGATCGCCGCGGTGGGGTCCGGCCAGCGGTCGTTGATGAAGCTGATCCTGATCGGGCTGCGGCTGGAGACCAACGCCAGCGAATTGCCGACAATTCAATCCCGGTTCACCTCGCTGGACGATTTCAACTCCACGAGTCCCGTGGACATCTGGGACCACAAGTGGCTGGACGAGATGGCCGACATCAGCGAGATCTTCGTCGAGATGGTGCAGGACTGGCCGCTGGGCGTCGGCGGCTATGTGGAGGCGGACGGCGTGCGGGTGCTGGAGACGGACGAATTCAAGTTCGGCCTCCAGTTCCGCGTCCCGGCCGCCGCCGCGTCGTTCAAACTGCACATACAGGACCTGGGCGACTACGAGCAGGCGCTGACCTGACCAGTTGCCATAGCCCGACCAGCGAGGTGCCCAAGATGAGTAGCGATTGGATCTATATCAAGCCGCCGCGGAGAATCGAGTTTCTGGGCGAGGTCAAGCACCGCCTGCCATCGCCCGCGGAGCGCGAAGTGGAGGTGGTGGTCAAGCCGGACAGTTCGCTGGGCTTCGAACTGGCCAAGACGGCCCTGGCCCTGGACGGTTCGAAGAGCATGCTTCGCACCTACGCCGCTCACCTGCCCAAGATGATCCGCCGCAAGCAGAACAAGGTGCACCCGGTAGCCCAGGACCTGGCGTCGTTCCTGGCCCGCAACTCGCGCAACCAGTGCGGCCTGGCGTACTGGGCATGCGGCGACGATGGCGGCGACATCGAACCGGTGGGCATTCTGGGGACGAGCGAGATTCAGGCCTACGAGTTCGCGGGGGCCGAGAAGTGGGGCGGCGGCACCAAGTTGACCCCGGTGGTGCGTTACTTCTGGGAACAGGTGTTCCTGGACGCGGACAAGGTGGGCATGGCCGTGTTCGTCACCGACGGCGCCTGGGACGACGACGACCACGAGCGGCTGCAGGAATTCACCGAGGTGATGTGCCAGCAGATCGCGGCGGGCCAGCGGCAACTGATGAAGGCCGTGATCCTGGGATTGAAGACCGACGATAACGCGGGCGAGCTGGAGCGGATTCGCGGTCGCTTTCATGACCTGGACAACTTTGAGTCGAGCACGGGGATCGACGTCTGGTACACCAACTGGATCGATGAGCTGGAGGACTGGGGGGAACTGTTCATCGAGCTGGTCAAGGACTGGCCGCTGGGCGTGGGCGGGTTTGTCGAAGTCCAGGGTCAGAAGGCCCTCCAGCAGGATGAGTTCAAGTTCGGCATCCAGTTCCGGGCTCCCGCCTCCGCCGGGTCGTTCACGCTGCACCTGGACGGGTTGGGAGATTACCCGCAAGAGATCTGAGCCAGATGAGAGATCGGAGACTGAGAGATTGGAGACTGCCCGCATGACATCCCCTGCCACGCCGGCCACCGCCGTCCGGCATCCTGGCCTGACATCCGAACAGGTGGAGCAGCGCCGCCGCGAGTTCGGCCACAACGTGTTGACGCCGCCGGCCCGCGATCCCTGGTGGAAACTGTTCCTGGAAAAGTTCGACGATCCGGTGATCCGCATCCTGATGATCGCGGCCGTGATCGCCATCGGCGTGGGGGCCGTGCACGGCGAGTACCTGGAAGGCATCGGCATCATCACGGCCGTGCTGCTGGCGACCGGCCTGGCGTTCTTCAATGAGTACAAGGCGAACAAGGAGTTCGACGTGCTCAACACGGTCAACGACGACGTGCCGATCAAGGTCGTCCGCGATGCCCGCTTCACGGACGTCCCGCGGAAGGACATCGTGGTGGGCGACCTGGTGCTGATCGAGGCGGGGGAGGAGGTGCCGGCGGACGGAACGCTGCTGGAGGCCGTGTCGTTGCAGGTGAACGAGTCAGGGCTGACGGGGGAGTCCGAGCCGAACGTGAAGGTGGCCCGGGACGATCCGCGCAAGGCCCGCCTGGCCCGGACCACGTACCCTCGCGACATGGTGTTGCGGGGTGCGATGACCCTGGACGGTCACGGCATGTACGAAGTCACGGCGGTCGGCGACGCCACGGAAATCGGCAAGACGGTCCGCGCCGCGGCCGAGCAGACAGGGGAAGCCACGCCGCTCAACCAGCAGCTCGACAAGCTCAGCAAGGTGATCGGCGTGGTCGGCTTGCTGGTGGCCGTGGGCACATTCCTGGCGCTGATCGTGCGGGGCGTGGTGATCGGCGAGCTGGAATTGAGCGCGGCGCAGTGGACCGTGGCCGGGATCTTTTTTGTCGGCACCAGCGTGGCCCTGCTGCTGGTCTGGCTGCCCATGGTCTACGACGGCCTGGAGCTGGCGCTGGGCTGGGAAGCGCCGGCCTGGCTGGGCGGTGACGACGACGAGGGGCACGCGGCCTTGCGCCGCTGGCTGACCGTGCTGGGGCTGGGCGCGCTGATCGTGGCCGTGGGGCTGGGCGGGGGCTACCTGCTGAACTTCGTGCCGGCCTCGCCCGGCGACTGGCTGCCCGACGGCGCCGCGCAGAAGTTCCTCACCTACTTCATGATCGCCGTCACGATCATCGTGGTCGCCGTGCCGGAGGGGCTGGCGATGAGCGTGACGTTGAGCCTGGCCTACAGCATGCGGAAGATGACCGCGGCCAATACGCTGGTCCGGCGGATGCACGCCTGCGAGACGATCGGCGCGGCCACCGTGATCTGTTCCGACAAAACGGGCACGCTGACGATGAATGAGATGCGGGTCTTCGCGGCCAGTTATCCGGGATTGCAGGGCCCGCTGGACCCGGCCGGCGAGCTGGGCGCGCTGATCGTGGAGAACATCGCGGCCAATACGACCGCCCATCTGGCTCGCGAAGGCGCCGAAGCCGCGCGAGCGCTGGGCAATCCCACCGAGGGCGCTTTGCTGTTCTGGCTGGAAGAGCAGGGGATCGATTACGTGAGCAACCGCGTGGCGTTTTCGATCACCTACCAACTGACGTTTTCGACCGAGCGGAAATGGATGGGAACCTACGGCGTATCGCCCCGCACGAGCCAGCCTTGCTTGCATGTGAAGGGCGCGCCCGAACTGGTGCTGGCCCGTTGCACGCAGGTGCGGACGGCTCAGGGGATCGAGCCGATCGAGGCGCATCGGGAACAGATTCGCGGCGAGCTGGTCGGTTTCCAGGCGCGGGGCATGCGGACGCTGGGGATGGCCTACCACGACAAATTGGCCTACGACGAAGGCATGGACCTGGAGGGAGCCGCTCATGGCCTGACCTGGCTCGGCTTCCTGGCGATCGCCGACCCGGTGCGGCCCGAAGTGCCCCCGGCCATCCAGGCCTGCCAGCGGGCCGGGATCCGGGTCAAAATGGTCACGGGCGACAACCCGGACACGGCCCAGGAGATCGGCCGCCAGATCGGGCTCTGGAACGATCAGGATGCGGATCGCTGCCACCTCAAGGGACCCGATTTTCAGACCTTGCCCGACGACCAGTCCCATCAGGCGGCCGGGCAGTTGAAGATCCTCTCGCGCGCCAAACCGCTGGATAAGGTCCGCCTGGTGCGGTCGCTGCAGGCACAGGGCGAAGTCGTGGCCGTGACAGGCGACGGCATCAACGACTGCGGCGCCTTGAACTACGCCGACGTCGGACTGGCGATGGGACGGGCCGGCAAGGCGGCCGCCAAGGAAGCCAGCGACATCATCCTGCTGGACGACTCGTTCCGCACGATTGTCGACGCCGTGATGTGGGGCCGGTCGTTGTACGAGAACATCCAGCGGTTCATCCTGTTCCAGTTGACGATCAACGTGGCGGCGCTGGGGATCGCCTTCCTGGGACCGTTCATCGGCGTGGAACTGCCGCTGACCGTGATCCAGATGCTGTGGGTCAACCTGATCATGGATACGTTCGCGGCCCTGGCCCTGGCCACCGAACCGCCGCACCGCGACGTGCTGAACCGGCCGCCGCGATCGCCCCGGGCCTTCATCGTGACGCCTGTCATGGCCACCAACGTGTTCGGAGTGGCCGCCGTGTTCCTGGTGATCCTGATCGCCATGCTCCTGCGGCTCCAGGCCGATGGCGAAGTCTCGCCCTACGAGCTGTCGGTGTTTTTCACCGTCTTCGTACTGCTGCAGTTCTGGAACCTGTTCAACGCCCGTTGCCTGGGCCTGACGCACTCGGCCTTCAGCGGCGTGCTGCAGAACAAGGCCTTCCTGGTCATCGCGGCGGCGATTTTCCTGGGGCAGGTCGTGATTGTGCAGTTCGGCGGCAATTTCTTCCGCACCGTGCCGCTGGAATGGCGCGACTGGCTGCTGATCGTCGTCTCCACGTCCGCCGTGCTGTGGGTCGGCGAGCTGTGGCGGCTGGTCCGGCGGCTGGGTCGTCCCGCGAGGGCCTGAGTCGCCGAGTTCCCGGCGGGAACGTCGTTCCGAAACGGTACTGGATGCGAGCCGTATCGCCGTGTTGACTTTTCTGTCGCGACGCTGGTTTCTGCTTTCGCTGGCAGCGGTCCTGCTGGTGGGCATCCTGGGCGGCCGGCGGCTTGAACCGTTGGCCGAGGTGACGTTGCTGCGCCACGGCATCGTGGCCGCCGTCCTGTTCCTGATGGCCCTGCCCCTGGAAGCCGCGGCCGTCTGGCGGGCGCTGCGCTTTCCGGCAGCGCCGCTGTTGGCGGTGGCGGTGAATTTCGTGGTCGTTCCGCTGCTGGCGTGGGGGGCTTCGGGGACGTTGAGCCCGGAGCTGGCGCCGGGGCTGCTGGTCGCGGCCACCACCCCTTGCACGCTGGCCTCGGCCGCCGTCTGGACGCGGCGAGCCGGCGGCAACGACGCGCCGGCCCTGCTGGTCACCCTGATCACGAACGCCACCTGCTTCCTGGTCACGCCGCTGTGGCTGGCCGCCATGATCGGCCAGCATGTCGAGATCGACGTGGGCGACATGATGCGCAAGCTCGGACTGCTGGTCGTGCTGCCGATGGCGGTCGCCCAGTCGCTGCGGGCCAGCCGGCTGGTTGGCCAGTGGGCCACCCGCGCGAAAGTGGGACTCAGCGTGCTGGCGCAGGTCGGCATCCTGTTCATGGTGTTTCTGGGAGCCATCGGCACGGGCATCCGTCTGTTCGACGACCAGTCGCCGGCGCTGGGCTGGGTCCAACTGGCCTGGATGGTGGTGGTCGTCCTGGCGGTGCACCTGCTGGCCTGGGGGATTGGCTTTCGTCTGGCGGGCATGTGGGGGTTATCGCGCGGCGACCGGATTGCCGTGGGATTTGCCGGCAGCCAGAAGACGCTGATGGTCGGCTTGCAGGTGGCGATGGAGAGCCAGGTCAGCATTCTGCCGATGGTGGCTTACCACGTGGGCCAGTTGATCGTCGATACGCTGATCGCGGATCGCCTGCGCGGCGGCAGCCACCAGGCACCTCCCTCCCAGCCAGGCGCCGCCGCCGCCCCCGACGCGCGGTGACAACTGTCTGTCACCGACTCGCCGCGAAATCCCGTTTTTCCCAAAATTCCCGGAAAAACGGCTCCGCCCGCTGACAGACTGTGGTCACCCCCGTTTGCTAGATTGCAGGTCGATCTGGGGGCGAGCTTGTCGAGTCGGGCGGGGTGCCCTCTCGGAGGCCGCGCCTGGTTGGGGAGGCGTGGGTGGGAGCCTGGGAGCGGATGGTCACAGCCGACACGGAACGGAACTCGATGGGGGCGGCCGGGTGGCGGCATCAGCCGTTGCTGTGGACGTGCCTGGCCACTGGCCTGGGAGTTGTGCTGGATCGGCAGACGGGTCCGGGACTGCCGGTCTGGATTGCGGCCGGCGCGGTGGGAGCGGGATGGTATGTTTGTCTGTGGTGGCTGGGATGGCGGCGAGCGTCGGCGGTTGGCTTATTGCTGGCGGCGGGGTCCGTGGCGGCCGCCTGGCATCACGTGGATTGGCGTCTGTTTGGCGACGACGATCTGGGGCGGGCTGCGAGACCGGACGCTCGGCCGGTGGTGCTGGAGGCCATTATCCTGGAATCGCCGCGCCGGGCACCGGTCGCCGAGATCCCTGGAGCGGGTGGGGCCGAGGAGCGTTGGCGGACGGCCGTGCGCGTCAAGCAAGTCCGGGACGGGGCCGTTTGGCGGCCGGCCAGTGGCCTCGCCAGACTGACCGGTAGCGGCGCGCCGCCCAAGCTGGCCGCGGGCGACCGGGTACGCGTGTTTGGCCAGTTGCAGGCGGTGTCGCCGGCCGACAATCCAGGCGCGGTCGATTACGCCTTGCTGGCTCGAGGGCAACGGCGTTTATGCCTGATTCGCGCATCGCATGTGGGGGCGGTGGAACTACGAGCACGATCCACGGCCTGGTCGGCCAGTCGTTATCTGCACTGGCTGCGCGGCCACTGCCACGCCTTGTTGCGGCGGCACGTGGGCCCGGCGCGCTGCGAACTGGCGGCGACGCTGTTGCTGGGGATCCGGGACGAGCTGCCGGGCGAGCGGACGGAGTCGTTCCTGATGACGGGCACGATGCACGTGCTGGCGATTTCGGGACTGCACGTGGGGTTGCTGATCGGCGGGCTGTGGTGGGTGGCTCGCTGGTTGACGCTGCCGCGAGTGATGACGCTGCTGCTGGTGGTTGGCTTCGCCTTGTTTTACGCGGCGTTGAGCGGACTTCGGCCGCCCGTGATGCGAGCCGCCTTGTTGGTGGCGGCCTGGTGCGAGGCCCGCTTGCTGCAACGACCCGCGGCGGCGCTGAACACGCTGGCCGGGTCCGCGCTGGTGCTGATCGTCATGCGGCCGTCGGTCGTGTTTGAAACGGGCGCCCAGCTTTCCTTTCTGGCGGTCGCGACGCTGGTGGGATGGCGGTTTGGAAGCTGGCGGACGGTGGCGGCGGATCCGCTCAGACAACTGGTGGACCAGGCGCGGCCCTGGCCGGTGCGCTGGCTGCGCCGGAGCCTGGCCACTTGGGTTCGGCTATGGTGGCGAGGTGTTGTCGTCTGGCTGGTCAGTTTGCCGCTGGTGCTGGCCCGGTTCCACGTTCTGTCGTTGTCGGGCGTGCTGCTGAACGCCGTGCTCTGGCCGCCGCTGGTGGTCAGCCTGTTCGCGGGCTTGCTGACGATGCTGGTCGGCGGTCTGGTGCCGGGACTGGGGTGGCTCTGTGGACGCGTCTGCGATGGGGGGCTGTGGTGCCTGGAGACCATGGTCGATCTGGCAGGGCGCGTACCCGGCGGCCACCACTGGCTTCCCGGCCCGCCGACCTGGTTTCTGCTGCTGTTCTACACGGTGTGGGCGACTTGCGTGCTGCTGCCGCGCCGCGACGCAGAATCGGCGGCCGGCGCGCCAGGGTGGCCAGTAGCGTTCTCCGCCTGGCGAACCGCCTTGCTGCTGGTGCTGGCGGCGGCCAGCGTGGTGGTCAGCCCGGCACTGAGAAGCTGGGAGTATCGGCGAGCTGACCGGCCGCTGCGCGTGACGTTCCTGGCGATGGGGCACGGGACAAGCGTGCTGTGCGAGTTCTCCGATGGCCGCACGCTGCTCTACGACGCCGGGTCGCTGGGAGATCCGGCGGGCGCCGCGCGGACGATTGCCCAAGCCCTGTGGGCTCGCGGTCTGTTACGTGTGGATCAACTGGTGATCTCGCACGCCGACGCGGACCATTACAACGCGGTGCCCGAACTGCTGGGACGATTCGCCGTCGGGCAGGTCTGGGTCGCGCCGACCTTGTTGCGTCGCACCGACGAGGGGACTTGGGCGCTGCGGCGAGGGATCGGAGCGACGGGGGTTCCCGTGCGTTGCCTGGTGGCGGGCGACCGGCGGCAGATGGCCGAGCGGACCTGGCTGGCAGTGCTGCATCCGCCGCCGGACGGCGTCGCGGGGAGCGACAACGCCAACAGCCTGGTGCTGCGGATCACGCACCAGGGGCGCAGCGTGCTGCTGACCGGTGACATTGAAGGGAACGGGCTGGAAGCCATGTTGAATCTACCGCCGCTGGCCTGTGACGTGCTGCTGGCTCCACACCATGGCAGTCGGCACAGCCGGCCGGACGACGTGCTGCGCTGGGCTCGCCCGCGGTTCCTTGTCATCAGCGGTGGGCGGACGGACAGCCTGGAACAGATGCGACGGATCACGGGTTGGGAACGGGGGCGAGTGCTGCACACGGCCCAGGGAGGAGCGGTGATCGCGGAACTGGATCGGGAGTCGGTTCGCGTGCGGGCTTGGAGGGACCCGCGGCGGTGATCGAGCGGGTGCGTGACGAGTGGGTGCGCAAGACGGGCATCCAGGCCTGCTCGTCCGGACGGGAGTTTCGTTCACAAGGAGCTTTGTTTGCAAGGAGTCGTCGCATGTGGAAATACCATCCATACTCACGCGGGCTGGCGGGACTCGACCAATTCGCGACCAGGCTGGGGCGCCCGCTGGCGACGGCCGGCGTCGCACTGGCCCTGCTCGCTGGTGGGTTGTG
>JAGFJK010000511.1 GCA_024102795.1 Pirellulaceae bacterium
GGTCGGGACGGGCGAAGTCGCGGGTTTCGCTGGAGCCGCGGAGGCTGCCGACGCGGCGGCCGCCGCGCGGCGGGAGGCGGTGGTACTGGCAGCCGCCGAACCGGCAGGCGTGGCCCGGGAACTGATGATGTCGTCACTGCCGTAGCCCGCTCGCGCCCGCGCTTTCTCGATCGTCAGGGCCGAGATCATTTTCGGGGCTTCCGCGTCGTGTCGCTTCGCCTCTTCCACCCGGTGCCAGCAGGCAATCGCCTGGTCGAACTGGCCCATGCGGGCCAGCGACAGGGCGCAGTGCCGGTTGACGTCCGCGTCCTTGGGGTTCGCGTCCAGCGCGTTCTTGAGATACCGCAGTTCCGCCTCATTGAAATGATACGCCTCGCATGCCTGGGCCAGTCCCCGCAGCACTTGCACGTCCCACGGATTGGTCTTCAGCAAGGCCGGCCCGCTGCGCAAGACCTCCTTCCAATCCTGTCGGGCGAGCGCTTTCTTGAAGGCGGTTTTCCCGCCGAACGACAACATCCGGGCACCGCGTTTGTTGTTCTGGTACTTGCGTTGCAGGTTTTCCAGGAACGCCTCGACATACACCAGGTTGCCTGGGTCGTGAACCACGCACTCCACAAACATCGTGTGGGCGTAGTCGTAGTCGTAGGCATCGTCCGACATCAGGCTGGTGCCGTGCTCGTAACACTGCTGCAGCTTGCGGCGCATGGCGGGCGAAACCAGAAACTCGCTGCCCGGCAGTTCGCCCGGCGCTTCCGACGAATCGTGAGACATGCAGGTGTCCTGGTTTCGAAGTGACCTGGGCGGGCAAAGACCACGGCGGGCAGCAGTCCGCAGTTACGGTCCAGCTCGCGGGGTTGTTGCGGGAACCCCCATTTTAGCAGCAGGCGAATCACCGCCGCAAACCGTCCTCGGCGGCGCAAGTCGTGTAAAATCGAGTCCCGCCGGTCGCCTGGACCGGGGCACGTGTACTCGCCTCAACTTTCCCCGCAGCGGCCAACTGGTGGCTGAACCGCATGAGCACGCAAGACCGAGCTGGCGGCCCGACAACCGTGGGAACCGTCTACCTGGTAGGCGCCGGGCCGGGCGATCCGGGGCTGATCACCCTGCGCGGCGCCGAGTGCCTGGGGCGGGCGGACGTGGTCTTATACGACTATCTGGTCAATCCCCAGCTTTTGCAACTGGCTCGCGCCGCCGCCGAGCGGATCTGCCTGGGACAGCATGGCCGCTCGCGAATCTGGTCGCAAGACGAGGTGCATCGCACGCTGGTCGAACGAGCTCGCCAAGGTCAATGCGTGGTGCGTCTCAAGGGCGGCGACCCGGCCGTGTTCGCCCGCGGAGCGGAGGAGGCTCAGGTGCTGGCGGACGAGGGGATACCTTTCGAAGTCGTGCCGGGCATCACGGCCGCGCTGGCGGCCGGCAGCTACGCCGGGATTTCCGTCACGCACGGGCGGCTGGCGTCCGCCGTGGCACTGGTCACCGGACAGGAGCGGACCGACAAGACCGACTCGTCGCTCGACTTTGCCGCGTTGGCCGCCTTCCCCGGCACACTGGTCGTGTACATGGGCGTCACCACCGTGGAACATTGGAGCCGCGAGCTGCTCGATCACGGCAAGCCGGCCGAGACGCCCGTCGCGGTGGTCCGCAGGTGCAGTTTGCCGGATCAGTCGGTCGTGTACTGCTCGCTGGGCGAAGTGGCCCGCATCCTGACGCCGGCGTCCAAGATGCGCCCGCCGGTGGTCGTGATCATCGGCCCGGTCGCCACCCGGAACCAGGCCCTCTGCTGGTTCGAACGACGCCCGTTGTTCGGCCAGCGCGTGATGGTGACGCGCACGGCCGAACAGGCGCCGGACTTGGAACGGCAACTGACGGAGCTGGGGGCCGACGTGCTGGTGCAGCCGGCGATCTTCGTGGAACCGCCCGGCGACTGGTCCAGAGTCGATTCGTATCTCGACAACCTGGGCAGTTTCGACTGGCTGGTCTTCTCCAGCGCCAACGGCGTCCGCTTTTTGCTCGACCGGTTGCTCGCCCGCGGCCTGGACCTGCGCCATCTGGCCGGTGTGCGACTGGCCGCGATGGGGCCAGGCACGGCCAGCGAACTGGCCCGGTACCACCTGCAAGCCGACCTGGTACCGCCCCAGTTTCGAGCGGAATCGCTGGCCGATGCGCTCCGGGACGAAGCGCCCGGTCGCCGTTTCCTGCTGGTCCGGGCCAGCCGCGGACGCGAAGTGCTGGCCGACGGGCTGCAAGCGGCCGGCGGATTGGTCGAGCAGATCGTGGTGTACCAAAGCCGGGACGTCACGGACCCGGATCCAACGGTCGCGGAGCGAATGCGACAGGGCAAAGTCGACTGGATCACCGTCACCAGCTCGGCCATCGCCCGCTCGCTGGCCAACCTGTTCGGGGCGCAACTGCGACAGGTCCGGCTGGCGAGCATCAGCCCGATTACCAGCGGCACGCTGCGCGAACTGGGTTTCGAACCGGCCGCCGAGGCGGAAGAATACACGATGGCGGGCCTGGTGGAAGCCTTGCGCCAGGCGGTGGAGTCCGATCAGGTGGACCGCGCCGCCGCCTCGGACCGCCGTAGCATCGTAGAGCCTATGTAGCCCGACGCGTCAGTTTTGAAGTTGTGATTTTCATGAGGGCCGCTTCGCCGAGCCCCACGAATCTCGCCGGCTTGCCCGGCGGATCGTTCGGCTTCTCACTAACAGGTCCGAGCGAGCGCTCACGAATCCCGCCGGGCGTGCCCGACGGATCGTTCGGTTTCTCGCTAACAGGTCCGGGCGAGCGCTCGCGAATCCCGCCGGGCGTGCCGGCGGGATTCGAAGTGGACGAGCGACTACGAGGGGCCCGCTACTTTCGCGGAGCGAAAGGCGACTATGGCGGAGCGAAAGGCGACTATGGCGCAGCGCGATTAGCGCTGGTAAATGGGCAGGAACGCCTTGTCCAACTGCAGCATGATCAGGCTGCAGGCGGTGACATAGATGGGACCGATGTTGCCGGTCCAACTGCCGTCCGCCGTCTGCTCGCCCACGATCCGCTTGTAAAGCTTGTCCCGGTAGGGTTCCCATTCCTTGGCGCCCTGGCGATAGACGACCTGGGAATAATACAGGTACGTGTAGTGCCAGTGGCCGAACGATTGGGCCGAGGAAAGGTTGTGCAGATTCTTCTTGGAGTACTCCAGCATGGGCGGCACGTGGTTGCTGTCGTAGTCGCCGGCGTTGTAGAGCGTGGCCAGGGCGGCGGCGGTAATGGCCGGCCGGGAGCTGCCGCGGTTGCGCGAACTGTAGGAAATCCCGCCATCGGGATTCTTGCAGATGTAGATGTACTCCTTGGCCTTCTCGATCACTTCCGCGGCCACGGGAATCCCGGCGTTGCGGCAGCCGCGCAATCCCTGGACCTGGGTAATCGTCGTGGAGCCTTCGTCAAAGTCGTTGCCATCCTTCGCGCTGACATAGCCCCAACCGCCCGACTTGGTCTGAGCCTTGCCGCTGAAATCGACCGCTCGGTTCAACACGTCGATCAGCTCATCGCGCCGCTCTTCGTCTTCCTCCTCGCCCAGCACCTGCGACAGGAACAGCATGGAAAAACCGTGCCCGTAGGTGTAGCGGTTATCGGTCAGCGGGTCGCCGATCAACCCGTTGGCCCGGCTCTTGGTAGTCAGATAATCCACCGCGCGGCGGATGTTCTTGGCATACGGCCCCTGCGTGGTGGTCGAACCCGAACAAATCAGCGCCGTGCCCGCCAGCGCCGTCATGGCGGTCGGATAGTTCCCAGCCGTCCAGTGGCCCAGAGTCGATTGCGTGCGAGCGGTCCAGTCGAGCCCCTTCTTGATCGACTCTTCCCATTGCGGATCCCGTTTGGCCGCCGCGGCGGTCCCCGAAGTCCGATCCCACAGGCACGCTCCGCCCACCGCGGCCGCCATCGCCTGGATCGCCCGTCGCCGTGTCACCTCGGACCTGCTCACAGTTGACTCTCCACTGATACCGCCTTGGGAACGATAAGACCGCCCATGGAACCCCGTTGCGCTCGCCGCGCGCGATCGTTTCGGCACTCGCCAGCAGTGAGTGCCATCCGGCGGGCTCCAGGTTCAACCGGACCGGACCAATCGCCGCGGCCCGCCACCCCGGGCACTCGCCACGGCCGATATTATCAGCCTAACGCCTGAGCCGGCCCTTGGCAAAGCCGATTTTGATGGTGACGGGCCCGCGGGCCTGCCAGTCGTGGCGAGGCCCCGCTGCCGGATCCCCGCGTGGACGCGTCGGTCTACCCCGACACCGCTTACAGTTTCGGCACGGGGATCGGGTTGGATACCTCGACATACGGGGGTTCGTAGTCCGGCACCACGTCGACTCCAAAGCCCCGCTTCAGCTCCCAGTCGGCACGCGCCGCCCAGGGGGTTCCGGGGTGATTGCGGATCACCTCGTTGAACATGTCGGTCGCCCGATCGATGTAGGGCTGAGCGATATCGCCGGTCAGCGTCTGCTTGCGGGTGGTGATGTCCCAGTTGACGAGCCGCAGGTTGGGGCTCTTGGTGAGCGGCACGACCTTGGGATTCTGGATGAACGCTTCCAGGCTGGCGCCGTATTCGTAGACTCGTGCCTGGTAGGCGACGATCTGGGCGAAGATCAGGTCGTAATTGCCCTGCCAGCGGGGATTGGCTTCCTGCTGCCGCAAGCGGGCCGCCTCCGCCAACGCCTTCTCCGCCTCGGCCAGGTAGCGCAGGTAAATGATCGCCTTTTCCTGTTCGCGGCGAGCCTGTGCCAGGAACGCCGCCGGATCGATCGAAAACTCCACCCGCAGTTCGATGACTTGCGCCGACTGCGGGTTGTACGGGTTCAGGTCGCTGATGACTTTCCATAGCAGGGTCCGCAACGGATATCGGTCGCGGTCGGCCATGACGTCCAGGCGAGCCCGCAGGTCGGGCCGGTAGGCCCGCATCGCTTCCAGCTCGTACCGTCGCTTGTCGCCCCGCACCAGGTTGCTTTCCACGCTGGGCAGCATGAAGAAAATCCCGTTGGTCTCCCGCGCCATGCGAGCCTGTTCAAACGGACCGAAACCGCTGCCGAAGGCGTCGTAACGGCGATGGAAACCGTCGGTCTGCAACTGCTCGACAAAACCCGTCTCCGGGCCGCGGTCAATCCGCAGCCAGTGGATGCGGCGCGTTTGCGGGTGCTGCCAGCGCATGTGAGCGTAGGGATACCCAAACACGGACTCGCGGCCCAGCACATACAGACGGCACTGGGCCGCCTTGGCCTCGGCAATCGCCCGCTCCAGGTACTGGTCGTTGTTGTCCCGTTCGCCGCTCTCGTCGCTCACCAGGATCAAGGCCATTTTGCGGCGGCTTCCCTTGGCGAAGTCGCGATAGCCGGCCACGGAACGCAACACGGCCTCGCACATCATCTCCTTGCCCGACGGGTCGATCGGCACCGAATCGATCGCCGCCCGAATCTCGTCCCGATCCGACGTGGGCTTGCGCGTGTGAACCATGAAGTTCTCGCCGTAACTGGTGATCGCCGTCAGCAGATGATCGCCGCTGGCCGACGAGAGCAACCCCAGTTCCTGATAGACTTTGTTCACCCGCTCGCGGATCTCCTTCTGGTCGTCCTTCATGCTTTCGGACTGGTCGAAACACCAGATCGCCAGCACGTCGTTCTTCTCCAGCATCCAGACGATTTCCTGCGTGATGCGATCCATCGCTTCCTGGTAGCTGTCCACCACGGCCCGCTCTTGCCCCAAGGCGCCTTCGGGCAAAGCCTTGATCGCTTCTCGGGCAGTGGGCATCCCCACCATCGGCTCGCCAATGCTGATCTGCGTCGACGTGTTGAATTGATCGACCACTTTCTGGTCCAGTTGCATCGACGCCGACGCCTCGCCCGTCGCGGCTCCCTGCGCCCCGGCGCCTTCCGAACCGGTGATTGGAGCCGCACTGAACACGGCAAACGTCTGCTCCGTCACCGCTTCCAGGTCCTGCTCCAGTTCGACCTCCACCAGCTCGTCCTCCGGCGTTTCCTCAAACACCGAAGCCACCAGCGTCTGGACTTCCTGCCGAGTCTGGTCGTCAATCACGAAAATGCCCAGCACGATCAACACGACCAGGTGCACGATCGTCGAGATCATGAAGGCGCTGGAATTGCGCACCATCGAACGAAATCGGGCTCGCAGCGCATAGCGCCGCTCGGCCCTATCCCGCGCCCGCTCGTCAGCTTCCTCGGCCACCTCCGAATCGTCGGCGCCCGGCTCCAGCAGTTCGTCGTCCTCCAGCAACTCGTCTGCCAGCGGCTCGTCTTCTTCCAGTTGAGCAGATCGAGCCTTGCGGTCCGCGGCCCCGCCGCGCCGCTGGCCGGGAGCAGTCGACGGCGCGACGTCCGCTCGCTTCCCGCGTGGATCCGACCTGGTCTGGGCGGCGGTTGCTGGTTTCTGTCTCGGGCTACCTTTGTCAATCGACATGGGACCCACTCTGCCGTTGGCACTTGAAAGTGTCGATATGAAAGTCTTGCTTGGCAAAGACTTCCGGATGCCGGCCCGTCATTATAACCGGTTCCCGGCGGGGGACGCACGTACCTTTTCCAGGATTCTTCGCATCGGTAAGCGCCGATTATTGCCTGCCCAGCCCACCCCCAGAGATATCGTGCAGCTATTGAGGTGCGCTCTCGAAGGAATCTGGCGTGACAACCGAGGGAAACTTGGACGGTCTGGGCTCCGGCGGGATGGTCTGGGCTCCGGCGAGCGCTCCCCCTGGAGATCCCTCTGGCCCCCTCCCCGAAGGAGATCGTGCAGCTTATAAGTTTCTTCGTCGTCAGAGTTTAGAGCGCAGCAATAGCGTCCTCGGCGTTCCCGTACGCCGAAGGCGTTCCACAGTCACAGCCCA
>JAGFJK010000512.1 GCA_024102795.1 Pirellulaceae bacterium
ACTCATGAATTCAGATCCTAAATTGATGCTCGACTCGTCCGAAAGCCGCGTCCCGCGAGTGGCCATGTGCGAATTGAGCGAATCGCTTTGCTCTATAGTCCCGCAGGCCCCTCCCCAGCCCTCCCCGAAGCGGGGAGGGGGCCAGAGGGATCTCAAGGGGGGAGTGCTCACTGAAGCGGAGGCAGTCCCAAGTCTGTCTCGTTTGTCGCGCCACACTCCCTCGCCAAAACAACTTAAAAGCTGCACGATCTCTTCGGGGAGGGAGCCAGTGGAATCTCAAGCGTGAGCACTCGCCGAAGCCCAGGCTGTCCAAGTTTCCCAGCGAAAGGCGACTATGCGCTACTTTCGCGGAGCGAAAGGCGACTATGGCGACTATGGCGATTGGGGCCGACGAGGGTTGGCCCAGTGCCCGGTCGGGTCGCTGCCGCTGACCACGACTCCCTTCAGGTTCCAGTCCAGCCCCGCTCGCACGTCCGCCGAGCAATACCGTAGCGTCAACCCGCAGCGCCGCCGGTCCGACTCGTTCGCCTCGGACCCGTGCAGCAGCAGGTCGCTGTGAATCGAGATCTCTCCGGCCCGCAGTTCGATATCCACCGGCTCCCCAAACCGCTCCACCGCTCGCACCGTTTGATCCAGCACGTTGCCTTCCGCCGGCTGGCTCGACTCATACTCCAGATGACCGTACAAGTGCGAGCCTGGCAGAAATCGGACGCACGCATTCTGGCGGTCCACGTCGTCGATCGCCAGCCAGACGGTGACCGCCTTGGACGGCGTCAGCGGCCAGTAGCTGGCGTCCTGATGCCAGGCCACCTGCTTGCCGTCGCGCGGCAGCTTGCAGAAGAAATGCGAACCCCAGCCGATTGCATCCGGGCCGACCAGATCCCGGACCAGGGCCACAATCCGCGTCTCGGTCAGGATGTCGTACACCGGCCCGTACTTCAGATGTGCCGTGCTGATCGAATAGCTGTCGCCGCCCGCGGCCAGGACCTGCTCCAGCAACTGATCGAAGTACGCTCGGATCCCGGAGATCTCCGCGTCGTCGTAGATGCGAATCCCGGTCAGGTAGCCGTCCAGGTTGAACTGCTCGACCTGCCGGGCGGTCAATGTCCGAGCGGCTCGCGGATCGGCCGGAGCGAACTCCAACTGCCTCTGCATGCGAGCCAATTCGTCAGCGGTGGGCGTGATGGCGAAACTGGTTTTCTGGTCCATGGGAATGGCGGGCCGAGGTGCCCGTTCCGCGAGCTGGCGGGATTGTGGACTGACCTGGATTGGACAGTCGCCCTATGCGGCCAGTGTAGCATCTGGCCGGCCGCTCAGTAACGGACCTGTTCGCGCACCAGTTCCTCGTACAATTCGGGCCGCCGCGTCTTGAGCGTGTAGTTGGGCAGGCTGCGTTCGGCCGCCAGCCGCGAGGCGTCCAGCGTCTGGACCACCATCTCGTCGCGGATCAGCTCGGTCTGCGAACTGGCCAGCACTTCGCCGTCCGGGGCGAAGAAGATCGCGCCGCCGCAATGATGCGGCTGGTGGGGCGAATCGGCCGGATACATCGGGACGTAGCCCGCTCGCCCGGCCTGGTTCGCCAGCACGGCGAAGCAGGCGTTTTCGCGGGCCCGCATGGCGTAGCACGAGATGAAGTATTCGTGCGAGTGGCGCCGGGCGGCGGCCATCGAGCCGGGCGTGTCGTCCCACATGCGGACGCGGGCCGCGTGAGGCATCAACAGCAGCTCGGCGCCTCGCAGAGCCAGGATCCGGGCGACTTCGGGAAACTGGTTGTCGTAACAGATGATCGTGCCCACCTTGCACTTGCCGATGTCCAACACCGGCAGCTCGCGGCCGCCCTTGTAGAACAGCACTTCATCGCGAGACAGGTGCAGCTTCCGCTGCTTGCCAAGATAACCTTGCGGGCCGATCAGGACCTGCGTGTTGAACACCAGGTCGCGCTCCTTCTCGCTCAAACCCACCGACAACCACAGCCCGTAGCGGGCCGCAATCTGTTCGAGCTGCCGGACACTGTCGCCCGCCGGCACCGGCTCGGCCAACTCCCAGGTATTCGGAGTGCAATGGCCGTGCAACTGCAGTTCGGGGAACAGCGCCAGCTCGGCTCCTTCCTCGGCCGCCCGCCGCGTCCAATGATCGATCGCCGCCAACACTCCCGGCACGTCGCCCAAGGGACTGTTGATGCTGACTGCCGCCACGCGAATCGTGTGCACGAAGGTGTACCTTGTGAGTGTGTGGTTTGATTGGTGATTTGAAACGTCAAAAGAATCCGTGAGTGAACTCTGATTCTTGAGTTGTCTTGCCGAGGGAAATTGGCGTAACAACCGAGTGAAACTTGGACGGCTTGCGCCTCTACGAGCGCTCCCCCCTTGATATCCCTCTGGCCCCCTCCCCGAAGGAGATCGTGCAGCTTATAAGTTTCTTCGTCGTCAGAGTTTAGAGCGCAGCAATAGCGTCCTCGGCGTTCCCGTACGCCGAAGGCGTTCCACAGTCACAGCCCA